>JAIEOJ010000215.1 GCA_019750575.1 Rhodocyclaceae bacterium | reverse complement strand
GGCCTATGATCGAACGGACGACTTCGTCAGCGCAAGGAGAGCATCATGGCCAAGAGCCAGTTACGCGGTAACAAGGAAGCCAAGAAACCCAAGCAGGAAAAGAAGCCGGTTGCGCCTGCAGCCAGTTTCCAATCCCAGACCCGGGCAGCAATGCAGGTCAAGACCAAGGGCTAGGCCGCAAGGTCTGCGGGTGTGATTGCAGTGAATCCGCCAGGATGACTTCAATCCTTCCGCAGGCGTTCCTTCTTATGAGTCGAAGAAGGTTTCTGTGCGTGTCCCGCAAGGCAGCTTCTTGCAGGTATGCCAGGCATTGCTCTGCGGTCACAGCCAGCCGGCGCGCTTGAAGCGTCGATACAGCAGATAGCAGGTGACCGTGATCATGCCCAGCGCGACCGGGTAACCGTACTTCCACTTGAGTTCGGGCATGACTTCGAAGTTCATGCCCCAGATGCCGGCGAAAGCGGTTGCAACGGCGAAGATGCCGGCCCAGGCGGCGAGGCGCTTGTTCACCTCGCCTTCCTCGATGGCGACCAGGGCGAGATTCACCTGGGTGGCGGTGGTGATGGTTTCGCGGATGTACTCGACCGAGGTGTTGATGCGGGAGAGATGGTCGTAGATGTCGCGGAAGTATTCCTGCATGCCCTCGCAGGGCCTGGGTGGCCGGCCGCCGGCGAGCTTGCTGACTGCATCCAGCATGGGCGTGACTGCATGGCGCAGTTCCATGACGTCCTGCTTGAGCCTGTAGAGTTCGCGGATGTTCTTGCGCGGCTTGGTCTTCTGCTCGAAGATCTGCGCCTCGACCAGTTCCAGCCGGTTCTCGAACTCCTGCACCACGGGGAAGTACTGGTCCACGATGGCGTCCATCAGCGCGTAGAGTACGAAGCCCGAGCCCTTCTGCAGCAGCTCCGGTTCGCGCTCGCAGCGCGTGCGCACGCTGAGCAGGTTGTGGCGGCTGCGGTTGCGGATGGAGAGCAGGTAGTTGGGGCCGACGAAGATGTGGATCTCGCCTTCCTGCAGGCTGTCGTCCGGTGCGAACTCGATGGTGTGCATGACGACGAAGAGCGAGTCGCCGTACTCCTCGATCTTGGGGCGCTGGTGACCGTGGCTGGCATCCTCGACCACAAGCTCGTGCAGACCGAACTCTTCCTGCATCAGCTCCAGCTCGCCGTCATCGGGATCGCGCAGCGCAACCCAGACGAAGCAGCCGGGACGGGAGAGGTAGTCGCTGATGTCCGTGGTCTGGATATCGGCGAGCTTGTGGCCGTTTTCGTAGGCGACGCAATTGATCAGCATGATTCTGTCCTCGTATGCGGCGGCCGGAGCGTGGCCGACTGCCTGTATATTGCGGACTATTGTCCCTGTTCCCGATGTCCTTGCCAATGCCGAACACCCCCCCGAAACCCTTGCCAGCTTTGCGTATCGGCGTGCTGGCCTCGGGTGAGGGTTTGACCCTGCAAGCCCTGCTGGATGCGATTGCCGCCGGGCAGCTGGCAGCCGAGGTGGTCATCGTCGTCTCCAACAATGCCGATGCCGGCGCGCTGCGCCGTGCACGCGCCGCAGGCATTGCCACACGACACCTGAGTATGGCCACGCATGCGCATGCCGAGGCTCTGGATGCCGCACTCACGGCGGCCTTGCGTGAAGCCGCGCCTGACGTCGTCGTTACTGCCGGTTACATGAAGCGGCTGGGGCCGCAGGTGATGAATGCCTTTCAGCGCCGCATGATCAACGTCCATCCCTCGCTGCTGCCGAAATACGGCGGCGCCGGTATGTACGATCGCCATGTGCATGCCGCAGTGCTGGCCGCCGGCGAGACGGAGAGCGGCGCCAGCGTGCATTTCGTCGAGGGCGACTACGACAGCGGGCCGGTGATTGCACAGGCGAAGGTGCCGGTGCTGGCCGGTGATACGGTGGAGCGCCTTGCTGAACGTGTCAAGCAGCGGGAACGTACGCTGCTGGTGGATGTCCTAAGGCAGCGTGCCGCAAGCGGACGCTTTACCGCGGAGCCGATGGCATGAAAAAATTTCCTCTCCTGTTGCTCTGCCTCGCCCTTCCGGCCTGGGCCGGTAATGCCGCCTGGTATCGCTGGGAAGGCAAGGGCGCGGGCGGCTTCATCTGCGCCCAGACCTCGCCGGGCGAGGGCTGGAAAAAAGTCGCCGGTCCCTACCGCGATGCGGCCTGCAGCAAACCGAGATAAGAGCACTTGGTAGTCCGAATTGCAGTGGAACACAGTCGGTTTTTTCTAGCCCCTCTCCCCTCAAGGGCGAGGGAGTTTCTTTCTTCGAACCTTCCGCACCGTCATTGTTGTAACTAAGCCCTAAAACATGGACCCCTTTACCCACGCCCTGCTGGGCGCATGCACCGCACAAGCCGCGCTGGCCTCGCCAAAACGTGACTACATCGGCCGTTATCCGCGCCGCCAGCTGTGGCTGGTTGGCGCGCTGGGCGGCCTGCTGCCTGATCTGGATATCCTGATCCGCAGCAGCACCGATCCCTTGCTGGCCATCGAGTTTCATAGACACTTCACGCATGCACTGGCTTTTATTCCATTGGGCGGTCTGCTGGCCATGCTGCCCTGGCTGCTGTTCCGCTCCCAGCGCGAGCGCTGGCGGCTGCTGTGGCTGGCCGGTATGCTGGGCTATGCCACTCATGGCCTGCTCGATGCCTGCACCAACTACGGCACGCATCTGTTGTGGCCCTTCAGCGACGAACGCACCGCCTGGCACTGGATCACCACCATAGGCCCGCTGCTGACGCTGGGCCTGCTTACCGGCCTGGTGCTGGCGGTACGTCGCCGCAGCAAGGGCGCGGCCATGGCCGCGCTGGTTTTCGCCATCGCCTATGTTGGCGTCTCGGCCTGGCAGCAGGAGCGCGCATTCGATGCGCAGCGGCAGATCGCCGCCACGCGCAGCCATCAAGTCGTGCGCGGCGAGATCTTTCCCACCGTCGGTAATCCCTTTGTCTGGCGCTCCCTCTACGAGGCCGGCGGCGTGCTGCACACCGACCGCGTGCGCGTGATGGGCGATCTGCACTGGCAGGCAGGGCATCAGGTGGACTTGCTGCGTGCGGCTGACCTGCCGCCGGCGCAGCAGGCGAATCCGCTGGTGCAACGCGACTTTGCGCGCTTCAGCTACTTCTCTGCCGGCTGGGTGGCGCGTGCCGTCGGCGACGCCAGCATCATCGGTGATGCGCGCTACTCGCTGAGCACCGAGCGCTTCGAGCCTATCTGGGGCGTGCGTTTCAACGCCGCACAGGCACAGCCTACCGAGTGGGTGGACCGCACCGCGCAGAATCGCGTACCCGCCGGCCAGCTCTGGGCCGAGATCAAGGGCGCGGCGCCGGGCTACGTCCCGCTCCCTGCCGCAGGCATATAATTTCGTCATACCGATCATGAAAGCGGCGAACCATCGCCGCTTTCCGCTTTCAGGGCCCTCACGATGAAAACCGAAACTCCGCAGACCATCTACCTCAAGGACTACACGCCGCCGCCTTTCCTCGTCGACACGGTGGATGTCGATGTCGATTTCCAGCCGGCCAGCGCCATCGTCACGACCACGACGACCATGCGCCGCAATCCGGCAGCAGCACTGGCGAATGCGCCGCTGGTGCTGGACGGTGAAGAGCTGAAGACCCTGAGCGTGGCGGTCAACGGCACGGCGCTGCTGCCGCACGACTACGTCGAGACCGAGACCAGCCTGACGCTGGCGAATCTGCCGGAGCGCTTCACGCTGCAGACCGTGGTCGAGATCGATCCCGACAGGAACACGCGCCTGTCCGGCCTGTACCGTTCCAAGGACGGCTATTTCACGCAGTGCGAGGCGCAGGGCTTCCGTCGCATCACCTGGTTTCAGGACCGCCCGGATGTGATGGCGAAGTACACCGTAACCCTGCATGCCGACAAGGACAAGCTGCCCATCCTGCTCGCCAACGGCAATCCGGTGGCACATGGTCAGGAAGCCGGTGACGAGAAGGCGCACCGCCACTGGTCGCGTTGGGAAGACCCATTCCCCAAGCCCTGTTATCTCTTCGCCATCGTCGCCGCCAAGCTGGAAATGATCGTTGATACCTACACGACCAGTTCAGGTCGTACCGTCAATCTGGGCATTTTTGTCGAACCGGGCAAGCTCGATCAGTGTCCGCACGCGATGGAAGCGCTGAAGAAGTCGATGAAGTGGGACGAGGACACCTTCGGCCTGGAGTGCGACCTCGATTACTACATGATCGTCGCGGTCGGCGATTTCAACATGGGGGCCATGGAGAACAAGGGCCTCAACATCTTCAACACCAAGTACGTGCTGGCGCGCCCCGATGTGGCCACCGATACCGACTACGTGAATATCGACCGCGTTGTCGCGCACGAGTACTTCCACAACTGGACCGGCAACCGCGTTACCTGCCGCGACTGGTTCCAGCTCTCGCTCAAGGAAGGCCTGACCGTGTATCGCGACCAGCGCTTCGGCGAGGACGTGCACAACCGCAACGTCACCCACATCCAGGAAGTACGCACCCTGCGCGCCGCCCAGTTCCCCGAGGACGCCGGCCCCATGGCGCATCCGGTGCGGCCCTCGTCCTATATGGAGATCAACAATTTCTACACCGCCACGGTGTATGAAAAGGGCGCTCAGGTTATCGGCATGATGGAAACGCTGATCGGCAAGGCGGGCTTCCGCAAGGGCATGGATCTCTATTTCGAGCGCCATGACGGCCAGGCCGTGACCTGCGAGGATTTCTTCGCCGCCATGCGCGATGCCTCCGGCGGTGATGTTTCTCCGCTGACCCCGCAGTTCCTGCGTTGGTACGAGCAGGCCGGTACGCCGCATGTCGCCGCCAGCGGCAGTTATGACGCGGCGGCACAGAAATACACGCTGACCCTCAAGCAGTCCTGCGCGCCGTCGCCGGGCCAGCCGGTCAAGCAGCCTTACCTGATCCCGGTCTCGGTCGGCCTGGTCGGGCCGGAAGGCGCGGATCTGCCGCTGCTGAATGATGACGGCAAGTACGTGACGACCAAGGTACTCAAGCTCACCCAGCCCGAGCAGACCTTCGTCTTCGAGGGCATAGACGTCAAGCCTGTGCCGTCCCTGCTGCGTTCCTTCTCTGCGCCCGTTGTGCTGAGCTTCGACTACACGGACGAGGAGCTCACGCATCTCATGGCCTATGACAGCGACGCCTTCAATCGCTGGGAAGCCGGCCAGCGCCTTGCCGGCAAGCTGATCCTCGATGCAACGAAGACGATCTCGGCCGGTGGCAAGGTTGTATGGCCGCAGAGCTATGCCGACGCGATTACCTGGATCGTCGAGCAGACCATGAACAAGAACCCGGCCATGGGCAAGCCGGACTGGGCCTTTGCCGCCGAGCTGCTGAGCCTGCCGGGCGAGGCCACGCTGGCCGAACAACTGGATGTGGTTGATCCGGATGCGCTACATGCCGCACGCAACGGCCTGCGCCGCTTTATTTCTGAAACCCAGCGCGTGGCGCTGGAAACGCTGATCTTCAAGACTGCGCCGATAGGCCCCTTCCAGCCGACGAGCGAAGAAGCCGGTCGCCGTGCACTGCGCAATATCTGCCTCGGCTACCTCGCCGAGCTGAATACCGCCGAAGTGCGCGCCCAGGCCCTGGAGCAGTTCAAGACCACCGACAACATGACCGACCAGTACGCCGCGCTCGCTGTGCTGTGCATGAACGACACGCCGGAGCGCCAGCAGGCGCTGGATGCCTTCCACGAACAGTGGAAGCATGAGGCCCTGGTGGTGGACAAGTGGCTGCTGGTGCAGGCGCAAAGCCGTCTGCCGAATGCCCTGGCCGAAGTGCAGGCGCTCACAAAGCACCCGAGCTTCGACATCAAGAATCCCAACAAGGTATATTCGCTGATCCGCGCCTTCGGCGCCAACCACGTGCGCTTCCATGCCGCCGACGGCTCGGGCTATCGCTTCCTCGCCGAGCAGATCATCACGCTCGATGCACTCAACCCGCAGGTTGCCTCACGCATCGCCCGCTGCTTCGATCGCTGGAAGAAGTTCGACGCCGTGCGTCAGCAGCACGCAATCCGGGCACTGGAGTCGGTGCGCAACCACAAGGGCCTGTCGCGCGATGTGTATGAGATCGTGGATCGGGCGCTGAATTGAGGACCGTCATGTCTGGTTCAACTGTCGGTGGGGTGCGCAGTTTGCTCCGTCTTGAAGGGTTCTGCGTTCTGGCTGTATGCAGCTTTGCTTATGCCCAATTTGGCGGTGGCTGGGGCGTTTTCCTCGCGTGCTTTCTGTTGCCGGATCTGGCGATGCTCGGTTATCTGGTCGGCCCGCGTGCAGGTGCCTTGGCCTATAACGCCAGCCACTCTTATCTGGGGCCGTTGGTGTGCCTGGCTCTTGCGCTAGCTATATCGTCGCAACTGAGCCTTGTTGTGGCGCTGATCTGGGGTGCCCATATCGGTTTCGACCGGGCGCTCGGCTACGGTTTGAAGTATGAGCTGGGGTTTTGTTATACCCATCTCGGCCCGATAGGCAAGCTCGCGCGTGAGGCGGTGGAGCATGTGCCGTCAGGGTCAACCGACAGGCAGTCTTGAGGAAAGTACATAAAAAAGCCCCGGCATGCCGGGGCTTTTTGTTGGGTGCGAAGCGACTGCGGGATCAGGCCGCCTTGCTTTCCTCCGCCTGCGCCGCCACGCGGTTGGCGCTGCTGATCAGGGCCTTGATCGAGGCGGTGACGATGTTGCCGTCGATGCCGACGCCGTAGCACTCGCGGCTGTCGCCGGCGGTGGCGACTTCCATCATGGCGCAGGCGCGGGCGTCGCCGGCGTCGTCGCTGCTGCTCATGGAGCGCTCTTCATAGCTGCGCACCTTGAGGCTGATGCCGATCTGCTGCAGCGCGTGGGCGGCGGCGTCGATGGGGCCGTTGCCTTCGCCGTTGAGTACATGTTTTACGCCCTTGTGCTCGACCACGAGTTTGATGCCCTGGGCGTTGCCGCTCTCGAACAGGTGGTGTTCGACGTAGCGCACCGGTGCCACGGTATCGAGGTAGGTGTCGGAGAAGAGCTTCCAGATGTCGGCGGCGCTGACTTCGCCGCCGAACTTGTCGGTGTGCTCCTGCACCACGCGCGAGAACTCGACCTGCAGGCGGCGCGACATGACGACGCCATACTCGGTTTCGAGCAAGTAGGCGATGCCGCCCTTGCCGCTCTGGCTGTTCACGCGGATGACCGAGTCGTAGCTGCGGCCGACGTCGGCCGGGTCCATGGGCATGTAGGGCACATTCCACTTGGCGTCGGGCTTCTGCAGCGCGAATCCTTTCTTGATCGCATCCTGGTGCGAGCCGGAGAAGGCGGTGTAGACGAGGTCGCCGACCCAGGGATGGCGCGGGTGCACGGGCAGCTGGGTGCAGTGCTCAGCGGTGCGCGCAATCGTGTTGATGTCGGAGAAGTCGAGATTCGGGTGGATGCCCTGGGTGTAGAGGTTCAGGCCCAGGGTGACGAGGTCGACGTTGCCGGTACGTTCGCCGTTGCCGAACAGGCAGCCTTCGACGCGGTCGGCGCCGGCCATGATGCCGAGTTCGGCGGCAGCCACGGCGGTGCCGCGGTCGTTGTGCGGGTGCAGGCTGAGGATGATGCTGTCGCGGCGGGCGAGGTTGCGGTGCATCCACTCGATCTGGTCGGCGTAGATATTGGGCGTGGCGACCTCGACCGAGGCCGGCAGGTTGATGATGACCTTGTTGGCCGGCGTGGCGCCCCAGGTTTCCGTGACGGCATCTACGACTTCCTTGGCGAAGTCGAGATCGGTGTTGGTGAAGGTCTCGGCGCTGTACTCGAGCACCCATTCGGTTTCCGGGTGCTGGGCGGTGAGCTCCTTGATCAGTTTGACCGCATTGACCGCCATGGCCTTCACTTCCTCGCGCGTCATGTTGAACACGACTTCGCGGAATTGGTCGGAGGTGGCGTTATAGACGTGCACGATGGCGCGCTTGCTGCCGATCAGGGATTCGATGGTGCGGCGGATCAAGGGCTCGCGTGCTTGCGTGAGTGCCTCGATGGTCACATCGTCGGGGATGTGCTTGCCTTCGATCAGGGTGCGGAAAAAGTCGAACTCGGTCTGCGAGGCCGAGGGGAAGCCGGCTTCGATTTCCTTGAGGCCGATCTGGCACAGCAGCTTGAACATGCGCATCTTCTTCTCGCCGTCCATGGGCTCGAA
>JAIEOJ010000218.1 GCA_019750575.1 Rhodocyclaceae bacterium | reverse complement strand
GCTGTGCATCAACGCCCGCATGGCACCTCAAACTTCGCTGAAAGAGATACCGATGAAGACAAACAAGATTGCTGCAGCACTGATCGCCACCGTGATTGCACCGCTGGCCATGGCAGTGCCGATCAGCGGCCTCGTGAACACCGGTGCCGGCGTGGCCGACAATGCCCAGGACACGAATTACGCCCTCACCGTCACCAACGGCACCACTGTTGCCGGCCCCTTCGGCTATGCAGCTGACCAGGTGGGCTTCCCGGATGGCGGCCCCTGGGTCGGCGGCAACACCAATGTGTCCAAGTGGATCACCCCGTTCGCGGACGAGGCACGCAGCCTCGACCCGACCAAGAATGGCGTCTATGTCTGGACCCTGACTTTCGACCTGACCGGCTATGACACCTCGGTCGGCTTCATCCAGGGCCGCTGGGCGGCCGACAACTTCGGCTCGGTCTGGCTGAATGGCGAACAGATCGGCGTTTCCGCAGGCTTTGAAAGCTGGTCCGGCTTCTTCGCCTCGCACTACCTGTTCAACAGCGGCGTGAACACCCTGGAATTCAAGGTGACCAATCTGGCCCTGGCCAGCGGCAACCCGACCGGTGTGCGCGTCGAATTCACCGCCTCGGATGTGCCGGAGCCGGAAGGCTATGCGCTGCTGCTGGGCAGCCTCGGTATTCTCGGTGCAGTGGCCGCACGCCGTCGCGCCAAATAAGGCTGTCGTAGCGTAGCCAGCAGGCCGCCCAATCGGGCGGCCTCTTTTTTTGCGGGATGCGGAGAGGCCTAGAGCAGGGCGTCCTTGCCCACGCCATCCCTGGCCATCTGCCGGCGCAGATGGGCAATCGCCTCCAGCTGAATCTGGCGCACGCGTTCACGGGTAAGGCCCAGGTCATCGGCCAGGGCTTCCAGGGTCGTGATGTCGTGACCGTTGAGGCCGTAGCGGCGTTCGACCACACTGCGCTGCCGTTCCGACAGCTGACTGACCCAGGCAGCGACACGCGCTTCCATCTCGGCATTTTCCAGATGCAGCTCCGGGTCCTCGGCATCCTCGTCGGCAATCGCATCGCCGACGGAAAGATCGGAGTCCACGTCGAGCGGGGTGTCCAGCGAAGCGGCGCGTTCATTGAGGGCCAGAATGCGGCGCACCTCCTCGACCGGCTTGTCGAGAATGCGTGCGACCTCGTCCAGGTGCGCGCCGTGACGGCCCGCATGCTCGCCATTGCTTTCGAGGTGACGCAGGGTGCGCAGGACGTGGTTGAGTTCCTTGATCACATGCACCGGCAGGCGGATCGTGCGCGACTGGTTCATGATGGCGCGCTCGATGTTCTGGCGTATCCACCAGGTCGCATAGGTCGAGAAACGGAAACCGCGCTCCGGATCGAACTTTTCGAGCGCATGGATCAGCCCGAGATTGCCCTCCTCGATCAGGTCGTCGAGCGGCAGGCCGCGGTTGAGATAGCGCTTGGCGATGCTGACAACGAGGCGCAGATTGCATTCGATCATGCGTTGCCGCGCGGCGAAATCGCCGGCGCGGTTCTTCCGCGCCAGGGCCAGCTCCTCGTCGGCCTTGAGCAATGAGCTCGCGCCGATCTCGTTCAGGTAAAGCTGGGTGACATCATTGAGAAACTCGGTCGCCGGATTGAACTCGACCTCCACCTCGGGCGGCGGCGCGAGTTCGCCTTCGTTTTCCTGGCTGCCTTCGTCGGTGAAGATGTCTTCGCTGCTCATGCCTGCCCCTGTCGTCAAGCCGCGCTAATGCGGCGGGAGGAATTTGAGTGGGTCGACCGGTTTGCCCATGCGGCGTATCTCGAAATGCAGCCTGGGACTGTCCGTATCCGTCGCTCCGACTTCAGCAATCTTCTGCCCCTTGGTGACGGTCTGCTTCTCCTCGACCAGCACCGTGCTGTTATGGGCATAGACGGATAATAAAGTCTGACTGTGCTTTATGACAACTAAATTTCCATAGCCGCGCACCGCATTGCTGACCAGGGTCACGGTACCGCCGCTGGCAGCGAGGACGGGCTGCCCGGCCCTGGCCGGAATGTCGATGCCCTTGCTCGTGCCCTCGACGAAGGGAGTGCCGACCTTGCCGGCCGTCGGCCAGACCCAGTCGCTCACCTCGTCGCTCGCGGCAACGGCCGGCTTGTCCGCAACCGCGGGCGCTGCCTCCGCCGGCTTGGCAGTTGCCATCGCAGGGACGACCACTTCGCTGCGTTGCGCGCGCGCCCAGGCCTCCTCCGAATACGGCTGCTTGCCGCCCTTGGGCGACTGCTTCAGGGCCGCGGCGCTGGTCGCCGGCACGGCGGCCTGACCGATGGGGCGCACCTCTTCGACATCCGTCGTCCGGATCGGCTTGATCACCTCGCCACCGGCTTCCTCCTGCTGCGGGCCGGGCGGGGCGACACGCAGCGACTGGCCGACACGAATCAGGTTCGGGTTCTCGATATTGTTCCAGGCAGCAACGTCACGGTAATTCTGGCCATTGTCGAGCGCAATGCTGTACAGCGTGTCGCCCTTCTTCACCGTATGGAAGCCGCTGCGACTCTCGGTCGCGCCCGGCGCGCGCCCGGTGCTGCGGTCGAGCACGGGGGCGGGCGCGTGGCTGGCGCAGGCGGCCAGCAAGGTGGTCAGCAGTACGGGAAGGACGAGCTGTTTCATTCGGTTCCTGGCAGCAATGGCACAAAGCGCACGGCGTCGTAGCGCGTTTCGACAAAACCCTGCGCACTGCGTTCAATCAGACTCAGCACCTGATCGGTATTGCCGCTCGCCAGCGGCAGGATCAGACGCCCACCTGGCGCCAGTTGCTGCAACAGGGCTTGCGGAATCCGGGCCGCGGCAGCCGCGACGATGATGGTATCGAAAGGTGCGGCCTCCGGCAGCCCGAGCATGCCGTCGGCATGCTTGAGACGAACCTGGGTGAGGCGGAGTTCCCGCAGGTTCTGGCGTGCCTTGGCGAGCAGCGGCGCAATCCGTTCCACCGCATACACCTGCTTGCTCAGCATGCCCAGCACCGCCGCCTGATAGCCGCAGCCGGCGCCGATTTCCAGCGTCTTGCCGAGTTCGCGCTGGCCGCCATCGCGCAGCAGTTCGATCATGCGTGCCACGACATAGGGCTGCGAGATGGTCTGCTGGAAGCCCAGCGGCAGCGCCGTATCCTCGTAGGCGCGATGCGCCAGGGCCGGCTCGACGAAGACATGGCGCGGGATTGCGCCTATGGCGGCAAGCACCTTTTCATCCCGGATGCCGCTCGCCCGCAGGCGCTCCACCATGCGCACGCGGGTGCGCTGCGAAGTCATGCCGATGCCATGTACCTGCGTATTCATAGTCCTGCTTTGTCCTGCCCCAGCCAGCCATTCACGGCGGCGATCTGCGTACTGTGGGTGAGGTCGATCTGCAACGGCGTGATCGACACGAAGTCATTCGCCACTGCATGGAAGTCCGTGCCTTCGCCGGCATCTGCGGCCGGGCCGGCGGCGCCGACCCAGAACACCTGTTCGCCGCGCGGCGTGGTCTGCTTGACCACCGGCTCGGCCTTGTGGCGACGCCCGAGACGCGTGACCACCTGCCCCCTGACCTCCTCCCAGGGAATGTCGGGCACATTCACGTTGAGCAGCACCGGCTGGCCGAAAGGCTGCTCCATGGCGCGCAGGGTCAGCTCGCGCGCCACGCGCGCGGCGGTGGCGAAATGCTGGCCATGATGCGAAGCCAGCGACAGCGCAATCGCCGGCACGCCGAGCAGATAGCCTTCGGTGGCTGCAGCGACGGTGCCCGAATAGAGGGTGTCGTCGCCCATGTTCGAGCCCCAGTTGATGCCGGACACAACGATGTCGGGCAGATGGTCGAGCATGCCGGTTACGGCCAGATGCACGCAGTCGGTCGGCGTGCCGTTCACGAAATAGAAGCCGTTGGCCGCCTTGCGCAGGCGCAGGGGGCGATCCAGGGTCAGGGAGTTGCTGGCGCCACTGCGGTCACGTTCCGGGGCGACCACCGTCACATCACCCAGGGTAGCCAGTGCCTCCGCCAGTGCGGCCAGTCCCGGGGCAAAATAGCCGTCGTCGTTGCTCAGCAAGATCCGCACACAATTCTCCAAACATGCAGCCAGTCAATTTCGCTATTCTGCCATAGCCCCTCTGCCCCATTCCTCCGATGAAAGCCCGAAGCAAGCCTGCAAACCCCGTCAAACCTGTGCCTGCCTGCGCCTGCGGACATGCTGCGACCTACGCGGACTGCTGCGGCCGCTACCACGCCGGCATCGCCGCACCGACCGCCGAAGCCCTGATGCGCTCGCGCTACAGCGCCTATGCGCTGGGACTCGGCGACTACCTGCTCGCCAGCTGGGCCGCCGAAACCCGCCCCGCCGATCTTGACCTGAGCACGCCGCCCCAGCCCAAGTGGCTGGGGCTGGAAGTACGTCATGCCGAGGAGAACGGCGACAGCGCGGTGGTCGAATTCGTCGCCCGCTGCAAGATCAACGGACGCGCCGAACGCCTGCAGGAACGCAGCCGTTTCGTGCGCCGCCCGCTTGGCGATGCGGCGCGCTGGTATTACCTTGACGGCGAATTCCCCGCCACCGCCTGAAACCGGTGCCGGCGCAACGACTGGGCTGAATTCGCGCTGCGCAGCCTGGCCCCCCTGCCCGTAAAGGGCGTGGGGGAAGGTCTACAACCTGGCCGGCCGCAAAGGCGCTTCCTGCATCAGGGCGACCTGTTCGCGCAATTCCAGAATGCGCTCCTGCCAATAGCGCTGGGTATTGAACCAGGGAAAAGTGAGCGGAAACGCCGGATCGCTCCAGCGCCGCGCCAGCCAGGCCGAGTAGTGGATCAGGCGCAGCGTGCGCAAGGCCTCGATCAGGTGCAGCTCGCGATCGTCAAACTCGTGGAACTGCTCGTAACCTTCAAGCACATGCGCAAGCTGGATGGCGGCATCCTCGGGATTGCCGCCGAGCAGCATCCACAGGTCCTGCACCGCCGGGCCCATGCGGCTGTCATCGAAGTCGACGAAGTGCGGTCCCGGCTGTTCGCCCATGGACCACAGCACATTACCCATATGGCAGTCGCCATGCAGGCGCAGCTCGGTCACCTGGCCGGCGCGTGCATAGCAATGCGCCACGCCCTCAAGCGCCTGCTCCGTGACACTTTGCCAGGCTGGCAGCAACTCCGGCGGCAGGAAATCATGTTGCAACAGATAGTCGCGCGACTCGATGCCGAAGGATTGCAGGCTGATGGCGGGACGCTCGACAAACGGCTTGAGGGCGCCGACTGCATGAATGCGGCCGATGAAGCGCCCCATCCAGCGCAGGGTGTCCGGATCATCCAGCTCCGGCGCACGGCCGGTCTGACGCGGAAATACGGCAAAACGCATGTCGGCAAAGTGATGCAGCGAATGACCTTCAAGCAACAGCGGCGGTACCACCGGAATTTCGCGTTCGGCGAGTTCCGCAGTGAAGGCATGTTCCTCGAGAATGGCGGCGTCACTCCAGCGGCGCGGCCGGTAGAACTTGGCGATCAGCGGCGGTGCATCTTCGATGCCGAGCTGGTAGACGCGGTTCTCGAAGCTGTTGAGCGCAAGCAGGCGTCCGTCGGGACGCAGGCCGACCGATTCCAGCGCATCCAGCAACTGGTCCGGTGTCAGGGTACTGAAAGCCAGACTGCTGTCGTCTGCGCTGGTGGGGGGCGTCATCATGCGCGGACTGTAGAGACTATTGCACAGCAAGACAAGCCATCGCGTGCAAATGCAGACAGCCGACACACAGGGCGGTGCAGATAGGGCATGATGACGAAAACGAACCACATGCGTAGCCGCGCCACGAATAACAGCGGCGGATGAACCCATGCCCATCAGCGTTCTGCTTGTAGACGACTCCGCCGTTGCCCGTCAGGTCATCCAGCAGGCCCTCGCGCCAGCGCCCGACATACGCGTATTGACCACCGCGGCAAATCCCATCGTTGCACTGGAAAAGATGAAGGACGAGTGGCCGAATGTCATCGTCCTCGACCTCGACATGCCGCGCATGGATGGCATCACCTTCCTGAAGAAGCTGATGCTTGAACGTCCCACGCCGGTCATCATCTGCTCCGCACTCAACGACAACACCGCCAAGAAGGTCACCCTGGAAGCCATGTCGGCCGGTGCGGTCGCCGTCGTGCCCAAGCCCTACTCGGCCGGCCGCCTGCAGGTGGATGAGCTCGGCCGCCAGCTCATCCAGGCCATCAGCGAAGCCGCCCGCGCCAGCTACATCAACCAGTTTCGCCGTGCCGCCACGCCACCAGTCGCCCCGCCCCGCCCCCGCGAACCGGGCAACGGCGACTCCACCGCGACCGTGCTCGCCAACGCCATGCAGGAGCGCCAGAGTGCGCCCAAGCTCAATGCCGATGCCATGCTGCCGCCGCCCCGGGGCGTATCGGCGCAGGCCATCATGAAAACCGCGCAGCAGGTGGTTGCCATCGGCATTTCCACCGGCGGCACCCAGGCACTGGAAAAACTGCTGCCGCGCCTGCCCCTGAATTGTCCGGGACTGGCCATCGTCCAGCACATGCCGGAAACCCTGACCGGGGCCTTTGCCAAGCGCCTCGATGAACTCTCAAAGATCAGCGTGCGCGAAGCCCGCGATGGCGAGCCGATGCTGCCTGGAGTGGCGCTGATCTCGCCGGGCGGCAAGCACCTGATGATACGGCGCAGCGGCGTGAGCTATTTCGTCGAAGTCAGGGAAGGCCCGCTGGTCAACCGCCACCGACCCTCGGTCGATGTGCTGTTCCGGTCTGCCGCCGTATCCGCCGGCATCAATGCCACCGGCATCATCATGACCGGCATGGGTGACGATGGCGCCCACGGCCTCAAGGAAATGTTCGATTGCGGCGCCTTCACCATCGCCCAGGACGAAGCCAGCTGCACCGTCTTCGGCATGCCCAAGGAAGCGATCAAGCTCGGCGGCGTCAGGGAAACCCTGTCACTGGACATGATTGCGCAGAAGATCTCTGCGCTCGCGCACTAGCTGCCGCAAAAGACCAAAGCCTTCACCACGAAGACACGAAGAGCACCAAGTTTCACCAAGAAACCCGCATCCGGTTTATGCCCTGCCCGGTGCCAGCTTGTGCCCTTGCAGTCAGGTGGTCACACTGATTGACCCTGACGCGACCTACTCGCTCTTGTATTCGAGGGTGAAGCTTGCGCCCGGGCCCTGGGCCAGGTTTTCCTGCAGCCAGGGCATGATTTCCTGCAAGGTCTCGTAGAGCTTCCAGGGCGGGTTGAGGACAACCATGCCGCTGCCATACATGCCGACATGGCCGTTCTCGTCCGGCTCGCGGCCGCGCACGCACAGCTCGACATGCAGCCAGCCCTTGGCCGGCAGACGCTTGATCTTCTCGGGCAGGTCGCGCGTCTCGCTGCGCGCCAGGCAGGGATACCAGAGCGCATACACGCCGGTGGAAAAACGCTCCAGCGAGTCGCGCAGCACCTGATACACCTTCAGGTAGTCGCGCTTGTCCTCGTAGGAAGGGTCGATCAGTACCAGGCCGCGACGCGGCGGCGGCGGCAGGAAGGCCTTGAGGCCGGCAAGGCCGTCCTCGTGCTGGATCAGGGTCTGCTTGCCGGCACCGGCGAAGTTCTGCTGCAGCAGGCGCACATCGGTGGTGTGCAATTCGAACAGGCGCAACCTGTCCTGCTCGCGCAGGTGGCGATACGCCAGCCAGGGCGAGCCCGGATAGTGCTTCAGCTTGCCGTCCGGATTGACCTCCTGCACCGCCGCCACATACTCGGCCAGCGTGGCCGGCAGATCGGTGCGCCCCCACAGCCGGGCAATGCCCTCGCGATATTCGGCCAGCTGCCGGGCATAGCCTTCATCCAGCGCATAGAGGCCGGCGCCGGCATGCGTGTCGATGACCCAGAATGGCTTGTCCTTGCCCTGCAACTGCTTGATCAACTGCAGCAGCACGGTATGCTTTAGGACATCGGCATGATTGCCGGCATGGAAGGCGTGGCGGTAACTGAGCATGAATTGATGTAAAACAGGAATGAGGCGGCCACAGCCGCCGAGAATTGCCGTCATTATCCGGCAATCCAGCACCCAGCAGCGAAAGGATTTTATGCGTACTCATGCGGAACGTCTCGCAGCCCTGATCGGCCCGGCAGG
>JAIEOJ010000137.1 GCA_019750575.1 Rhodocyclaceae bacterium | reverse complement strand
TCATGCAAAAGAGGGGCGCGGCGGGCGCAGGCAGCCGGGAAGAGGCAGGCGGCGATTATAGCGTGGCCCGCCCCCCCTCTTTCAGTGATGGACCTGTTCGGCAATCAGCCGCAGCAACTCGTCTTCGTCGTACGGCTTGCCTAGATAGTGATTCACGCCGATTTCGGCCGCATAGTTGCGGTGCTTCTCCGCCGTGCGCGAGGTGATCATGATGATGGGCACGGCCTTGAGGCGGCTGTCGGCACGGACGTTGCGGGTGAGGTCGAAGCCGTCCATGCGCGGCATTTCGATATCGACCAGCATGACGTCCGGCACCAGTTCCACCATCTGCTCCAGTGCATCGATGCCATCCTTGGCGGTGACGACGCGATAGCCGGAGCGTTCGAGCAGGCGGCCGGTGATCTTGCGCACGGTCAGCGAATCGTCCACAACCAGCACGGTCGGGATTTCCGCGCTGGCGGCGGCAGGTGCTGCTGCCAGTACATGCGCTGCCGGCACGCTGCGCGGCTTGTGGGCGGCAAGCACGACCGGGTTGATGATGAGTGCAATTTCACCATCGCCGAGCACGGTGGCACCGACGATGCCGGGTACGCGGGCGAGCTGCGGACCGATGTTCTTGACCACGATTTCCTGGTTGCCGAGCAATGCATCGACTTCGAGCGCAATCTGCTGGGCACCCGCACGCAACAGCATCAGCCAGTGACGGCGCGCCGGCTCGGGTTGCACATCGGTCATGCCGAGCAGGTGGGGCAGGTAATGGTAGGCATAGCTGGCGCCCTGCCATTCGGTATGGCCGTTCTTGCGCACCGTGTCGATGGCGGCGGGCTTGAGTTCGCTGACCTGCCCCACCATGCCTGCCGGCAGGATGAAGGTGCGCAGGCCGACGCGCACCAGCACGCCCTGGGCGACCGCCAGTGTCAGCGGCAGGTAGATGCTGAAGCGCGAGCCCTTGCCGGCGGTCGTGGCCACATCGATACGGCCGCCGAGGTTCTGCACCTCGCTCTTGACCACGTCCATGCCGATGCCGCGGCCGGCGAGCGCCGTCACTTCGGACATGGTGGAGAAGCCAGGCGTGAAGATCAGCTCGATCAGCGCCGCTTCGTCGAGCATGTCATTGGGGCCGATCAGGCCGCGTGCCTCGCCGGTGGCGCGAATCCGCTTGAAATCGAGGCCGCCGCCATCCTCTTCGAGCACGATGGCGATTTCATTGCCGGTCTGGGCAACGCTGATGGTGATTTCGCCGATCTCGCTCTTGCCCGCTGCGCGGCGCGTGGCGGCGTCTTCAAGACCGTGGGCGATGGCATTGCGCAACAGATGCTCGATCGGCCCGATCATGGTGTCCAGCACGGAGCGGTCGAGCTCGGTCTGGGCGCCGCGAATGTCGAGGCTGGCACGCTTGCCCGTGTCCTTGGCGGCCTGGCGGACGATGCGATAGAGACGATCCGCCACCGAGTTGAACGGCACCATGCGCACGCTCATCAGCGACTGGGACAGTTCGCGGTTGAGGCGTGCCTGGGCCACCAGTGCGGCATCGGTGTTTTCCAGATTGCGCAGCAGATTGTGCTGCACGGTGGATACGTCGTTCACGCTTTCCGCCATCAGACGGGTGAGTTCCTGGAAGCGCGTGAAACGGTCGAACTCGAGCGGGTCGAAGTCGGCGCTGTGTTCGCTGGCCTGCGCCTGCTGCGATTGCATCTGCGATTCGGCCTGGATTTCGATTTCGCGCAACTGGCCGCGCAGGCGGATGACGTTTTCCGTGAGGTCGAGCAGCGATTCCTTGAGGGTGCGGATTTCACCTTCGATGCGCGAACGCGTGATCGCGATTTCGCCGGAGCTGTTGACCAGATCGTCCACCAGTGTGGCGCGCACGCGCAGGATGTTCGCGCCCGTGCCTTCCTGGACGGTGTCGGCTGCGGGCCGGTCTGTGCCTGCAAGGGCCACGCTGTGCGCGGCGGGGCCGTCGGGGGCATCCGTAGCAGCTGAAACAACATTCGGTTCCAGCGCCGGCTCGCCGCGACCGAGACGGTCGAGCATGTTGGCGGCTCGGTCGTAGGCGGCATCCAGGGTGTCGATCAGGCTGCCCTGGGCACCGGCTTGCAGGCCGTGCTCGGCGCGGGTTTCCATGGCGTGCAGGAGTTCGCCCAGGGTCATGGCGCCCGCCATGCGCGCGCTGCCCTTGAGTGTGTGCAGCTGGCGTTGCAGCTGCTCGCCTGCGCCCTTGTCGCTCGGATTTTCGCGCCAGCTGCGCAGTGCGCTACCCATCCCCTGCATCAGGCCTACGCTTTCCTCGAGGAAGATGGGCAGCAGTTGCGCGTCGATTTCATCGTCGATAAGCGTGAACTCGAGCTCTTCAGCCATGCCGGCGGCAGGCGCCGTCACTTCGCCGGGCAGGGTTTCCGGCAGGGGGGCGGGCTGTGCTGCGCTGGCGGGTGCCACTTCCATTTCCGCTTCGGGCGCGGGCAGCACATCGGGCATGAATGCTTCAGCCGGCGTTTCCGCTGCCGCTCTGGCGGCTGGGGAGAGCGCCTGCAGCGCAGCTTCCAGTCCCTCGTCGCTGCTCGGCATGCGCCGGCCGGCAATGGCGCCGACCATGCCGTCGATGGCGCCAATCGCGCGTGCGATGACGGTGCGGTCATCGAAGGAGATGGCCTGCTCCGCCTTGACGTAAAGGGTCAGTGCATCTTCGAGCGCGCCGACGAGGTCGCGCACGGGGGCGATGCCGACCGTTGCCGAGATGCCGGCAAGGGTGTGTGCGGCGCGCACCAGGGCCTCGGAGGGGGCGCCGTCGAGTACGGCAAACTCTTCCTGCAGTGCGGCGACATGGTTGCGCGCTTCGCCGACATAGGTGTCGAACAGCATCGGCGTCAGCGACAGCGGGCCGATGTCAACCATGGCCGGTGTGCTCGGGAAGTCGATGACCTTGGCGCCACCTGCGCCGATGTCGCTGCTGTACTCGTCAACGGGTTCGGCCGCGGGTGCCGGCTCATCCTCAAGCTCGCCTGACTGCAGGCGCTGGCAGCGCGCGATCAGTGCGTCGGTGTCGGGCGCGCTGACATCGCCCTGCTCCAGGCGAGCCACCCAGGCGGCAAAGACGGACTGCGCGTCTTCCAGCATCTGCATCAGGGCCGGGGTGCCGTCCGCCTCCATCTGCAGCCAGTGGTTCATGACCTGTTCCACTGCCCATGCGGTCTCACCGAGCTCATTGAGGCCGACCATGCGACCGCTGCCCTTGAGCGTGTGGAAGCTGCGCCGTATGGTCGTCAGCGCTTCAAAGTCGTGCGGATCGCGAGTGGCGATCGGCAGGGTGTCGGCCAGCGTGCCCAGCACCTCGTTGGCTTCTTCCAGGAAGATGCTCAGGAGTTCGGCGTCGAGCACCTCGCTGCTGGCATTGGCCAGACGCATGGTTTCTTCGGAAGGCGCGATGACTTCGGGTGCTTCGACCAGGGTGGCGATCGCTTCTTCGATGGCCGGCGTGGAAGCGTTCTCGTCGAGTGCGGCGATGGCGGTGTTGAGCTGCTGCTCCAGGCCTTCGTCGGCAATCAGTTGCGCGTCCTCGCGCAAGGTTTCGAGCTGCTGCTTGAGCTCGCCGCGGATCTCGCTGTCTTCCGGTTTCTCGCGCAAAGCGCCGATCAGGGTCTGGGTCAGGCGCTTGTTGATGTCGAGACTGGCCTCGATGGTCTGCTCTTCATCAAGCAGGGCGCTGCGTGGATTGAGGATGGCGTCCAGGTCGGCCGGGCCATGGCGCAACTGCTCGACAAAGAAGCCGAGAGCCGACAGCTTGCTGGCAACCTCCTCGAAGTCTTCCTGGCGCAGTTCGGTGGCGGACTCGAAGCCCCTGATCTTGAGATCGCACTCGTGCAGCAGGGCCGCGGCGTTTTCCTGACCGAGCACGGCGAGTGCACCGGCGACCTGATCGAGCGGTTTGCGCAGCGCGGACAGGCCTTCCTTTTGTGCCGGGTTGCGGAAGAAGGTATCGAGCGCCTGTTCGATGGTGGCCAGATTGGCGCTGATTTCGCGCACCACCTGGGCCATGAGCAGGCGCTCCTGCGCCCGGCGTGTAATGTCGTCGAGCTGGGGCACGGCCAGTGCGTCCAGCGATTCGCCGCGATTGAGTGCGCCGAGACGCGCAACTGTAGCCTCCACCTGGGTCGGAAAGTCGTTGCCCAGGGCCGGGTAACTCGATATGCCGCTCTCGGCCAGCAGTAGTGCGGTGGCGATCTCGATGGCCACCTGCTCGTTGTGGCGGAGCGGATCCTTGCGCAATGTTTCGGCGATGTCGCTGATGCCGTTGACCAGATGGGTGAAGCCCTCATGGCCAAGGTTGACGGCGAGTACGCAGGATTCGTCGATGCGCTGATGGAAGCGCGGCAGTGCCGCCGCAGTGCCGGAACTGAAGCGGTTCCAGTCATCCTTGGCGTTGCCGAGCAGGTCGCGCAACTGGGCGACGATGGGGCGCTTGGATTCATCATTACTGCCATCACGTCGCGAGGGCAATTGCTGTTCGAGCTGGAAGGCGGCGCGCACGCATTCAAGGTGCTCGCTGCCGCCGGGAGCGACGGCGACCTGATACAGCACATCGCGCAGCAGTCGTTCGGCAATCGTGCTCGACCCTTCGATCAGCTTGCGGATCTGAACGTCAAGGCGCGCATTGAGTTTGCGCAGGAGGGCATTGTCGGCAGTGGTGCCGGCTTCACGCAGGGCGTCGATGAGGCCGAGCGATGCCCACCACAAGGTGCGTTTTGCCGGCTGGTTCTGGGTAGATTCGATCTGTCCCAGAGCCGCGCGCATTTCGGCGAGCCCGTCGGTATTGCCGCGCAACCACTTGAGCAGGCCGCGCTGGTAATCCATGCGCGCAGTCTTGAGGTGGCGCGTCAGATCGGCGGGCGCGACCGGTTCGCTGTCGCGCTTGGGCGGACGCAGGCTGAGGTCCGGATAGAACAGGTCGGATTCCGGTGGCGTTGGCTGGCCGCGCAGGGTCAGCAGCGTGCAGTAGTGCGGATACAGTTTCAGCGGCTGGTCGGGGTTGCCGGCGACCAGGTCATCGAGGTAGTGGCGGATGGTGAACAGCCCCTGCTCGACTGCTTCCGCGACTGCGGGGCTGTATTCCGTTTCGCCCGCTTCGATGGCGGCAAACAGCTGTTCCAGCGCTTCCGAATACTGGGTGATGCCTTCCAGTCCGACGATGGCAAGTGCGCCGTGTGCCTGGTGCAGTTGTGCCGCAGCCTGGCCGATGACGGCCTTGTCGCCGTCGCCGGCCGAGCGCAGCAGATCACCGGCGCGATCCAGCGCAATATCGATCTCGCCCTTGACCCAGGTCAGCGGGCCGATATCCACAGAATTCGTATTCATCACACCTTGAAGCCGGCAACCGAGCCCTTGAGTTCGCTAGCAAGTTCGGCGAGTTCGCCGATCGACACGGCCGTCTGGCGGGTGCCGGTCGTGGTCTGTTCGGTAATGTGCAGAATGTTCTGCATCAGTTTCGCCACCTCGGTAGCCACAGATGCCTGCTTTTCCGTGTCGCCCGAGATCGACTCGATCAGGTCGGCAAGGTTCTGCGACACCTTGGAAATTTCTTCCAGGGCCTGACCGGCGGCGTCGGAAAGCTGGGCGCCTTCGACCACGTTCTGGGTCGAGTTCTCCATGGCGGAAACGGCGTCGTGCGTGTCGGTCTGAATGGTCTTCACAATCGCCGCGATCTGTTTCGTTGCTTCGGCGGAACGTTCGGCGAGGCGCTGCACTTCTTCCGCAACCACCGTGAAGCCCCGACCGGCTTCACCGGCCGACGCTGCCTGGATCGCGGCGTTCAGTGCCAGCACGTTGGTCTGCTCGGTAATGTCCGAAATCAGTTCCACGATTTCGCCGATCTCCTGCGAGGATTCGCCGAGGCGCTTGATCCGCTTCGAGGTTTCCTGGATCTGCTGGCGGATTTCATTCATGCCCTTGATCGAGTTCGTCACGGCCGCCGAACCCTTTTGCGCGGCCGCCAGCGAAACCAGTGCCACGCGTGCGGATTCGCTGGCGTTGGCGGACACATTGGTCATCGACTCCGCCATCGACAGCACCGAGGTGTTGGCGGTGCGGATTTCCTGCGACTGGGTTTCGGTTGCGGAGAGCAGTTCGTCGGTGGTCTTCTGTGCGGTTTCGGAGGCTGCGGCCACGCGGGTTGCCGCGTCGTTGATGCGTTTCACCAGCACCGAGAGTTCTTCAATCGTGTAGTTCACCGAGTCGGCAATGGCGCCCGTGATGTCCTCGGTCACGGTGGCGCGTATGGTCAAGTCACCGTCGGCGAGATCGCCCATCTCGTTCATGAGTCGCAGAATGGCGTCCTGCGAGGCGTTACGCTCGGTTTCCGCCTGCATCCGCAGCGTCTCCGATTCGGCGTTACGTTCGGCGGCTTCCTCGTTGAAGATTTTCACGACCACAACCAGCGAGGTCAGCACCAAGGAACCGAAGATCGCGAACAGGGCGGTGTACATCGCGCCCTGCTCTTCCAGCGAACCGAAGGCGCTCAGCAGGGCATCGGTACTGTTGGAGAGCGGTTGCAGGCGGGTGAGCAAGGCAATACCGTTATCGCGGGCCGTCGCGAGTGCCTCGGCTTCGGCGGGCAGGGCGGCCAGCAGGGCAACCGCGCTGGTGCCCAGGTCGCCCGATTCGCCCTTGCTGACCACAAACTCCAGCTGCATGCGCAGGTCCTTGGCCAGCGCCGTCGTCGTCGCCTTGTCCAGCGGCTGGGCAGAGGCCAGCTGGCTGGCGATGCGGACCATGCGTTCGCCGATCGGGCTGTTCCACATCTTTGCCTGGGTGCCTTCCGCGACGAAGGTGGCCAGCGCCGTGAAGGCGCCCTGCTGCACCAGCATGGCGCTGATCCGGGCTTCAACCTTGGTCCACTCCTGCAGCACCGCATTCGCGGCAACCGTGATGTCGCCGCTGGACGGACTCAGGCGCACACCCTTGTATTCGCCGCCCTTGGCGATGATGTTCAGGCTGCTTTCAAAGTCGTCATACACCGCACGCATGTCGGTAAAGGCGTTGTTCTGGCCGCCCAGCGCCAGGGGCACGGCGCGGCCCAACTGGTAGGCCTCGATATTGATCTGGTGGCCGAGGCTGGCGCGCGTTTCGTCGGCCAGCGTCGCCTTGCTGTTCACGTAGCTGACCAGTCCGATGGCGACCACGGCGCCAATGAACAGGGCGCCGAAGAACTTGAGCTGGAGGCTGAGCTGGATTTTCTGCTTTTCCACCTTGTCTCCGCCGGCTGCAGGCGCCCCGCCGCTCTCGCGCAGGGTCTGGCCCGGAAGGTTGAGGGAAGGCAGCTTGAAAGTGAATGCCATAGCGATCTCCAGTCACACGCCGTGAGGCGTCGGGTACTACAGAGCAATATCCAGAAAACTCGAATCCTGCAGCAGCTCGCTCAAGGCGATGTGCAGCCAGTTGTTGCCCTGTTCGTCCTGATAGGCTGCATCGATCCAGCGCGCATCGGGCGTACCGGTGGGCCGATCAATGGCGCGCAGGGCGTTCAAGGGCCGTAGTCCCTCGATGCTTTCCACCAGCAAGGCACTGTTAATGCCGTGTCGGGCGCCGATCAGCAGCAGTCTGCTGCGATCGGTACGCGGCGTCGGTGCGCCGCCGGCAAACTGGGCGAAATCGGCGACGGCATGCAGACCGCCGCGGATGTTCGCCACGCCGGCGAACCAGGGCTGTGTCAGTGGCACCGGGCTCAGCACGGGCAGGGGCACGACCTCGCCGGAATCCGGCAGCTCCAGCAGCCAGCGGCGCGCCCCGGCACGGAAGCCGAGCATGGGCGGTGCCGTCTCCCCGCGCTTGGCTGACAGCAGTCGGGCGGAGAGGCTTTCCTGGAAGTCGCGCAGGCTCAGGCGTTTGGCCATCGGTCTTCTGTTTAGAGCGTGGCCAGCTTGGCCAGCAGGGCGGCACCATCGACCGGCTTGACCATGTAGTCAAGCGCACCCTGACGCATGCCCCAGATCTTGTCGGTTTCCTGGTCCTTGCTGGTGCACATGATGACCGGGATATGCTTGGTGGCATCGTCGCGCGAAATGGTGCGCGTGGCCTGGTAACC
>JAIEOJ010000016.1 GCA_019750575.1 Rhodocyclaceae bacterium | reverse complement strand
ACGAAATCACCATCGACTGTGCTGACTTCCTGGATCACCACGGTATCCACGCCGTCCGGAATCACGGCACCGGTCATGATGCGCAGGGCCTCGCCGGGCTGCAGCGCGCCCGAACTCGGATGGCCGGCGAAAGCTGTGCCGATCACCTTGAGGCGTGTCGGCGCATCGCCGGCGATGTCGGCAAAGCGCACTGCATAGCCGTCCATGGCGGAGTTGTCATGCGCCGGCACATTGATGGGCGAGACGGCATCCTCGGCCAGCACGCGGCCCAGGGCCTGGCGCACGAAGACGCGCTCGACGCCGTCCACCGGCTGCAGCTGCGACAGGATGAAATCCAGCGCCTTGGTCACGCTCATGGCGTTGGGGTCGTAATCGCTCTGGCAGGAAATCGCTTGCGACAGTGAAGTATTCGGCGTGGTCACTTGCTGCTCTCCAGGGAGTTCAGTTCTTCGGGTGTATTGAGATTGGCGAAGGCGGCTTCGTCTGGGAAATCGACGAAGGTGGCGCCGTTCTGCTTTTGCCAGAAACCCAGCTTGCGTTCGCCGCTATTGAGGAAGGCTTCCAGCACGGCGGTCAGCTCGCGGTGGACCAGCATGAAGACCGGATGGCTTTGCACCGGAGTCTGCGCCACGAAGAGATCGCTACAGCCATTGTCCGCTTGCGTGGCGATAAGTCGCTGCGCAAGGTCGAGCGGAAAGGCGGGCGAGTCGCAGGGCACGGTCAGTACCCAGTCGGTCGTTGCCGCGCGCAGCCCAGCCAGCAGGCCTGCCAGCGGGCCGGCAAAGGCTTCGCCCTGCGGATTGGGCGCATCGGCGACGACAGGGAAACCGAAGCCTGCGTAGATATCGGTATTGCGGTTGGCGTTGATGATGAGCGGGCCGACCTGCGGCGCGAGACGTTCGATGGCATGCACGATCATGGGCTTGTCGTCGAAGAGCACCAGGCCCTTGTCGCTGCCACCCATGCGGCTGCCCTGTCCGCCGGCGAGGATGAGGCCGGTGATCTGGTCGGGAGAGAGCGCCATGTCAGCCCCCGATGTAGCTCATCTCGATCTTCTTCGCCGCCGCGGTTTCGGCGGTGCGAATCTCGGAGTAGCGGTCGCCGCGTTGCTGCCAGATGGCCTGGATGGTGCGTGTGATTGTCTCGTCGTCGGCATTGCCCCGCAGCAGGGAGCGGATGTCGTGGCCCTGCTGTGCGAACAGGCAGGTGTAGAGGCTGCCTTCGGGGGAGAGGCGGAGCCGCGTGCAGGTCGAGCAGAAGGCCTCGGTGACCGAGGAGATCACGCCGACCTCGCCGCTGCCGTCCGTGAATTTCCAGCGCTTGGCGACTTCGCCGCGGTAGTTCGGGTTGGCCGGCACCATGGGGAACTCGGCATTGATCAGATCGACGATGGCGCGCGAGGGCAGGACTTCGTCCATCTTCCAGCCGTTGCTGCTGCCCACATCCATGTACTCGATGAAGCGCACGATATGGCCGCTGCCCTTGAAGTGGCTCACCATGGGCAGGATGGCGTGCTCGTTCACGCCCTTCTTGACCACCATGTTGATCTTGACCGGGCCCAGGCCCACGGCGGCGGCGGCGTCTATGCCTTCAAGCACGTCGGACACGGGGAAGTCCATGTCGTTCATCTTCTTGAAGGTCTCGTCGTCGAGCGCGTCGAGTGATACCGTGACGCGCTGCAGGCCGGCATCCTTGAGGGCCTGTGCCTTCCTTGCCAGCAGCGAGGCGTTGGTGGTCAGCGTGAGTTCGACCGGCAGTTGCGCCAGCTTTTCGACCAGGCGTTCGAGGTTCTTTCTCAGCAGCGGCTCACCGCCGGTGAGACGGATCTTCTGCACGCCCTGGGCGACGAAGATTTTCGCAACGCGCTCGATCTCCTCGAAGGAGAGCAGCGAATCGTGCGGCATGAACTTGAAGTCGCGATTGAACACCGTCTTCGGCATGCAGTAGCTGCAGCGGAAGTTGCAGCGGTCTGTCACCGAGATGCGCAGGTCGCGGATGCCGCGCCCGAGCGTATCCACCGGCTGTCCCACGAGGGGGCCGGTGGTGCTCGGCAGCGTGAAGCCGCCTGCCCGGATCGGAATGACGCGCTGGTTCATGAGTTAAGGATAGTCAAAGTCTTTACCACAGAGACACAGAGGCACAGAGAAAATCAAGAGCGCAAGCGTCTGGTCCTTGGGCTTCACTCTGTGACTCCGTGGTGAAAAGTTTTCAAACGCCTTGTTTCAAGCTCGCTTCAATAAACGGATCGAGATCGCCGTCGAGCACCTTCTGGGTGTTCGAGATTTCCACATTGGTCCGCAGATCCTTGATGCGCGAGTTGTCCAGCACATAGGAACGGATCTGGTGGCCCCAGCCCACATCGGTCTTGCCGGCTTCCAGCTTGTCCGCCTCGGCCTGGCGCTTGCGCATTTCCAGCTCGTAGAGCTTGGACTTCAGCATGTCCATGGCAGCCGCGCGGTTGCGGTGCTGCGAGCGGTCGTTCTGGCACTGTACGACGATGCCGGTCGGGTTGTGGGTGATGCGGATCGCGGAGTCGGTCTTGTTGATGTGCTGACCACCGGCGCCCGAGGCGCGGAAGGTGTCGACACGCAGATCAGCCGGGTTGATCTCGACCTCGAAGGAGTCGTCGAGCTCGGGATAGACATACAGGCTGGCGAAGGAGGTGTGGCGACCGCCCGAGGAGTCGAAGGGACTCTTGCGCACCAGGCGATGCACACCGGTCTCGGTGCGCAGCAGGCCGTAGGCGTATTCGCCTTCAACCTTGATCGAGACCGAGCGGATGCCGGCCACATCGCCTTCGGTTTCTTCCAGGATTTCGGTCTTGAAGCCCTTGCGTTCGCAGTACTTGAGGTACTGGCGCAGCAGGATGCTGGCCCAGTCGCAGGCTTCGGTGCCGCCGGCGCCGGCCTGAATGTCGATGAAGCAGTTGTTGGGGTCGGCCGGCTGGTTGAACATGCGGCGGAACTCAAGGCCCGCGACGGTGGATTCAACGCCTTCCAGATCGGCGGCGACGGCTTCCAGCGTGTCGTCATCGCCTTCATCCTTGGCCATGTCGAAAAGATCCTGCGCGTCGGCGAGCGATGCGGCAACGCCTTGCAGCGTCAGCACGACGTTTTCGAGGGATTTCTTTTCCTTGCCCAGGGCCTGGGCGCGTTCGGCGTCTTCCCAGATCTTGGGATCGGCCATTTCCTGATTCAGTTCTTCGAGCTTCTCCGCTTTGACATCGAAGTCAAAGATACCTCCGGAGTTCGGTGCCGCGCGCGGCGAGATCGGCAATCTTGTTGCCGATGGCATTGATGCGTTCTGCTTCCATGGTGCTGGGTTCTTTCGGCTTGATAGCAAAGGCGGAATTATACCGGAGAGCCCTGCCAAACCGGCCTGAATCGCCGACTGATCAAGCCTGTGAAGCCCATCCGCGGTATGTGTCATCCCCATGCCTGTGAGCCATGCCGCTGGCGGCCTCAGCCGTTGAAAGTCCCCCGAAACCGCGGCACCGTGCTGGTGCGCTGGCCGGTGCATGCACCCCGGCTGTGCGTACAGCGCCCTGTTTTGCAGTGCTGAAGGGGAATGTGGTGCGATGCATACCGGTTTTCGGCCCGGCATGGACCTTGCTAAACCTGTGACTGAGAGAAAACAGCGTGCAGCACCGGCCGGACATACAAGATCAGAACGAGACCGCAATGAATACCCCTCACATCGCAGAGAGCAGGCTGTACGGTGCCGTCAGTGCAGGCTTTTTCCTGGCTGGCGCCGGCCTTGCCACGGGGGCAGGGGAGATGGACGGCGAACACGGCTGGGCCGTCATGCTGGCCAGCCTGGCACTGCTGATCTGGGCCTTGTATACCCTGGCCTCGCTGCAAAGGATGCAGCGTAACTGGCACCAGGCGCTGGCGCGCTTTGTTGGCGATATCGAGGGCGGCAACCTGACCGCGCGCATCGACCCGCTCAGGGTGCGTGGGCAGAGCGTACTGGTCGAGCGCATGAATGCGATGACGCGTTCGCTGGTACAGGTCTTTGTGTCATTCACGCGCCTCTCGCACGAAATGGCCAGCGTGGCCGACGAGACCACGCGCAATGCCAGCGGCGGCGACAGCGGCGTGCGCAGGCAGCGCGACATCACCGTGGCATCGGCCGCCACGCTGGAGCAATTGACCGTGAGCCTGGCCGCCGCCAGCGATCAGGCTGCCGAAGTGGCCGGCGTGGCCGGGACCACACAACAGGTGGCCGGCACAGGCGCCGAGCGGGTGGCCGCGCTGGCCGGCATGCTCGACAGTCTCGCAGCCTCCGTGGACAGTTCGACACTGGCGGCCCGCAAGCTGGGCGAGAGCTCGCAGGAAATCGGCACCATCGTCAATGTGATCGCCGGCATCGCCGACCAGACCAATCTGCTGGCACTCAATGCCGCCATCGAGGCGGCCCGCGCCGGTGAGGCCGGCCGCGGTTTCGCTGTCGTTGCCGATGAGGTGCGCAAGCTGGCCGAACGAACCTCCGAAGCCACGCGCGACATCAACCAGCGCATCGGCGAGATCCGCAACGATGTCGGCCGCATGGTCGAGAACATGACGGCGACCAATGCACAGGCTGTCGCCAGCACCCACGAGGCCGAGGCGGCCCAGCTTCTTCTGCATACGGTGGTGGAGAGCACCGAGCGTACGCGCGACCTGGTCGAGGACATCGCCCGCGCCAGCCGTGAGCAGAGCATTGCCAGCCAGAGTCTGGCGCAGAACATCGAACAGGTGGCGCAACTCGCCGACCGCAATGAATTGCTGGTGCGCGAGAACACGGAGCTCTCGACTTACCTCGACCAGCTGGCGCATCAGCTCACGACCACCATCCAGGGCTACCGTTTCGAGTAGCCGCCCATTCCCAGATGAACACTTCCGATCTTCTGTTTCTCGCCGTTTCGATTGCCCTCGTGGCACTGGCCATCTGCTGGGTGCGCCGGCGTGGCCGCTCGCAGGGCAACGAGGCGGCGACCGCGCAGGCCGCCATTGCCGCCTGCAACACCTTGCTGGAACTGGCCGCTCATATTCAGCAGCATCGCGGCATGAGCACCGCCTGGCTGGCCGGCGATGAGAGTTTCCGCCACCGTCTTGCCAGCAAGCGCCGCGAGCTCGAGCCGCTGCTGGGACAGCTGCAGCAGGTGGCGCAGCTGGAAAACACGCGCAGCTATCCCTGCTTCACGCCGAATGATGTGACCCTCTGGCGGCATCGCTGGAGCATGCTGGTCAACGAGCTGGATACCTATACCGTGGAGAAGTCGATCGCCACGCACAGCAATCTCGTCGCCATGCTCCTCAACTGGCTGGATGCCATCGGCGAGGCGCGCATCGCCCTGCCCATGGGTGATCTGCTGCCGGATGGCGCGGTACGCAACTTCTCGCACAGGCTGCCGCAACTGGCGGAAACGCTGGGTCAGGCGCGCGCCACCGGCAGTGGCGTGGCGGCCCAGGGCAAGTGTCCGGCCGTGGCGCGCGTGCGCCTGATGTTCCTCGTTTCGCGTGCCGAATCACTCACCGAACAGGCATGTGCGGTCGATCGCCAGGGCGAGCTTGCGGCACAGAAGGTCAAGTCACTGGCGCTCACCATCCGCACCCACATGCTGGGCAGTCAGGAAGTCGGCGTCAGCGCCGAGGATTATTTTGCCGAGGCCACCTGCGCCATTGACGCGGTATTCGCCTGGGTGCGCGCAGGCGGGCACATGCTCGAAGCGGAGGTTGCGCAGGTAGCCGCCGGCCGCAAGGGACGGCGCCCGCCTGGTACGGCGCCTCAGGACTACGTGCAGCCCGGCCATCTGCACGGTGGCAAATGACAGGTTATTCAGCATGCTTTATTCCCTACGCCGCAGTCTGCTGACTGCAGAACGCAGCCCTGCACGCATGACCTGGCAGAACATCAACAGTGACCGCATGCTGGGCGATCTGCTGCGCATCATGGACGGCATGATCTACCGCTGCGCCATCGACCAGCACTGGACCATGCTGCTGCTCAGCGACAGCTGCAGGGACATCACCGGCTACAGCGCCGACGATATCTGCCACAACCGCATCATCTCCTACGAGGACATCACCGAGCCGGAAGACCGCGAGAGCGTGCGCAACGTGCTCAATGCAGCCATCGTCGAGCAGGTGCCATTTACCCTGGAGTACCGCATCCGCTGCAAGGATGGCTCCTGTAAATGGGTGCGCGAGCGCGGTGCCACCGTCATTGACGAGAGTGGTGCGCTGGTCCTGGAAGGCGTGATCTCGGACATCACCGAGTGGGTCGCCACCCAGTCCAGCCTGGTCAAGGCCGAGCTGCGCTACCGCAGCATCTTCGAGAACTCCGCCATCGGCATGTTCCAGACCACCATGGACGGCCACTACCTGGCCGCCAATCAGGCACTCGCCGACCTCTACCGCTACGAGTCGCCGCAAGCGCTGATGGCCGGCATTGCCGATATCGGCAGCTCGCTCTACGTCAATCCGGCGCGGCGTCACGAGTTTGCCCGCCTGATCCAGGCCCATGGCCAGGTCAGCGACTTCGAGTCCGAGGTCTTCTGCCGTGACGGCAGCCGCATCTGGATTTCCGAGAACGCCCATGCCGTGCGCGACAGCGAAGGTGTGCTGCTCTACTACGAGGGCACGGTGGAGAACATCACCGAGCGGCGCCAGCACGAAGCCGAACTCGAATACCAGGCCACGCATGACGCGCTGACCGGCCTGCCCAACCGCAGTCTGCTGATCGACCGGCTCGAACAGGCCATTGCCTACGCGCGCCGCTACGGCTATTTTGCCGCCGTGGTCTTCATCGACCTCGACAATTTCAAGTTCATCAACGACAGCCTCGGCCACCAGGCCGGCGACCGCCTGCTGGTCGAGGTTGCCCGCCGCCTCAAGGCCTGCCTGCGCGAAACCGATACCGTTGCGCGCTATGGCGGCGACGAGTTCGTGCTCGTGCTCAACAACTACTACGAGTCCACTTCGATTGCCTGTCTGCTCGATCGCCTGCTGGCCGAGATCGCCCAGCCCATCGATGTCGGCAGTGAAGCCCAGGTGCAGGAGCTGATCGTCACCTGCAGCATCGGTGTCAGCCTCTACCCCAGCGACGGCGAAACCGCCGTCAATCTGATCAAGAGCGCCGACGCGGCCATGTACCTGGCCAAGGAGCAGGGCAAGAGCAATTACCAGTTCTTTACCCGCAAGCTCGGTACCCAGGCAACCGAGCGCATGGTGCTCGAAACGCGTCTGCGTCGCGCGCTGGAACGCGACGAGATTCGCGTCGCCTACCAGCCCAAGGTCGATCAGCAGGGGAGGCTGGTCGGCTTCGAGGCGCTGGTACGCTGGCTCAATGCCGACCTCGGCCTGGTGCCGCCGGACAAGTTCATCCCGATCGCCGAAGAGACCGGCCTGATCGAACCCCTCTCCGAATTCGTCCTGCGCACCGCGCTCTCGCAGGCGGCGCAGTGGAAGGCGTGCAATATTCCCGGCATCCACATGGCCGTGAATCTCTCGGCGCGCCTGTTCGACAATACGCGGGTGCACGAGATGGTCGAGCGCATCCTCGGCGAAACCGGCCTGCCCGGTGAATGCGTGGAGCTGGAGCTGACCGAGAGCACCGTGATGCGCGATGTGGATCGTTTCGTCACCGAACTGCACAAGCTGCGCGCCCTCGGCGTCAGCATCGCCATCGACGATTTCGGTACCGGCTATTCCTCGCTTGCCTACCTGCAGCGCCTGCCCATCGACACGCTCAAGGTGGATAAGGCCTTCGTGCGCGAACTCTCGCTACGACCCAGCCACGTCAGCATCGCCGCCGCCATCGTTTCACTGGCCCGCAGCCTGGGCCT
>JAIEOJ010000311.1 GCA_019750575.1 Rhodocyclaceae bacterium | reverse complement strand
AGGACCTGCCCGCCGAGATAATGGTTGAACAATTGTCGCATCAGGATCTTGCTTTCGATCAGGGTGCGCGGATCGCGATAATCATCCGCAGCGAGATCAAGCAGGGTCTTGCCGCGCAGGGTCGGCACCCCCGTATTCGCAATACCGCCATCGCCCGCCGGCACGGGACCGCGCTCGACAAGATAAAGATAGTCGCGGTCGGCCCGCACCGGCACCCCGCCTTCGGCCTCAAGATCGAGTGTCAGGCCGTAGCCCAGCTCCTTGAGCAGGGCCTTCTCGAAGCGCCGCAGCTCGGGCGCACCACTGGCACCATTATCAGCCCCCTTGGCCAGGGCTTCGAGCGCCTGGGCATAGGCCGAGAACAGGGCCGGATGCGCATCCTCGCGCGGCAACAGCTTGAGCAGCAGTTCGTTGAGGTAGTAACCGAGCAGAAGACAGCGTCCTTGCAGCAGGGGCACCCCACCCTGCCACTCGGCCTTGGCCAGGGTCTTCACTTCGCCAGCGCCGAACCAGCCCAGCTCCAAAGGCTGGAAGCTGATCAGGACGCCGCGCAAGGCGGAACGCGGGCGCCGCGCACCGCGCGCGAGTATGGATAGCCGCCCATGCTCGCGTACAAACACGTCCAGGATCAGGCTGGTTTCACTGTAGGGATAGGCGTGGAGCAGATAGGCTTCGGCGCCGTCGATGCGCTGTTTGCCGGACATGCAAAAACCTTTACCACAGAGACACAGAGACACAGAGAGAACAAAACCCTGCAAGCCTCTTCTCTGTGTTGCTGTGTTTCCGTGATTCAAGCATTTTCACTACTCGTAGCCTAAAGACTTCAGGGCGCGCTCGTCGTCGGCCCAGCCGCTCTTGACCTTGACCCAGGTCTCCAGCCAGACACGGCCGCCGAACAGGCGCTCCATGTCCTTGCGCGCATCGGTGGACATGCGCTTGAGCTTTTCACCACCCTTGCCGATGACCATGGCCTTGTGCGCGTCCTTATCGACGATGACAGCCGCATGAATGCGGCGCAACTCGCCTTCCTGCTCGAACTGCTCGATTTCCACCGCCATGCCGTAGGGCAGCTCTTCGCCGAGGCTGCGGAACAGCTTCTCGCGCAGGATCTCGGCGGCCAGAAAACGCTCGGAGCGGTCGGTGATGTCGTCCGGATCGAAGACCGCAGACGCTTGCGGCAGGTATTTGCGCGTTGCCGCCAACAGCTCGCGCAGGCCCATGCTGCGCTCGGCACTCACCGGCACCATTTCACTGAAGGCGTACTCCTTGCCCACCTGTTCGAGGAAGGGCAGCAGCAGGCCCTTGTCCTTCTGCTGGTCGATCTTGTTGACCACCAGGATCACCGGTACGCCTTCCGGCAGCATCTCGACAATGCTGCGCTCGCCGCTGCCGAAGCGGCCGGCCTCGACCACGAAGTAGATGACATCGACATCCGCCAGCGTTTGCGTGACGCTGCGATTCATCAGCCGGTTCAGGGCATTCTTGTGCTTGGTCTGGAAACCGGGCGTGTCGACAAAGATGAACTGGGTCGTGTCATCGGTAAACACGCCGGTGATGCGGTGGCGCGTTGTTTGCGCCTTGCGCGAGGTAATGCTGATCTTGGCGCCGACCAGATGATTGGTCAGCGTGGATTTGCCGACATTGGGACGGCCGATCACGGCGATGAAGCCGGTATGGAATGGGGTATCGCTCATTTATTTGGGGGGAATCAGTGCAATGGCAGCCTGTGCTGCCTCCTGTTCTGCGGCGCGGCGACTGTTGCCGATACCGGTGGTGCGGGCCTTGAGCTCGGGCAGGCAGCACTCGACCTCGAATTTCTGCGCATGCGCCTCGCCCTGGGTGGACAGCAGCGTGTACACAGGCAGGCTCATGTGCCTGCCCTGCAGCAGTTCCTGCAGCAGCGTCTTGGGATCCTTGCCCGTATTGCGCGGATCGATCGCCTCGAACAGCTCGGCATACAGGCGCAGAATCACCTCTTCGACCGCGCCAAAGCCGCTGTCGAGGAAAATCGCGCCCAAGGTGGCTTCGAAAGCGTCCGCCAGGATAGAGGGGCGGCGGAAGCCGCCGCTCTTGAGTTCGCCCTCGCCCAGCAGCAGGTAATCGCCGAGCTTGAGGCCGTCGGCGACACGATGCAGCGTGTCCTGGCGCACGAGGTTGGCGCGCAGACGCGAGAGATCGCCTTCACGCAGGCCGGGAAAGCGGGAGAAAAGCTGGGCGGCCACCACGCAGTTGAGCATGCTGTCGCCAAGAAACTCGAGCCGCTCGTAGTGGGGCACACCGTAGCTGCGGTGGGTGACCGCCTGCTGCAGCAAGCCCTTGTTTTCGAACTTGTATCCCAGGGCCCGTTCGAGCAGGTGAAGCTGGAGGTGCATTAATCCGCCGAACTTCCGGAAAAATCGATCAGCACGCTGATGTTGCTGAAGAGGTGCACCTTGCGCTCATAGGCAAACTCGACCACGACGCGGTTACCCTCCTTGCTGATATCCAGGTCGGCGGCACTGAAGTTCTTGAGATGGTCGATCTCGGCGCGGCGTTCGAAACCGCGACGGATGTCGGCCACCGTCGAGTTCGGATTGCTGTTCGCCTCCTGCGCCACGGCCACGACACCGGACTTGATCTTGTAGTACTCGAGGTACTCGGGAACAAGCTTCATGGCCAGCATCGCCACCACGCCAAAGACGACGCAGATCATCAGCAGCTTGGACAATGTAAATCCGCTCTGCAACCTCATCATGCTCATGCCCGTCCCCTTAGTGAAAGCCGCCCAGTCGCTTGAAATCGAACGACGAGTTGAACCAGATGAAAAATGCCTTGCCCACGATGTTCTCGTCCGGGACGAAGCCCCAGAAGCGGCTGTCCTGCGAATTGTCGCGGTTATCGCCCATGACGAAGTAATGGCCAGCCGGCACCACGCAACTGACAGCCTCGTTATTGTATTGGCAATTATTCAGGTAGGGAAAGCGCACGATAGGCTCAATACGCCCTGAATTCCGCCGGTCTTCCACCAGAATCTGGTGCTCGAGTTCGCCGAACTGCTCCACATAGCGCGGCGTATACGACAGGCCGCTGGCCAGAAAGTCCTCGACCTGACGGATCGGCACATCCTTGCCATTGATGCTGAGCCGCTTGTCGCGATACACGACCTTGTCGCCGGGCAGGCCCACCACGCGCTTGATGTAATCGAGCGAGGGATTGGGCGGATAACGGAAAACCACGACATCGCCGCGTTCGGGATGACCCATTTCGACCACTTTCCTGTCAATCACGGGCAGGCGGATGCCATAGGTGTACTTGTTCACGAGGATGAAGTCACCGACCAGCAGAGTCGGCATCATCGAGCCGGACGGAATCTTGAACGGTTCGACCAGGAAGGAACGCAGGAAGAACACGGCCAGAATCACCGGGAAGAAACTGGCGCCCCACTCCACCCACACCGGATCAGGTGCGCCGGGCGCACGCCGCTTGCTGAAGTAAAAGCGGTCGGCCGCCCACAGCACGCCCGTCACCAGACAGAAGCTCAGCAGAATCAGGGCAAAGTTCATGACTTACTTGTCTCCCACGCGCAGCACGGCCAGGAAGGCCTCCTGCGGGATTTCGACGCTGCCGACCTGCTTCATGCGCTTCTTGCCGGCCTTCTGCTTTTCGAGCAGCTTCTTCTTGCGGCTGATGTCACCGCCGTAGCACTTGGCCAGCACGTCCTTGCGCATGGCCTTGACGTTCTCGCGCGCCACGATGGTCGAACCGATCGCCGCCTGGATCGCCACATCGTACATCTGGCGCGGGATCAGCTCGCGCATCTTGGCGGCCAGTTCGCGGCCGCGATACGGTGCGTTGGCGCGGTGCACAATCAGTGCCAGGGCATCGACCTTGTCACCGTTGATCAGCACATCCAGCTTGACCACGTCGGCGGCGCGATACTCCTTGAACTCATAGTCGAGCGAAGCATAGCCGCGTGATACCGACTTCAATCGGTCAAAGAAGTCCATCACCACTTCGGCCATGGGCATGTCGTACGTCACCTGTACCTGGCGGCCGTGGTAGGCCAGATTGACCTGATTGCCGCGCTTGGATTCGCACAGCGTGATCACCGAGCCCAGGTAATCCTGCGGCACGAAGATGGTCGAGGTAATGATGGGTTCGCGGATTTCCTCCAGTTTCTGCCCTTCCGGCAGCTTGGAGGGATTCTCGACCTGGATCACGCTACCGTCCTTCATCAGGACCTCGTACACCACGGTCGGCGCCGTGGTGATGAGATCCATGTCGAACTCGCGCTCCAGCCGTTCCTGCACGATTTCCATGTGCAGCAGACCGAGAAAGCCGCAACGGAAGCCGAAACCCAGCGCCTGCGAGACTTCCGGCTCGTATTGCAGGGAGGCGTCGTTCAGCTGCAACTTTTCCAGCGAATCGCGCAGATTGTCGTACTGGTTCGATTCGACCGGATACAGGCCGGCGAAGACCTGCGACTTGATTTCCTTGAAGCCGGGCAAGGGCTCGGCCGCCGGACGCTCCACCGTGGTGATGGTGTCGCCGACCTTGGCGGCCTTCAACTCCTTGATGCCGGAAATGATGAAGCCGACCTCGCCCGCCGACAGTTGGGGACGTTGCACCGACTTGGGCGAAAAGACACCAACCTGTTCGCACAGATAGGTCGCGCCCGATGCCATCAGACGAATTTTTTCCTTGGCCTTGAGCGTGCCCTGCTTCACGCGCACCAGCATGATGACGCCGACATAGTTGTCGAACCAGGAGTCGATGATCAGCGCCTGCAGCGGGGCTTGCGGATCGCCTTCGGGCGGCGGCACCTTGGCGATCACGTATTCGAGGATATCGTCCACGCCCATGCCGGTCTTGGCCGAGCATGGCACCGCATCGGTGGCGTCGATGCCGATCACTTCCTCGATTTCCTCGCGTGCATTGTCCGGATCGGCCGAAGGCAGGTCCATCTTGTTCAGCACCGGCAGGACTTCGACACCAAGATCGAGTGCGGTGTAGCAGTTGGCCACCGTCTGCGCCTCGACGCCTTGCGAGGCATCAACGACCAGCAGCGCACCTTCGCAGGCGGACAGGCTGCGGGACACTTCGTAGGAAAAGTCGACGTGGCCCGGGGTATCGATCAGGTTCAGGTTATAGACCTGACCGTCACGCGCCTTGTAGTTGAGGGCAGCGGTCTGGGCCTTGATGGTGATGCCGCGCTCCTTCTCCAGGTCCATGGAATCCAGAACCTGGGCTTCCATCTCGCGGTCGGAAAGACCGCCGCAGCGCTGGATGATGCGGTCGGCCAGGGTCGACTTGCCGTGGTCGATGTGGGCAATGATGGAGAAGTTGCGTATGTGTTTCATGCGGGAAAGCGGAAAATCCAACAAAAAAGGTGCCGCCATCGACACCTTTCAGAAAATGCGTGCAAGCACCGGCAACAGGCCGGAATGCCCTGAATTCTAGCGGATTTCGGCCAGATAAGCACGTACCGCGTCGGGGGCCAGATGGTAGTGGCAGAGCTCGTTTTCCACGCCATTTCGGTCCATTGCCGTCAGAACCGGCACCAGTTCGTCATATCGTGCCTCCAGCACCGGATCGGCGTCCACATCACGGATCTCCACCCCGAAAACCGCCTCACCGCCCAGCGCCTCGCGCAGGGCGAGGAGCTGGGCCAGCATGTCATGACACAGATGGCAGTATTCGCGCCAGTAGAGGGTCAGGACCGGCATGCGCCTAGCCGGCCTCGGCGCCTTCGGCCTGCTTGTTGCTCACGCCGCGGATGGTGATGAAGAGCTGACTCTCGCCACGCCGCACCCACAGGGTGATGGTATCGCCGCGCTCGAACTTGCCGAGCAGCGTGTTGAACTGATCGACCGTGACCAGCTCGGTCTGCACGCCCTTGACCACGATTGAACGAATCAGGTCGCCCGGGCGCAGCTCGGTGCGCACGCCGGCATTACGCACATCCTCGACGAGCAAGCCACCGTTGATGCCCAGCGCACGACGCTGCTCGGGGCTGAGTTCACGCAGGACTAGGCCCAGGCGGTTGGCCGCCGCATTCGACTGCTTCTGGCGCTTGGCTGCATTGGCCGCCACCTTTTCATCGATCTGCATTTCACCCACCACCAGGTTCAGCTCCTTCAGCGCACCGGCGCGCCAGACCTGCACCGGCACCCGGCTGCCCGGCTTGGTCAGGCCGACGATGCGCGGCAGGTCCGAGGCCTGGGCAATCGGCTTGCCATCGAAACGCTGGATCACGTCACCGGGCTGAATGCCGGCCTTCTCCGCCGGGCCACCCTTCTCGACCGTACTGATCAGTGCGCCAGCCGGCTTCGCCATACCGAAGGACTCGGCCAGCTCCTTGCTCATGTCCTGGATGGAAACCCCCATGCGACCGCGACTGACCTTGCCGTGCTGCTTCAGCTGCTGCTGGATGTCGAAGGCCAGATCGATGGGAATGGAGAAGGACAGGCCCATGTAGCCGCCGGAACGGGAATAGATCTGCGAATTGATGCCGACCACTTCACCCTTCATGTTGAACAGCGGGCCGCCCGAGTTGCCCGGATTGATGGCCACATCGGTCTGGATGAAGGGAACGTAATTCTCGTCCGGCAGGGAGCGCCCCTTGGCGCTGACGATGCCGGCGGTGACGGTCTGTTCGAGGCCGAAAGGCGAACCGATGGCCAGCACCCATTCGCCGACGCGCAGCTTGTTCGGATCACCGATCTTCACGGTCGGCAGGCCGCTGGCCTCGATCTTGAGCAGGGCGACATCGGTCATGCGGTCGGCACCGATCACGCGGGCCTTGAATTCACGCTTGTCGTTGAGCTTGACCACCACCTCGTCCGCCGAGTCGATGACATGCGCATTGGTCAGTACATACCCGTCGTGGCTGATGATGAAACCGGAACCGAGCGAGCGGTTCTGGTATTCGCGCCCACCCTGGCCGGGAAAACCGGGCATGCCGGGCTGACGGGGGAAGAAGCGCTTGAAGAATTCGTAGGCCGGATCGTCCGGGTCAAAAGGCAGGCCGGCGTTGGTGCGCACCACCTGGGTCGTGCTGACGTTGACAACCGCTGCCCCCTGCTTTTCGGCAAGATCGCTGAAATCCGGGAGGTTTTGCGCCATGCCCCATTGCATGGCGGTGGTGAGGAAGAGGCCGACTACCAGTTTCTTCATGAGCAATGTCTCCGTGAGCGAACTTCCGGGCGGCTGCACTGCTGCACAAGCACTGGGCCAGGCCCGGACAATCGGCAACTATGGACGGGATTGCCGAATTTCAAGCATCCCCTTACGCACTGTTACTGTTTGCGGCGCAGCTCGATGCCGTCGGCCAGTCGTTGCACCGCCACGGCGGGCACGTCACCCATGACCAGCACCTGGTAGGCGCCGACAATGCGGCGGTAGGCATTGATCGAGCCCATGTTCACGACCTGCTTGTCGGCCTTGGTGCCGGCATTCGGCTCGATGAACACCGAGATGGAGGAGAGTCCGTCGGAAAACACGAAATGCAGGCTTTCCGGCGAATTCAGCTTGACCTGGCGACGCATGCCGGCGGTGCGACGGAAGCCGGGCAGGCTGTTCTTGAACTGCCAGTTCCCCTCCTCGATGCGACCACTGTCACGCGCGGCGACATGGTGCACATGCCAGTCCTCGGTGGTCTTGAGCCTGACGCGGATGCGCGCATGGTCGGGCGGAATGCCGATCTTGAGCTCGGTGAACACGAAGCTTTCCAGCAACTCGTTCTGTCCGTCACTGAGGGTGGCCTTGAGCAGCATGCCGCTGGCCTTGTCCACCCAGAAGCGATGGCCATAGCGGTATTCGTCGCGCGG
>JAIEOJ010000141.1 GCA_019750575.1 Rhodocyclaceae bacterium | reverse complement strand
TCGGCAACGAAGATGCCGCCGTAGGGACCGAAGTGGCCCTTCACATCCGGAAACGCGTATTTTTCAGACATCGGCTTTCTTAACTCCGGCGATAAATGCAGTGATCTTGGCGGCATCCTTGACGCCCTTGCTCAGCTCCACACCGCTGCTGACGTCAACGCCGGCCGGGCGCACGACGCGCACGGCCTCCGTCACGTTATCCGGCGTCAGGCCGCCGGACAGCACGATGGGCAAAGGCAGGGACTTGGGAATCAAGGACCAGTCGAAGGTTTGTCCGCCGCCGCCATAGCCTTCGACAAAGGCGTCGAGCAGAAGTGCCTGCGCCGACGGGAAGCGGTTTGCGTATTCTAGCAAATCGAAGCCGGGCGCCATACGCGCGGCCTTGAGATACGGGCGATTGAACTGCCTGCAGTAGGCCTCGTCCTCATCACCATGAAACTGCAGCAGATCGAGCGGTACGGCATTCAGCACCGTATTCACTTCCTCGACCGAGGCATTCACAAACAGGCCGACCAGGCAGACATTCGGCGGCACCCAGCGCGCCAGCTCGCGCGCCTTGGCAAGGTTTACGCAGCGCGGGCTGGGCTTGTAGAACACCAGGCCGACAGCGTCGGCGCCCGCCGCAATGGCGTCCAGCAGGTCTTCCTTGCGCGTCAGGCCGCAAATCTTGATGGCAGTACGAGACATGTTCAAAGCAGCGAAAAAGGCAAAACGGCAGAGTCGGCAATTTTACCCGTGAGAGCGAAGGCCGGGTCGTAGTCGACGCCGGCGAAATACAGGCCGGCAGCCGAAAAGGTCGGCGCGGCGACATCACGGCTGCGGCTGGCCAGCACCTCCGCCGCCCACGCTGCGGGGTGCGCGCCCTTGCCGACATACACGAGTGTACCGACCAGGTTGCGCACCATGTGATGCAGGAAGGCATTGGCATGAAAGTCGAAGATGATCCAGTCGCCCTGACGTTGGACATCCGCGCGATACAGGGTCTTGACCGGGCTCTTGGCCTGGCATTCGGCAGCGCGAAAGGCGGAAAAATCATGCTCGCCCAGCCAGCACTGCGCGGCCTGACGCATGGCCTCGGCGTTGAGCGCCACATGGTGCCAGCCGGCGTAGCGACTCCACAGCGCCGGCCGTTGCGGGCGGTTCAGCAGCACATAGCGGTAGCGACGACCCTGCGCCGAAAAGCGTGCATGAAAGTCATCGCCCACCGGCTGCGCCCAGCGCACCGCCACGGTGGCGGGCAGATTGGCATTGACACCACGCACCCAGGCCGTGTCCGGACGTTCGGCGCTGGTATCGAAATGCGCGACCTGGCAAAGCGCATGCACGCCGGCGTCGGTACGCCCGGCGCAATGCACGCGCACCGGTTCGGCAGCCACCGTGCTCAGTGCCGTCTCGAGCACATCCTGCACGGTCTTGCCATCCGGCTGCGACTGCCAGCCATTGAATGCGCTGCCGTCGTACTCGATGCCCAATGCGTACCGCATCAGGCATCGCCCAAGATACGCAAACCCGCCAATTTTCGAAGGGCCAAAAATTGACCTGGCTTGGCATTGCCATGCAATGCATTAAAAGAAAAGAAAGTCGCTCTGTTCATCGCCTGATTAATGCAAAGAAAAACGGCTACGACTTGCGTCGTAGCCGTTGATGTTACGGCAGAAAGGCTCAGAAACCGTGCTGAGCGAGCTTACTGCGTGCGGATTCCTGCTGTGCGGAAGAACCTTCGGCGAGCACTTCCTGCAGCAGCTCGCGCATGCCTTCGATATCGCCCATTTCTTCGTAAGCCTGCGCCAGTTCGAGCTTGGTGCTGACTTCAGGATTGTCGACCTCGGCAACGGCCGGCGCAGCGGGCTCTGCCGCGGGGGCGGGCGTATCGAGTTCGAGGCTGATATCCGAGAAATCGACTGCCGGTGCAATGGCGCCGGGGGCAGGCGCGCTGCTCGCCGGCGTGTCCAGATTGAAATCGAAGTCGACACTGTTGCTGGCGGCAGCGGGTGCCGGCGCACTCTCTGCCGTGCTCGCCGGGAGCTCCATATCAAACTCGATATCCATTGCCGGCGCAGCGGGTGCCTCGGCCGGACTGATCGATGGCACCTCGAGATCCAGCGCCGGCTCGCTGCTGGCGGCTTGCGCGGCATCCGCGCCAAGATCGAGATCGAAGTCCAGCGTCACCGGCGCGGGCTCGGGCGCAGAAATGGAGGCTGGCTCGTCACCCAGATCCAGATCGAAGCTCGGCATTTCCTCTTCGACAGCAGGCGCAGGCGGCGGCTCGACGGCGGCCATCACCACGGTATCGGCCTTGGCCGGATCCATCGCTGCCATCTTGGCCAGCTGGCCCGGCGGCATGATGACCGTGCTGGTGCCGAAGGCGTCCATGTTCTGGGTATCAGTTGCGCCGAGGGCGCTGCCGTACAGCGGGTTGGCCGGGTCTATGCCCTTGCCCAGCGCGGCCGCGCGTTCCCAGTTGGGACCCGTGCCACCGGTTTGCTGCTTGAGATCCTTGGCCACTTCCTCGAAAGGCTTGACGCTCTTGCGAGCGGCATACAGCTCGAGCAGCTTGAGATGCACGGCCTGGCGGGTCGGCTCGGCCTTGATGGCCTCGAGCAGGATTTCCTCGGCCTGGGCATCACGACCATAGGCCATGTACACCTCGGCCTCGGCCACCGGGTCAACCCCGGCCGTACCCTCATTGCCGGTCAGGCTGGTCTGGCTGAAGCCGGAGGCAAGCGACACGTTGTTGGTGTCAACGCTCTGGCCACCGGTAGTGCCGAAGACGGAACTGGTCGAGCTCGGCTCATCGAACTGGCCGCTGCTGTCAGACTCCAGCGCCTTGCGACGCTTGTACTCGCGGAAACCGAACAAGCCGCCAATCGCCAACAGACCGGCGAGCCCCGTATAGACCAGGTTGCCGAACTCTTCCATGAAGGTAGGTTCGGGTTCCGGCTCGGGCGGCGGCGGCAGGGCGCGCTTCTTGGGTGGCGGCGCGACTTCGGCCGGCTTCTCGGCAACGGGTTCGGCAGCAGGCGGGGCAGGCTCGGCCACCGGCTCGGGCTTGGCCGCTTCGGGTGCGGGAGCGACAGGCTCAAGCGGCTTGGGCTCTGCGGCCTTCGTCTCTTCGACCTTGGGCGGCTCGACCGGCTTGGCTTGCTCGGCCGGCTTCACTGCTTCGGTCTTGGCGGCCAGGGCCTTCTTCTCCGCATCCGCCAGTGCCTGGCTCTTGACCTCGTTCAGCTTCTTGAGATCGGCGATATTCTTTTCCAGTGCCGCAACGCGGGCCTCGGCCTCCTTGAGGGCCTTTTCCTTGGCGATACGGTCTTCCTCAGCGGCAGCGGCGGCCTTGGCTGCCTTCGCGGCAGCGTCCTTGCCTGCCGTATCCTTTGCCGCGCCCTCGCTCTTGGAAACCTCCAGCTTGTCCTTGCCGCTGGTCGGAGCCGGTGCCTTGTCTTCGACCTTGGGCGTGATCTTGCCGCTCGCTGCCTGTGCGGGCGCTGCCTCGGCGGGGGTACCCGCTGCTGCTGCCTCGGCCAGTTGCTTGCGATAGGCGTTGAAGTTCTGCGCATGCATGGAAACCGTCTTGCGCGCCTCGCTCTCGCTGACGGCTGCGGCGGCTTCACGATCCGGCACATTGAGGATCTTGCCGGTCTTGAGACGATTCAGGTTGTCGCCGATAAAGGCGTCGCGGTTGCTGCTGTAGAGCGCAACCAGCATCTGGTCGAGGCTGACGCCCTCAGGCGCCGTCTCGGCGGCGATCTTGCCCAACGTGTCGCCCTTCTTCACTTCGCGCGTGGCGCCACCCTCGCTCTTGGCAGCAGGTGCCGGCTCAGCCTTGGGTGCCGGTGCCGGTTCGGCCTTGGGTGCAGGCTCGGCCTTGGGCGCTGCTTCAGTCTTTACGGTAGACGCAGTCCTCGCAGCCCGGGTCGTTTTCGCGGGCTTGCTGGTTTCGGTCACGGCGGGTGCCGGCGCGTTGGTAACAGGGCTTGCTCCCGGCGTAAGCACACTGGCGCCGGTGGGGCGCGGCAGCTCGACCGGATCCAGCAGGAAGGTGTACTCGCGTGTCAGGCGGCCCGAGGCCCAGGTCAGCTCGACCAGAATGTCGAGAAACGGCTCGTTGAGCGGGCGATCGGTGGTGAGACGAACATAGGGCTGACCGTTGGCGCGCTTCTCGATGCTGAAGTTGAGCGCAGCAACGGCGGCCGTGAATTCCATTCCCTGCTGCCGGAACTGATCTTGCGTGGCCAGCCTGGCCGACAGCGAGCTCAGCTCGTCCTTGCTGGCAGTCAGGTCGATTTCAGCACGCAAGGGCTGGCCCAGCGCCGAAAGCACCGTCAGCTTGCCGATGCCGGCCGCATTCGCCAGCAAGGGCGCGCCCATCAGGGCGCACGCCAGAATGGAAGCTTTCAGGGGGAATTTTTTAGTTGTTTTGGGCACAGCGCCTCCCGACAGGGAATCAATGATGGTTTTCAAAATAACATCATGGTTTTAGCCGCGCAAGCTAAACCCCCGCCTGAAATTCACCCCACAAGCTTACTTGAGGAGAATTCGCAACATATTTCCCCTTATTTCAGGAGAATGCGCAGCATCCGACGCAGGGGTTCGGCGGCGCCCCAGAGCAGCTGATCGCCGATCACGAAGGCGGAAACGTATTCCGGCCCCATGTTGAGCTTGCGCACGCGGCCCACGCCGATTTCCAGGCCGCCGGTGATGGAGGCCGGCGTAAGCTCCTGTTCCGTAATCTTTCTTTCGTTCGGAACAAACTTGACCCAGGGGTTGCCCGCCTTGATGACGGACTCGATTTCAGCCAGCGACAGATCCTTCTTGAGCTTGAGGGTCAGCGCCAGGCTGTGGCAGCGCATGGCACCGATGCGCACGCACAGGCCATCCACCGGCACCGGGCTGTCATTGCCAAGGATCTTGTTTACTTCAGCCTGCCCCTTCCACTCTTCCTTGGACTGGCCATTGTCGAGCTGCTTGTCGATCCAGGGGATCAAACCGCCGGCCAGCGGCGCCGGGAAGTACTCGCGCGGGACATCGCTGCGGATGGTCGTGGCGACTTTCCTGTCGATGTCGAGAATCGCGGAAGCCGGCGTGGCGAGTTCGTCGGCCACGGCGGAATGGATCACGCCCATGCCCTTGAGCAGCTCGCGCATGTGGTTGGCGCCACCCCCGGACGCAGCCTGGTAGGTCATGGAGCTGACCCACTCGACCAGTCCGGCATGGAACAGGCCACCCACGCCCATCAGCATGATGGAGTTGGTGCAGTTGCCGCCGATGTAGTTCTTCACGCCCTTCTTGAGCGCGGCGTCGATGACATTCTGATTGACCGGGTCGAGGATGATGACTGCGTCATCCTCCATGCGCAGCGTCGAGGCGGCATCGATCCAGTAGCCGTCCCAGCCCGCTGCGCGCAGCTTCGGGAATATCTCGGTGGTGTAGTCGCCGCCCTGACAGGTGATGATGATGTCCATCGCCTTCAGCTCGGCTATGCTGTTGGCATCCTTGAGCGGGGCGCTGCCGCGGCCCACATCGGGACCGGCACCGCCGGGGTTCGACGTAGTGAAGAACACCGGATCGATGAGGTCGAAGTCCTTCTCCTCACGCATGCGCTGCATGAGCACCGAACCGACCATACCGCGCCAACCAACCAGACCAACCTTCTTCATCGCCATCTCTCGGAGATCAAATACCCGTCGCCGGGAACTGCACGGGGCGGATCATTCCGCCCCTGCCCTGCATTACAGCGCCGCCAGAACGGCGTCGCCCATTTCCTTGGTACCAACCAGCTTGGCGCCCGGCTCGTTGATGTCGCCGGTACGATAGCCCTGGGCCAGCACCTTCTTGACTGCAGCTTCGATGTGATCAGCCTCGGCGCCCATGGCGAACGAGTAGCGCAGCATCATCGCGGCGGACAGAATGGTGGCCAGCGGATTGGCCAGGTTCTTGCCGGCGATATCCGGTGCCGAACCATGGATCGGTTCGTACAGACCGAAGTTCTTTTCGTTCAGCGAAGCCGAGGGCAGCATGCCGATCGAGCCGGTCAGCATGGACGCTGCGTCGGACAGGATGTCGCCGAACATGTTGCCGGTGAGGATCACGTCGAACTGCTTCGGGTTCTTCAGCAGCTGCATCGAGGCGTTGTCGACATACATGTGCTCGGTCTTGACGTCCGGGTACTGCTTGGCGATCTCGGTCACAACCTCGCGCCACAGCTGCATGGTTTCCAGCACATTGGCCTTGTCCACCGAGCACAGGCGCTTGGAGCGCTTTTGCGCGGCCTGGAAGGCGACGTGGGCAACGCGAATGATCTCCGACTCCTTGTAGCGCATGGTGTCGTAGCCCTCGCGCTCGCCGTTCGGCAGCGTGTGGATGGCGCGCGGCTGGCCGAAGTAGATGTCGCCGGTCAGTTCGCGCACGATGAGGAGATCGAGGCCGGAGATCACCTCTTCCTTCATGGTCGAGGCATGCACCAGCTCCGGATACACCAAGGCCGGGCGGAAGTTGGCGAACAGGTTCAGCTCGCGGCGCAGGCCGAGAATGGCCTGCTCCGGACGCAGCTCGCGCGGCAGCGTATCGAGCGAAAAGTCGCCAATGGCGCCGAACAGGATGGCATCGGATTCCTTGGCCAGCTTGAGGCTGGCCTCCGGCAGCGGATGGCCGGCGGCACGGTAGCCTTCGCCACCGACCGGGGCCTCCTCATACTCGGCCTTGATGCCGAGGGCCTGCAGCACGCGCACGGCCTGCGGGATGATTTCCTTGCCAATCCCGTCGCCGGGCATCACACAGATTTTCATGGTTTAAATCCTAAAAACAAAAATATTCACCACAGAGGCACAGAGACACAGAGAAAACCGGGAGAAATATTTTGACTTTCTCTTTGTCTCTGCGTCTCTGTGGTTCAAGCTTTTTACGCGAACAGCCAGGGCTGTTCGATGCGACGCTTGGCTTCGAAGGCCTTGATCAGATCCGCCTTCTGCAGGGTCAGGCCGATGTCATCGAGACCGTTCAGCAGGCAATGCTTGCGGAAGCCGTCGATCTCGAAGGAGATGACCTTGCCGTCCGGGCGCGTGATGGTCTGCTTGTCGAGATCGATGTCCAGCGCATAGCCGACATGCTCCTCGACCTGCTTGAAGATCACATCGACTTCGGTTTCCGGCAGCTTGATCGGCAGCAAGCCGTTCTTGAAGCTGTTGTTGAAGAAGATATCGGCGAAGCTCGGGCCGATGATGGCGCGGAAGCCGTAATCCTCGAGGGCCCACGGCGCATGTTCGCGCGAGGAGCCGCAGCCGAAATTGTCGCGCACCAGCAGCACCGAAGCACCCTGGTAACGCGGCTTGTTCAGCACGAAATCGGGGTTGAGCGGACGCTTGGAGTTATCCATGCCCGGCTCGCCGTGGTCGAGATAGCGCCATTCGTCGAAGGCATTCGGACCGAAACCCGAACGCTTGATCGACTTGAGAAACTGCTTGGGAATGATGGCGTCGGTATCGACGTTGGCGCGATCCAGCGGCGCCACCAGGCCCTTCAACTGGGTGAACTTCTTCATGAGCTATCTGCCCTCTGCTACTTGCAATGCCGGCTTACTTGGCGGCCTTCTCGATGGCTTCGCCACCCTTCTTGATGTCCTTGCCCACGCCCTCGACAGTATTGCAAGCGGACAGAGCAAAAGCAGCGACAACAGCAAACACGGTGTTCAGAAAAATGCGCATCATGATTTCTCCCGGGTTGAAAGTCGGTTAGTTGAACTTGCGGACATCGGAAAAATGGCCCGTCACGGCCGCCGCAGCGGCCATCGCCGG
>JAIEOJ010000192.1 GCA_019750575.1 Rhodocyclaceae bacterium | reverse complement strand
GCCAAGTAAAATACTGTCCCATGTTCCACATCGTCCTCTTCCAGCCGGAAATTCCCCCGAATACCGGCAACAGCATCCGCCTTGCCGCCAACACGGGTTGCACCCTGCATCTGGTCAAGCCGCTAGGCTTTGATCTGAGTGACGCGCAACTGCGGCGTGCCGGCATGGACTACAGCGAGATCGCCGATCTGCGCATCCATGAAACCTGGGAAGACTGCCTGCAGGCCCTGAACGGCGCCCGCCTTTTCGCACTGTCCACGCGCGGCAGCACTCGCCATGACAAGGTGGACTACAGGGCCGGAGATGCCTTCGTGTTCGGGCCGGAGACCAAGGGCTTGCCGCAAGCCATGCTCGACGCCCTGCCGGCGGAACAGCGCATCCGCGTGCCGCTGGTGCCGGGCAATCGCAGCCTCAACCTCTCCAATACCGTTGCACTCGTGGTCTACGAGGCCTGGCGACATCTGGATTTCGCCGGCGGCAGCTGAGGGCGGACAGTCACATTGATGGCGCTATGTGGCTGAGCGCCATCATCACCTGCGCTGACCAGAACACGCTGTTGTCGAACCCGCAGCCGCTTCCTATTCGGCCTTGGGGTCGCGATTCATCAGGCGCGCCACGGCTTCGGCGGGCTTGAGCTTGCCGTCAAGGACGGCACAGACGGCATGGGTGATGGGCATGTCGATGCCCAGCGCAGCGGCGCGCTTCGCCACTTCGCGCGCGGCGGGCACACCTTCGGCAACATGGCCCAGCGCAGCGACGACCTGATCCAGCGTCTTGCCGGAGGCAAGGCCCAAGCCCACCTGGCGATTGCGCGAGAGATCGCCGGTGCAGGTGAGGATGAGATCGCCGACGCCAGTGAGGCCCATCAGGGTGTCACGCTTGGCGCCCATGGCTTCGCCGAAGCGTGTGATCTCGGCGAGGCCCCGCGTGATCAGGGCGGCACGCGCATTGGCGCCCAGACCGAGACCGTCGCAGATGCCGGTGGCGATCGCGAGCACGTTCTTCACCGCACCGCCGACTTCGGCACCCACGACGTCATCGCTGGCGTAGATGCGCACATGGTTGCCGTGCAGTTCCTGGGCGATGCGGGTCGCAAAATCCGCATCGGCGGATGCCAGCGTCATCGCGGTGGGCAGCCCCCTGGCCACTTCGGCGGCAAAGCTGGGGCCGGTCAGCACGCCACAGGTGGCGCCATTCACTTCCGCAACCACCTGATGCGGCAGCAGGCCGGTGCCGGCTTCCAGGCCCTTGCAGACCCAGACGAAGGGCAAGGCCGGCGTGACTTCGGCCAAGGCGGCCGCAGTGCTGCGCAGGCCGGCCAGCGGCGTGGCGATGAGGGCCAGATCGGCGCCCTCGACGGCCTGACGCAAGCCGGCTTCGATACGCAGCGAATCAGGAAAGGGGAAACCGGGCAGGAACTGGCGATTTTCGCGATCCGCCGTCAGCGCGGCAATCTCGGATTGCGCTTGGCTCCACAGGGTAACGCTGTGGCGATCGGAAAACGCCAGGGCCAGCGCAGTACCCCAGGCACCGGCGCCGAGGACGGCGACACGCAGCATCAGAGCCCCCAGACCTGGAGTGTCCTGACGTAGCCGGACTGACCGTCGCGGTGGCGCACCTTGACCCAGCCGTTGCCGGTGGATTCAAGCAGGTCGAGCACGACATCGCGCTCGGCCTCGAACACGCGGGCGGCCTTTTCATTGGCTTCGGCGAGGATGTGCGCACGTTCGACGCGAACCTGCACGGTGCGCTTGTCAGAGAGTTGCTTCGCCTCCACCCAGGCCAGCGTACCTTGCATGTCGCGTACCTTGACCCAGCCTTCCATGACGACCACGGACTCGACCGGCGTACCGGCATTGATGATGTGCAGGGGCTTGCTCTTGGTGGACGGTGCGTCGTAGAGAATGGCTGGCGCCGCAATCGAACGATAGTCCAGTGCATGCGCCTCCACTGCCGCGCCTGCCAGCATCGCCGTGAAGAAAGCACGCAGCAGGCGCATCGGCATGCTTACTGCACCGTGGCGGGTTGCTCGACAGCACCGTTGGCGCGGGCTTGCGCCTCGGCCAGGCGTTGCTGATAGATGGCCTCGAAGTTGACCGGGGCCAGGATCACCGGTGCGAAACCGGCGCGATTGACGGCGTCGGCGACAACTTCGCGGGCGAAGGGGAAGAGGATGTTAGGGCAGGCAATGCCGAGGATGGGATCGAGATCCTGCTCGGGCACGTGCTGGATGCGGAAGATACCGGCCTGCTTCACTTCGACCAGGAACACGGTCTTGTCGCCGATCATGGCGGTGACGGTAACGCCGACCACGCTCTCGAACACGCCATCACCCACCGGCGCAGCCTGGGTCGACAGCTGGATGGCGACTTCCGGTGCATCACCTTCCATGAAGATGTGCGGCGCGTTCGGCACTTCCAGCGACAGGTCGCGAACGTAGGTTTTCTCGATGTTGAAGACGGGTTGCGGAGCAGCGCTCATGTCAGATACTTCCGGAAAGGTGAAGGGGGAATCAGCTTTGACTGCCTAGGTTACAGGCCGGCGGAAGCCGGCGCAACAGCCCGGCAGGCGCAAGCCGAGGGCTTGCGCTGCAAATGCTCAGGCCTAGTCAGCCAGCAGGGGATCAAGGCCGCCGGCGCGATCGAGCGCATACAGTTCGTCGCAGCCGCCCACATAGGTGTCGCCGATGAAGATCTGCGGCACGGTACGGGCACCGTCGGTACGCGCCTGCATTTCCTCGCGGCGCGCCGGATCGAGGTCGATGCGAACCTTCTCGATCTCGGTGACGCCCTTGCGCCGCAGCAGCTGTTCGGCACGAATGCAGTAGGGGCAGACGCCCGTCGCGTACATCAGGATCCTGGCCACGTGATTTCCTCGGTTCTGTATCAGCTTTCGACCGGCAGTCCGGCCTCGGTCCAGGCCTTGAGGCCGCCGGCAAGTCCGGCAGCCTGTTCGAAGCCCTGTTTGCGAAGCAGCTTGACGGCACGTTCGGCGTCGCTGCCGGCGCCATAGACTACGATGGGCTTGCTTCTGGATTTTTCAAGCTCGGTCAGGCGCGATTCGAGCTGCGCCAGCGGAATATTGCGCGCGCCGACGATGTGGGAGTCACTGAAGGACGAAGCCTCGCGCACGTCGATGACCGCGCCGCTGTTGCGGTTGATCAGGTTCACGGCATCCTGCGGCGACAGGTCACCGCCCTCGCTGCGCAGCAGATTCCACAGGTAAAGCGTGCCGCTGACGACGAGCAGCACAGTCCAGAAGATGTTGTTCAGCAAAAATTCCATGTGGGTATCCGGGTATGAACAGAAGCAATGCGTCCGATCGGCATGCGCCGATGCTGCCTGAAATGCGCCGGTATTATAAAATAGGAAGCTCCAGCAAACCGGCTTCCCGGATCGCCAATATATCGCCACCATGAAGAAAATCGTCCTGCTGCGTCACGGCCAGTCCACCTGGAATGCCGAAAACCGTTTCGCCGGATGGTGCGACGTCGATCTGACCGAACAGGGTGTCGCCGAGGCACGCAACGCCGGCCGTCTGCTGCGCGATGCCGGTTTCACCTTCGACATCGCCTTTTCCTCGCTGCTGCGGCGCGCCCTGCGCACCATGTACACCGCACTCGACGAGATGGACCTGCTGTGGATCCACACCGAGCACTCCTGGCGCCTGAACGAGCGTCACTACGGCGCGCTGCAAGGCCTCAACAAGGCCGAGACCGCCGAGAAGTTCGGCGAGGACCAGGTCAAGATCTGGCGGCGCAGCTACGATACGCCACCGCCGCCGCTGTCCATGGGTGAAGCCCTGCAACTGGTCAAGGACCCACGCTACGCCGGCATCAACCCGAGCGACTATCCGCGCGGCGAGTGCCTCAAGGATACGGTCGCGCGCTTCCTGCCCTACTGGCATGAAACGATTGCACCCATGGTCAAGGGCGGCAAGCGCGTGCTCATCGTCGCCCACGGCAACAGCCTGCGCGCCCTGGTCAAGTACCTCGACAACATCTCCGACCAGGACATCGTCGACCTCAACATTCCGACTGGCCAGCCGCTGGTCTATGAACTCGACGACGACCTGAGGCCGATCAAGCACTACTACCTGGGTGACGACGCCGCCATCCAGGCCGCCATCGCCGAAGTCGCCAATCAGGGCAAGGCCAAGTAGGGCGTGTTCGCCCGCCTGCTTCTCGTCACCCTGCTGGGCGCGGCCCTGGGCTGCGCCCAGGCACAGGATGTCCGCACCGAGAAGAAGGCCGAGCTGCGTGATCTGCAGGGGCGCATCGACGCCCTGCGCAAGGATCTGGCCAAAAGCGAAACCCATCGCAGCGAAGCCGCCGACAGCCTCAAGGAAACCGAGCAGGCCATTTCCGCCAGCAATCGGCGCCTGCGCGAACTCGGCGAAAATCGCGCCGAGCTGCGGCGCGACCTGCATGAGCTGGAAATCCAGGCCGCCCGCCTGGAACGCCAGATCGGCAGTCAGCAGAAGCATATCGGCGCCCTGCTCTACCGCCAGTACCTGCGCGGCGACAATGATGCAATGAAGCTGCTGCTGTCGGGCGAAGACCCGAATCAGCTGGCGCGCGACTACCACTACCTCACCCTGCTCTCGCACGCCAAGACGGAAGTGGTGGATGAACTGCGCGACACGCTGGCCGAAAAGCAGAAGCTTGCCGATGCGGTGCGCGACCGGACAGAAAAACTGGCGGAAAACGAGAAGAAGCAGCAGGAACAGCGCCAGGCACTGCTGGCGCAACAGAAGCAGCGCCAGATCATGCTGGCCGGCATTGCCGACAAGATCAAGCACCAGCGCAAGCAGATCGAGACGCTGAAGCAGAACGAAAAGCGCCTCTCGAAGCTGATCGACGGACTGACCAGGCTGGTGGCCAAGCCGCCGCCACGGCGCGTGGCCAAAAAATCCGGCGCACCCGCAGCACCGGCACTGCGCAACGACAGGGAACCGGACGCGAGCTTCAGCGGCGAATTCGCCGCCCTGCGCGGCAAGCTGCGCCTGCCGGTACGCGGCGAGGTGGCCAACCGCTTCGGCGCAGCGCGCGCCGAGGGCACGCACTGGAAGGGACTCTTCGTGCGCGCCCAGGAGGGCGTCGAGGTCAAGAGCGTGGCAGCCGGCCAGGTCGTCTTCGCCGACTGGCTGCGCGGTTTCGGCAATCTGCTCATCATCGACCACGGCGACGGCTTCCTGACCGTCTATGGCAACAATGAATCCCTGTTCCGCCAAGCCGGCGACAAGGTCAAGGGGGGCGAGGCCGTGGCCAGCGTGGGCAACAGCGGTGGCAACCCGGAATCGGGTTTATACTTTGAACTACGGCATCAGGGACAAGCCCTGGACCCCTTGAAATGGGTCACACTGCGCTGATATTGCACTGAAACATGCTGCAATACCTCGGGCACGTTTTTTCGTCATACTGACCGCCGCCCTCCCCCCATCGGAGCATTCCATGCGCAGCAAGCTGCAGAAGTTCGGTTTGATCATGTTCGGTCTGGTGACCGGCGTGATGCTCAGTCTCAATTTTTCCGCCAACGCACAGAAGGAAGAAATCGGCCTGCCGGTCGAGGAACTGCGCGCGCTCGCCGACGTATTCAATGCCATCAAGGCCGGCTACGTCGAGCCCATCGAGGACAAGAAGCTGATCACGCACGCGATCAGCGGCATGCTGTCCAACCTCGACCCGCACTCCGCCTATCTTGATGCCGAGGCCTTCAAGGATCTGCAGATCAGCACCCAGGGCGAGTTCGGCGGCCTCGGCATCGAGGTCGGCATGGAAGACGGCTTCGTCAAGGTGGTGTCGCCCATCGAGGACACCCCGGCCTTCCGCGCCGGCATCAAGCCGGGCGATCTGATCATCAAGCTCGATGACACCCCGGTCAAGGGCCTGACCCTGACCGATGCCGTCAAGAAGATGCGCGGCAAGCCCAAGACCCAGATCACGCTGACCATCGCACGCAAGGGCGAAACCAAGCCCATCGTCGTGACGCTGACGCGCGAGAAGATCAAGGTGCAGAGCGTGAAATCCAAGCTGCTTGCCGACGGCATGGGCTATGTGCGCATCACCCAGTTCCAGGAAGAAACCGTGAGCGACCTGGCCAAGCATGTGGAGAAGCTCTACAAGCAGTACGACAAGGATGCCAAGGGTGAAAGCCTCAAGGGCATGGTGCTGGACCTGCGGAATGATCCGGGCGGCCTGCTCAATGGCGCGATCGGCGTCTCCGCCGCCTTCCTGCCGTCCAAGACCCTGGTCGTCTCCACCGACGGCCGCACCGAGGATGCCAAGCGTCGTTATCTGGCCGCACCGGAGGACTATCTGCGCGGCGGCCCGAGCCGGGATGATCCGCTCAAGTCGCTGCCCAGCGGCGTCAAGAACGTGCCGCTGGTTGTGCTCGTGAATGGCGGTTCGGCCTCGGCTTCGGAAATCGTCGCCGGCGCGTTGCAGGATCACAAGCGCGCCATCATCGTCGGCACCCAGACCTTCGGCAAGGGCTCGGTACAGACCATCCTGCCGATTTCCGCCAGCACCGCGATCAAGCTCACCACGGCACGCTACTACACGCCAAGCGGTCGTTCGATCCAGGCCAAGGGCATCACCCCGGACGCCATCGTCGAGGAAAGCGCCAACGGCGGCAGCTCCAGGCTGTCGCTGCGCGAAGCCGATCTCGAACACCATCTCGAAAACGACAAGAACAGCGACAAGTCCGCCGCACCGGCCGACAAGGCAGCGCCCAAGCCGGCGGAGAAGCCCAAGACCAGCGACAAGCCCGCCAAGAAGGACGACGACGACATGCCGCCGCCGCGTTTCGAATTCGGCGGCAATGACGACTACCAGCTCAAGCAGGCACTCACCCTGCTCAAGGTCTGGCCGGTCATGAAGCGCTAAATCCGCACGACACAGACAACGGGCACGTCCGCCAGGGCGTGCCCGTTTTGCTTCAAGCCCACCCCAGGAAGACAGAGATGAACGACGATCAGCTCATACGCTACAGCCGCCATATCCTGCTGCCCGAGATCGATGTCGAAGGCCAGGAAAAGCTGCTCGCTGCGCGGGCGCTCATCATCGGCGCCGGCGGCCTTGGCTCACCGGCCGCGCTCTACCTCGCAGCCGCCGGTGTCGGCACTCTCGTCCTCGCCGACGGCGATACCGTGGACATGACCAATCTGCAGCGCCAGATCCTGCACCGCGCCGATACCGTCGGCCAGCCCAAGGTGCTGTCAGGCCAGAAGGCGCTGGCCTCGATGAATCCGGAATGCGTGGTGGTTCCGCTGCATGAGCGGCTTGATCAGGCACGACTGGAAGAGGAAGTGGCAAAGGCGGATGTCGTACTCGACTGCTGCGACAATTTCGCCACGCGCCACGCCGTCAATCGTGCCTGCGTGAAGTTCAGGAAGCCCCTGGTTTCGGGCGCGGCGATCCGCTTCGACGGACAGGTCTCCGTCTTCGATCCGCGCCTCGACAATGCACCGTGCTACCACTGCCTCTTCCCCGAGGGCGAGGATGTCGAGGAAGTCCGCTGTGCCGTCATGGGCGTCTTCGCGCCACTGACCGGCATCATCGGCACCCTGCAGGCGGCCGAGGCGATGAAGCTCATCATCGGCTGTGGCGAATCACTGGCGGGCCGTCTGCTGCTGCTCGATGGCATGAGCATGCGCTGGCGGGATGTGCGCGTTCCGCGCGATCCGGGCTGTCTGGTGTGCGGAGAGTGATGACTCCCTCTCCCCTTTGAGGGAGAGG
>JAIEOJ010000195.1 GCA_019750575.1 Rhodocyclaceae bacterium | reverse complement strand
CAATCAGTGACTTTCGACAAGTCCCCCAAGTTGCGCTGATCGATACATTCGCCTCGTTCATGCGTCCATCCGGACACTGACCAGAGAGATGTCGTTTCAACACCGGTGCCCATCCATCTTCCGCACCGACTTGAGGGAGTTTCAAGTATGTCCAACACTACCGTAGCAACGGGAGTCAGCGCGCAGTCCGGCGTGTTCTCCAACCGCTGGGTGCAGCTCTTCATCGGCATCGTCTGCATGTCGATGATCGCCAACATGCAGTATGGCTGGACCCTGTTCGTCGAACCGATCAACCAGGCGCACGGCTGGGGCCGTACCGCCATTCAGGTCGCCTTCACCATCTTCATCCTGACTGAAACCTGGCTCGTGCCGGTCGAAGGCTGGATCGTCGACAAGGTCGGCCCGCGCATCGTCGTTTTCGGCGCAGGCATTCTGTGCGCCATTGCCTGGATCATCAATTCCAAGGCCGAAACCCTGACCATGCTCTACATCGGCGCTGTCATCGGCGGTATCGGTGCAGGCGCTGTATATGGCACCTGCATGGGCAACGCCGTGAAGTGGTTCGGGGACAAGCGCGGCCTCGCCGCCGGCCTCACCGCTGCCGGCTTCGGTGCCGGTTCGGCCCTGACCCTGATGCCGGTCGTGAACATGATCAAGAACGACGGCTACCAGGCTGCCTTCTTCAACTTTGGCCTGCTGCAAGGCATCGTCGTCTGCGTCGGCGCCCTGCTGCTGATCAAGCCGCCGTCGTCCGTCAAGGAAGCCGTCAAGTCCAGCACCGTCATCCAGACCTCGCGCGACTTCACCCTCGGCGAAACCGTGCGCCAGCCGATCTTCTGGCTGATGTACGCGATGTTCGTGTCGGTGGCCGCCGGCGGCCTGCTGGCCACCGCCCAGCTCGGCTCGATCGCCAAGGACTTCGGTCTGGATGGCGTGGATGTGAGCATGCTGGGTCTGACCCTGCCGGCCCTGACCTTTGCACTGGCCATCGACCGCGTCCTGAACGGTCTGACCCGCCCCTTCTTCGGCTGGGTATCGGACAAGATCGGCCGCGAACCGACCATGCTGTTCGCCTTCCTGCTCGAAGGCATCGGCATCATCGCCCTGCTCAAGTTCGGCCACAATCCCTACGCCTTCGTGATCCTGACCGGCCTCGTGTTCTTCGCCTGGGGTGAGATCTACTCGCTTTTCCCCTCGATCTGTACCGATACCTTCGGTGCCAAGAACGCTGCCGCCAACGCCGGCATGCTGTACACCGCCAAGGGTACGGCCTCCCTGCTGGTGCCCATCGGCGCCGTGATCGTGACCCACTGGGGCTGGGATCCCGTGTTCTACATTGCCTCCGGCCTCAACATCTTCGCCGGTCTGGCAGCCTGGTTCTGGTTGCGCCCGATGCGCATCAAGTTCCTGGCCAAGCAGGCAGAAGCTGCCTGATAGGTCAGCGGTTTCCCGGTTCTGCCATGCACCGGGATACATGCCAGCGGGAGGCTCAGGCCTCCCGCTTTTTTATTCCGGATCACTGAATGATTGAGTTGCCCGCCCAAAATTGATAGGCTGGGCAACCTGTCCATTCGGTATCATTATGCGGTCACTCTTTTTCCGTCCGGAAGCGCACGCCTCGGATAAGGCATCGCCGGGCTTCATCCTGGTCTTTGCGCTGCTGGCAGCCATGATCTGGATCGTGACTGCCTGGCTGCTGTCGGGCCAGTACGCCAAGTGGCGCAGCAGTGACCTGCTTGCAGCCCACGAGAACCAGGTCAGCCGCACCGCCAACAGCATCGCCCTCGGACTGGATCGCGATCTCACGGTTCTGCATGGTCTGCCCTCCGTGCTTGGCCAGAGCAGCACGCTGATCGACGCCCTCAAGGCCTCCAACGCCCGCGAACCCGCCGCCACTGCCGAAGAACGCCGCAAACTGTGGAGCGAGAATGCCTCGCTGATGCGACTGCACCAGCGTCTCGCCGAAGCACGCCGCAATCTTGGCGCCTTCAGCGTGATCTGGGCGATTGACCACCGCGGCAACTGCATTTCCGCCAGCAACCATGACCAGAGCGAAAGCTTCATCGGTACCAACTATGCCGATCGCAAGTATTTCCGCGAGGCCATGCTGGGCGGCAACGGGCGCCAGTATGCCGTCGGGCGCAAGACGAATGTACCCGGACTGTACTTCTCGGCCCCGGTGCGCGACGAGAACGGGCGGGCGATCGGCGTCGTGGTCGGCAAGGTTGACCTGAATCAGCTTGCCTACACGCTCAAGCAGGCCCACGCCATCCTCAGCGACGAGAACGGGGTCATCATCCTGTCGAATGACAAGGCCATGGAGATGCGCACCCTGCCCAGCAGCATCGTCATGTCCCTGAGCGAGGAGCAGCGCCTGACGCGCTACCGGCGCATCCACTTCACCCCCATACGCATCACGCGCTGGGACGATGCCCGCTATCCCAACCTGCTGCGCATTGACGATGCCGAGCAGCCCTATCTGGTCCGCCTTGAAACCATTCCCAGCAACGATATCGGCGTTGGCGTGCTGCAGCCGGTGCCGGAAATCACCAGCATAGACCGCGACCGGATTGCCCTGTTCGTGCTGCTCACGGCCATCGGCACGCTGCTGATTGCCGGCCTCGCGGCCACCTCGCTCTACATTTCCGGCATGCGCCATTCGCGCCTTCAGCTTGATGCGCGCAACCGCGAGATGTCGCGTCACAACGAACTGCTGCAGATGATCGCGCTCGGCGCACCGGCGGCAGAAACCCTCGGCGAAATCGCGCGTTTCTCGCAAACCCGCTTCCCGGTCGGCCAGTGCCTGATCCATCTGCTCGACGAAAACGGCACGCATCTGCTGCTGACGGCCGCGCCCGGCCTGCCGCCGGCGCTCTACCATCGTGTCGAGGAACTTGAAATCGGCTCCGCCGACTGTCCGCTGCCCAGCGTTCGCCAGGACATCGCCTTCATGCACTGCAGCGCGGATACCAACGCACCCTCGTGCATGATGCTGGGACGCCTGCTGACGGGACGCGACACCTTCACGATCTGGACGGCCGCCATTCGCAGCCAGGAAAATGCCCTGCTCGGCACCCTCTCCCTGATCGTTCCCGCCGGACTGGAGCCCGACGAGGAACAGATACGCACACTGACGGCCTGCGCACGACTGGCCGCACTGGCCATCCTGCGCGAGCGCAATGAAATCTCCATGCTGCAGGCGCGCAATGCCGCCGAAGCCGCCAACCGCGCCAAGGGTGATTTCCTCGCCAACATGAGCCATGAAATCCGCACCCCCATGAACGGCGTGCTCGGCATGACCGAGCTGCTGCTCGACACGCCACTGGATCGCGAACAGCGCGCCCATGCCGAAACGGCCTACCAGAGCGCGCTCTCGCTGCTCAACGTCATCAACGACATCCTCGACTTCTCCAAGATCGATGCCGGCCGGCTTGATATCGAAGCCATCAATTTCGATCTGCGCACCCTGCTGGACGAAGTGGCCGACATGTTTGCACTGCGTGCTGCCGACAAGCACCTTGAACTGATCTGCCTGCTGTCGCCGCAGGTTCCCTCGCTGCTGATCGGCGATCCGGGCCGGCTGCGGCAGGTACTCATCAACCTGATCGGCAATGCCATCAAGTTCACCAACAGCGGTGAAGTGTCCTTCGGCGTCGAGCTCATCCACGAGGCGCAGGAACAGGTCACCCTGCGTTTCGAAGTACGCGATACCGGCATCGGCATTTCGGCCCAGGAACAGTCCATCCTGTTCTCGCCTTTCACGCAGGCCGACAGCTCGACCACGCGCAAGTTTGGCGGTACCGGCCTCGGGCTTTCGATCGCGAAGCGCCTGGTCGAGCTGATGGGTGGAGAAATCAGCCTGCACAGCGAACCCGGCCACGGCTCGACCTTCTCCTTCGTGCTTCCTTTCGCGCTCCAGCAAAAGGTGCGCGAGCATGACACCGACATGGCAGAAGCCGCCGCCCTCGCCGGCCGGCGCATTCTTGTTGCCGACGACAACGCCAGCAGCCGCCAGCTGATCTGCCTGTGGCTGCAGGCATGGCATTGCGAAGCCCTGCCTGCCACCAACGGCGCGACCGCGCTGCAACTGCTGCACGAGGAGGTGGAGGCCGGACGGCGCATCGATGCCGCCATCATCGACATGCAGATGCCGCTGCTGAATGGCCACGACCTGGCAGCCACGCTGCAGGCCTCGCCAGCAACGGTGGATATTGCCCTCCTGCTGCTGACGCCTGTCACCATGCGCGACCAGGGACAACGCCTGCTGCTTGCCGGTTCGCGCGCCTATCTGAGCAAGCCCCTGAAAAGCGAATTGCTGCTGCACAGCCTGTACAGCATCTTCGCTGGCGACAACGAAAGCGGCAGTGCGCCCGCCACGCCCGCCCAGGCCCCGGCGCCGGCACGGCGGGCGCGCCTGCTGCTGGTCGAGGACAACCCGGTCAATCAGCGTCTTGCCCTCATACTCCTGGAGAAACTCGGCCATCAGGTCGATACCGCCGAAAATGGCGCCGCGGCGCTCAAGGCCCTGGCCCGTTCGCGTTACGATCTGGTCCTCATGGATTGCCGCATGCCGGTGATGGACGGTTACGAAGCCACACGCCTGATCCGACGCGGTGAAGAAGGCGTGCTCGACCCCGGCATTCCCATCATCGCCATGACCGCCAACGCCATGGCGGGTGACCGCGAACTGGTGCTCGAGGCTGGCATGGATGACTACCTGTCCAAGCCAGTCAATCCGCAGACACTCGACGAAATGCTGCAACGCTGGCTGGCCAGAACTGATAAAAGCGCCAAGCCGAGCGGAATTGCCTGAATAATCCTCAGCTGCCTGCAAGATCAAAGCAAGCACGATGGTGTATGATTTTCAGGCTGTCCATCCGTCAATACGGACAAACGCATAATTCCTACCGTCATCAAGGATCCATACATGAAATCCGCACTGCTTCGCACTTCCGTCCTTGCCGTCGTCACTGCATTGTCGGTCCACGCCGCCTACGCTGCCGACCAGACCGTCAGTGTGAACGGCAAGACCATCCCCAAGGAACGCATCGAAACCCTGGTTGCCGGCCAGATGGCACAGGGCCAGCCCGACACTCCGGAGCTGCGTAACGCCGTCAGGGAAGAGCTTGTGCGTCGTGAAATCCTCATGCAGGCCGCCACCGCCAAGGGCATCGACAAGAAGAAGGATGTGCTGACCCAGGTCGAGATGGCCCGCCAGCAGGTCGTCATCGGCGCCTATCTGCAGGACTACGTGAAGAGCAATGCACCGAGCGAAGCGCAGATCCGCCAGGAATACGAAGCCATCAAGGCTCGCGTCGGTGACCGCGAATACAAGGTGCGTCACATCCTGGTGCAGAACGCCGATGAAGCGCGCGCCATCATCGCCAAGCTGGCCAAGGGCGAGAAGTTCGAAGACATGGCCAGGCAGTCGATGGATCCGGGCAGCAAGGAACGCGGTGGCGATCTGGGCTGGTCCACCCCGGCCTCCTACGTGAAGCCGTTCGCCGATGCCGTGGTTGCGCTGAAGCCCGGCACCTACACCAAGGAACCGGTCAAGACCGACTTCGGCTACCACGTCATCCTGCTCGAGGAAAGCCGCGACCTGAAGCTGCCGACACTGGAAGAAGCCAAGCCGCAGATCACCCAGCGCATGGCTCAGCAGATCGTCGAGAAGCATGTGAACGAACTGCGCGCCAAGGCCAAGGTCAGCCCGTAATAGCGGGTATCCACCCTGCCACACAAACGGGAGCTCAGGCTCCCGTTTTCATGCGCGCTGTCAGCGATACGCGGGCATCTTGTGCCAGAATCACCATGGCATAAACAGCGCATTCAATTCATGTCCAATGCCTCGCTGAGCGTTCGCCCATGAGCACATCCCGCAGCCCCCTGCCGCGGCGCCTGCTTGCCTTCCTGGCCCTGCTTCTCCTCACCACGTCGTGGTGGGCCGGCCCGCTCCAGACCCTGCTGGACCAGCCTCAGCTGTTTCCCCTGACGCTCCACACCGTGATGGAAAGTTTTGCCATCCTGGTGTCCGTGCTGGTGTTTGCCATTTCCTGGCATACGTACAGCAGGGAGCGCCCCGGCAACCTCATCATCGTGGCCTGCGGCTTTCTCTGCGTCGGCCTGCTCGATTTCGCGCACATGCTTTCCTACAAGGGAATGCCGGATTTCGTGACGCCGGCCAGTCCGCAGAAAGCCATCGTCTTCTGGCTGTGTGCGCGTTATGTCGATGCCCTGATCCTGCTCGTGGTCGCGCTTCGCCCCTGGCACCCCTTCGCCAGCAGCCGCACGCCCTACTGGATACTGTGCGCCAGCCTCGGCTTCGCCGCGAGCATCTACGGCGTGGTGCTCACCATGCCGGACACCCTGCCGCGCATGTTCATCGAGGGCAGCGGTCTCACCGGGCTCAAGATCACGCTCGAATACGGTCTGATCGTCGTGCTGATGACGGTTGCCTGGCTGTTTCACCGTACCGCCGAACGCAATCCGGAAATCGACACCAACCTGCTGCTGAGCGCGACCCTGATCACCATTCTCAGCGAGCTGTGCTTCACGAGCTACGCGAATGTCTACGACGCCTACAGCCTGCTGGGACATATCTACAAGGTGCTCGCCTACTGGTTCATCTACCGGGCAATCTTCGTCAGCAGCGTGCAGCAGCCCTACGCCCGCCTGCAGGCCGAGATCAGCGAGCGCATCCGTGCCGAGGAAACCGCCGACTACCTGTTCCAGCACGACAGCCTGACCGGTCTGCCCAACCGCCACCTGCTCGAAAGCCGCCTCGAACACAGCCTCGCCCAGGCCCAGCGCAATCGCAAGCAGTGCGCCGTCGCCTTCATCAATCTCGACAACTTCAAGAGCATCAATGATTCGCTCGGTCTCAGCTGCGGCGATGAGGTACTGAAGCTGATGGCCGGCCGGCTGGCCGAGCCACTGCGCAGTACCGACACGCTGGCGCGTTACGGCAGCGACGAATTCGTCCTCGTGCTCAGCGAGCTCGGCAGTGACAACGACATCCTGCCACTGCTGCAGAAAGTTCTCGACACCGTGCAGGAGAGCAGCGTGATCGGTGGCCAGGAAGTCACCATGACGGCTTCCATCGGTCTGGCGCTCTACCCCGGCGACGGCGCCACACCGGCGGAACTGCTCAAGCATGCCGATACCGCCATGCACCGCGCCAAGGATATCGGCGGCAATACCTGGCGTTTCTTCGAAGAGGCGATGAATGTCACGGCGACCGAATATCTGACCCTGCGCAACGCCCTCAAGAAGGGCTTGAAGCGCGATGAATTCCTGCTTCACTTCCAGCCGCAGGTCGACCTGCCCGATGGCCGTGTGCGTGGCGCGGAAGCACTGGTGCGCTGGCAGCATCCGGAACTGGGGCTGGTGTCTCCGGCGCGTTTCATTCCGGTGGCAGAAGAAAGCGGCCTGATCGTGCCGCTGGGCAACTGGATACTTGAAACCGCCTGCCGCCAGGCCGTGGCCTGGCAGAGCGCCGGCCTGCCGCCGATACGCATGGCGGTGAATATTTCCGCGATCCAGTTCCAGCGCGAAAACCTGGTCCAGCGCGTCAGAGACACCCTCGCCGCAACCGGACTGGCACCGCAGCTGCTGGAACTCGAAATGACCGAATCGCTGCTGATGCAGGATCAGGACGGCGTGCTGCAGTCCATACGCGAGCTGAAGCAGATGGGCGTGCGCATTGCCATCGACGACTTCGGCACCGGCTA
>JAIEOJ010000125.1 GCA_019750575.1 Rhodocyclaceae bacterium | reverse complement strand
GTCGTTTGGATGGGGCATCCGGACGGCATGGAGTCGCGTCTGGTGCCGAAGCACGGCATCGAGATGTGCTGGGTGCGCTTCGGCGCGCTGCGCGGCAAGGGTTTGTGGCGCAAGCTCATGCTGCCATTCAATCTGCTCAGCGGCTTGTCGCAGGCCAAGCGCGAACTGCAGCGCATTCGTCCGGACGTGGTGCTCGGGCTGGGCGGTTTCATCACCTTTCCCGGCGGCATGATGGCCAAGCGCCTGGGCATCCCGCTGGTGCTGCACGAACAGAATTCCGTGGCGGGGCTCGCCAATCGCAAGCTGATGCGCAAGGCGGCGCGTGTGCTCGCAGGTTTTCCCGACGTACTGCCGGGGGCGGAGTGGGTCGGCAATCCGGTGCGTGCCGAAATCGCCGCACTGCCGCTGCCGGCGCAACGCTTTGACGGCCGCAATCCGCCGCTGCGTCTACTCGTCGTCGGCGGCAGTCTGGGCGCGCAGGCGCTCAATGACACCATCCCGGCCGGCATTGCGCTGCTACCCGAAGCCGAGCGCCCGGTCATCGTGCATCAATCGGGCGAGAAGCAGATCGAGGCGCTCAAGGCCAACTATGCAAAGGCGGGTGTCGCTGCCAACTGCGTTGCCTTCATCGAGGACATGGCGGGTGCTTACGAGTGGGCGGACATCGTGATCTGCCGTGCCGGTGCGCTGACCATCGCCGAGCTTGCCGCTGCCGGTGTCGGCAGCATCCTCGTGCCCTATCCGCATGCGGTTGACGATCATCAGACTGCCAATGCGCGCTTCCTGTCGAATGCCGGTGCGGCCATTCTCCTGCCGCAGGCCGAGCTGACGGCAGAGAAGCTGGCATTGATCCAGAACCTCAGTCGCGCACAGTTGCTGCAGATGGCAGAACGTGCGCGCGACCTGGCGCGACCCGATGCGGCGCGTACGGTTGCCGATGTCTGCGCGGCGCTTGCCCCGCAGGTCTCTCTCAAACTTCCCACTTGAGGCCTTGCCATGAAACATAAGGTCAAGAATATCCACTTCGTCGGTGTCGGCGGTTCCGGCATGAGCGGCATTGCCGAGGTGCTCGCCAACCAGGGCTTCAGGGTCAGCGGTTCCGATCTTGCCGACAGCACCACCACACGGCGGCTGAAGAGCCTGGGTGTGAACATCATGCACGGCCACGCCGCCGAGAACGTGGCGAGCGCGGATGCGCTGGTCGTGTCGACGGCGGTCAAGGAAGACAATCCGGAAGTCATTGCGGCGCGCGAGCGGCGCGTACCCATCGTGCCGCGCGCCCAGATGCTGGCGGAGCTGATGCGCTTCAAGCAGGGCATCGCTGTCGCCGGCACCCACGGCAAGACTACGACCACCAGCCTGGTGGCCAGCATACTCGGCGAAGCCGGACTGGATCCGACCTTCGTGATCGGCGGGCGCCTGAATTCCGCCGGCGCCAACGCGCGCCTGGGCACCGGGGAGTTTCTGGTTGCCGAAGCGGACGAGTCGGATGCTTCCTTCCTCTTCCTGTCTCCCGTGATCTCCATCATCACCAATATCGATGCCGATCACATGGAGACCTACGGCCACGATTTCGGCCGCCTCAAGCAGGCTTTTGTCGATTTCATCCAGCGCCTGCCTTTCTACGGGGTGGCGGTGCTGTGCGTGGATGATCCCGAGGTGCGCGAGTTACTGCCGCGCATCACCAAGCAGGTCGTGACCTACGGCATTTCCGAGGATGCCAACATCCGCGCCGAGAATGTGCGGGCCGACGGTGCACAGATGCATTTTGACTGTGTGCGCACCAATGGCAGCGTGTCGCGCTTCCCGGTCGTGCTCAACACGCCGGGCATGCACAACGTGCTCAATTCGCTGGCCGCGATTGCGGTGGCGACCGAGGTCGGCGCCAGCGATGCGGCTATCCAGAAGGCGCTCGCCGAGTTCAACGGCGTCGGGCGCCGCTTCCAGCGTTACGGCGAAGTGCCCTGCGCCGATGGCTCGGGCAGCTTCACCTTGATCGATGACTACGGCCACCATCCGGTCGAGATGGCGGCAACGCTGGCTGCCGCCCGCGGCGCCTTTCCCGGCCGGCGCATCCTGCTGGCCTTCCAGCCGCATCGCTACACGCGCACGCGCGACTGCTTCGAGGACTTCGTCAAGGTGCTGTCCACGGTTGACGCCCTGTTGCTGGGCGAGGTGTATGCCGCAGGCGAACAGCCTATCGTCGCCGCCGATTCGCGCACGCTGGCGCGCGCGGTACGCGTGGTCGGCAAGGTGGAGCCGGTGTTTGTCGAGGACATTGCAGAGATGCCGCAGGCCATCATCGACGCGGCCCGCCCTGGCGACGTGGTCATGACCATGGGCGCAGGCTCGGTCGGCGGTGTCGCCGCCAAGGTCGTGGAGCTGCGCGCAGGCTGATGGCCATGATTCCAGGATTCCGCGGCGAGCTGCGCAGCAATGAGCCCATGTCCCGGCACGTCTCCTGGCGTGCGGGCGGGACCGCTGCGCGCGCGGCCTGGCCGCTTGATCTTGACGATTGTGGTGCGTTGCTGGCCGGGCTGCCGGCCGAGGAGCCGCTGCTGATGGTGGGGCTGGGCTCGAATTTGCTGGTGCGTGACGGCGGTTATGCAGGCACCGTGGCATTCACGCATGCCGCGCTCAAGGCGCTGCATATTGAGGATGACGGCAGCATCTACGCCGAAGCCGGGGTTGCATCGCCCAAGGTGGCGCGCTTTGCCGCGACGCATGACCGGCACGGTGCCGAGTTTCTGGCCGGCATTCCCGGCACGGTGGGCGGCGCGCTGGCCATGAATGCCGGCTGCTACGGCAGCGAAACCTGGTCCTTCGTGGAAAAGGTGCTCCTCTTCAATCGCCGCGGCGAGAAGGTGGTGCGTACCGCCGCCGATTACGAGATCGGCTATCGCCATGTGCGCGCGCTCAAGGCCGGTGACGAAATCTTTGCGGCGGCCTGGTTCCGCTTCGGACAGGGAGAGGGCGAGGTGGCACGCCAGCGCATCCGCACCCTGCTGGAGAAGCGCATCAGCAGCCAGCCATTGCAACTGCCCAACGCCGGATCGGTGTTCCGGAATCCGCCGGGCGACCATGCCGCACGACTCATCGAAGCGGCCGGCCTCAAAGGGCTAAAGCTAGGCGGGGCGCAGGTTTCGGAAAAGCATGCCAATTTCATCGTTAATCCACAGGGTGCGGCGAAGGCAAGTGAGATAGAAATGCTAATCGGCCAGATTCAGGCCGTAGTGATGCAGAAATTCGGTGTCGCGCTCGAGTGTGAAGTGCGCATCGTGGGCACAAAAGAACAGGGAAGGTCAGGGGTAGAAGCTTGAACGGGAAGGGATTCGGCAAGGTGGCAGTGTTGTTCGGCGGAACGTCTGCAGAGCGTGAGGTGTCGCTTAAGAGCGGCAGGGCCGTGCTCGCCGCCCTGCAGGGCGCTGGCGTCGATGCCCATGCCTTCGATCCGGCCGAGCGTCCGCTCGAGGATCTCAAGCGCAATGAGTTCAAGCGCGCGTTCATCGCCCTGCATGGTCGCGGTGGTGAGGATGGTTCGGTGCAGGGCGCCCTCGACCTGCTCGGCATTCCCTACACCGGCAGCGACATCCTGGCTTCGGCGCTGGCCATGGACAAGTGGCGCACCAAGCTGGTCTGGCAGGCTGCCGGCCTGCCCGTGGCCGACTACGTGATTCTCGATGCCGACAGCGATTTCGCTGCAGTCGAGCAGCAACTGGGGCTGCCGATCTTCGTCAAGCCGGCCAACGAAGGTTCGAGCATCGGCATCAGCAAGGTCAAGACCGCAGGCGGGCTCAAGGCCGCCTACGAGGAAGCCGCGAAGTACGACAGCATCGTCATGGCCGAAGCCTTTCTGGCCGGCGGCGAATATACCGTCGGCATTCTCGGTAGCGGCAAGTCGGCGCGCGCCCTGCCGCCGATCCGTATCGTGCCGACCACCGAGTTCTACGATTTCGACGCCAAGTACCTGCGCGACGATACCCAGTACCGCATTCCCTGCGGTCTCTCCGACGCCGAGATCAAGGCCATGCAGGACATGGCGCTGCGCGCCTATGCCGTGATCGGCGGGCGCGGCTGGGCGCGCATCGACGTGATGCTGGACGCGAGTGGCAAGCAATATTGTCTTGAGGCCAACACGGCCCCGGGCATGACCGATCACTCACTGGTGCCGATGGCGGCCAAGGCGGCCGGCATTCCCTTTGCCGACCTGGTGGTGCGTCTGCTGGAGGATGCTCATGCTTGAGCGTCTGCGCGCATCCGGGGACAAGAGCGGGCGCGGCAGCGCTGCCCGTTCCTCCTCGCGCCCGCAGAAACCGGCCAAGCCCCAGAAAGCGGCTGCCGACGGCTTCTGGCATCAGCCGGCACTGCTCAATCTGTGTGCCGACGTGCTGATCATATCGGCCAGTGTGGCGCTCGCATGGACGGCAGTGATTGCGCTGCAGCGCCTGCCTTTCTACCCGCTGCGTGAAGTGCAGATTGTGGGTGAGTTGTCACAGGTGCAGAAGAGCCAGCTCGAGAACGCCGCGCGTACCGTCGTGCAGGGAAATTTCTTCACCGTGAATATCGATGCTGCACGCAATGCCTTCGAGAAGCTGCCCTGGGTGCGTCGCGCCGAGGTGCGTCGGCAGTGGCCGGATCGACTCGAGCTGCGCATCGAGGAGCATGTGCCGGTGGCGCGCTGGCGTGGCGTCGAAGGCGAGCCGCGCCTTGTGAACAGCCATGGCGAGGTGTTCGCCGGCAGCATTGATATTCCGCTGCCGCTGTTCTCGGGGCCGGAAGGCAGCTCGGCCGAGATTCTTGCGCGCTACAAGGAGTTCGAGACCGCGCTTGCCGCGATTGCACTGCATCCGCGCGTGGTCATGCTCTCGCCGCGCGAGGCCTGGCAGGTGCGGCTGGACAACGGCCTGCTGCTTGACCTGGGTCGCGATCAGCCCAAGCTGCCGCTGGCCGAACGCGTCGCCCGCTTTACCCAGTACTACCCGAATGTCATCAAGCGCAGCCAGGTGCAGATCGTGGCCGTGGACATGCGCTATCCCAACGGTTTCACCCTGCGCCCTGCGCGTAACGGTTAATAATGAGCAAAGAAAAACAAAGAGATCTCATCGTCGGCCTCGATATCGGCACCTCCAAGATACTGGCGGTGGTGGCCGAGCTCACGCCGGAGGGAGGGATGACGCTGCTGGGTCTGGGCACCCAGGAGTCCAAGGGCCTGAAGAAGGGCGTGGTCGTCAATATCGAGTCCACGGTCAATGCGATTTCGCGCGCCATCGCCGAAGTCGAGATGATGGCCGGCTGCAAGGTGACCCGCGTGTATACCGGCATCGCCGGCAGTCACATCAAGAGCAAGGATTCCAACGGCATGGCCGTGGTGCGCGACAAGGAAGTCACGCAGTACGACGTCGAGCGTGCCATCGAGGCCGCCAACGCCACGCCGATTTCCGCCGACGACCAGATTCTCCACACCCTGGTGCAGGAGTTCATCGTCGACGGCCAGGATGGCGTCAAGGAGCCCATCGGCATGGACGCGCGCCGCCTTGAAGTGCGCGTGCACCTGGTTACCGGTGCGGTCACCGCGGTGCAGAACATCGTCAAGTGCGTGCATCGCTGCGGCCTTGAGGTCGTCGATCTGGTGCTGCAACCGCTGGCCTCCGGCTATGCGGTGCTGACCGAGGACGAGAAGGATGTTGGCGTCTGCCTCGTGGATATCGGCGGCGGCACCACCGACATTGCCGTGTTCACCCAGGGGGCGATTCGTCATACCGCAGTGATTCCGATTGCCGGCGACCAGCTTACCAACGACATCGCCATCGCCCTGCGCACCTCCACGCAGGATGCCGAGGACATCAAGATCCGCTACGGCGTGGCCCTGCAGCAACTCGCCGATGCGGACGAGATGCTGGAAGTGCCGGGCGTCGGCGACCGGCCCGCCTCGACGCTCTCGCGTCAGGCACTGGCCGGCTTCATCCAGCCGCGTGTCGAGGAGATTTTCCAGAAGGTGCAGGAAGAACTGCACAAGAGCGGCTACGAACGTCTGCTGCGTGCCGGCATTGTGCTCACCGGCGGTTCCGCTGCCATGCCCGGCATGGTCGAACTCGGCGAGGAGATCTTCCACAACACAGTGAAGCTGGGTGTGCCGCAATACGAAGGCAATCTGCGCGACTTCATGAAGAACCCGCGTCACTCGACGGCGATGGGCCTGCTGCTGGAAGGCGTGGCGCAGACCAAGCGCGGCCAGAAGGTGCAGGACCCGACGAGCTTTGCCCAGGTTTTGGGAAGGATGAAGGCCTGGTTTGCGAAGAATTTCTAATGAAATTCTTCGCCGCAGTATTGATGCAGAGGGGGCTAGCCCCCTCTGGACTCCCCCAAGCGCGGAACTCGTGCTGTGTGGGTAGGCAAGTGAGTTTTGAGTTTGTTTTTAACTTTTGAGCAGTAACCACGAAGGAGGCGAAGATGTTTGAGTTTGTAGATAGCGAGGAAAACGCCGGGCAGGAAGATGGCGTAACGATCATCAAGGTGATCGGTGTCGGGGGGGCCGGCGGCAATACCGTCGAGCACATGATTCGCGAAGGCGTGAAGGGCGTCGAGTTCATCTGCGTGAATACCGACGCGCAGGCGCTGGCCAAGTCGAGCGCGCCGATCAAGCTGCAGCTCGGCCCGGGCCTCGGTGCGGGTGGCAAGCCGGCCAAGGCACGCGGCCTCGCTGAAGTCGAGCGCGAGCGCATTGCCGAGGTGCTGCAAGGCGCCCACATGGCCTTCATCACTGCCGGCATGGGCGGCGGCACCGGTACCGGCGCTGCGCCCATCGTGGCCGAAGTGGCCAAGGAGCTGGGCATCCTGACCGTGGCGGTAGTTACCAAGCCCTTCGAGTACGAGAACCGCATGCGTTCCGCCGAAGAGGGCCTGACCGAGCTGGCCAACAACGTTGACTCGCTCATCGTCATCCTCAACGAGAAGCTGCAGGAAGTGCTGGGCGAGGACGTCAGCATGAAGCAGGCTTTCCGCGAGGCCGACAATGTGCTGCGCAACGCCGTGGGCGGCATTGCCGAGATCATCAACATCCCGGGTCTGGTGAACGTCGACTTTGAAGACGTCCGCACCGTGATGAGCGAGATGGGCAAGGCCATGATGGGTTCGGCCAGCGCTGCCGGCGTCGATCGCGCCCGCATCGCCGCCGACCAGGCCGTCGCCAGCCCGCTGCTGGAAGGTGTCGAGCTGTCTGGTGCGCGCGGCGTGCTGGTCAACATCACCGCCAGCGACGAGCTGGGCATGAAGGAAGTGCGTGAAGTGATGAACACCATCCGTACCTATGCGGCACCGGATGCCACCATCATCTTCGGTACCGTCTTCGACAACGACATGGAAGACAGCCTGCGCGTGACCGTGGTTGCAACCGGTCTCGGCGGTGCCATCGTCAAGGCGGCCAAGCCGGTGCTGAAGACCGTTCTCGGCGAAGGCATGGGCCTGCGCACCGGTACCGACAACCAGTTTGTCGATGTCGGCGCCACGGGCGATGTGGGCGGCATGTTCACCAGCGCCCGCAGCAGCGCGCGCAACACCATGGTCGATTCGATGACGGCCAGCGGTGTGGACAAGTACGACATACCGGCCTTCCTGCGTCGTCAGGCGGACTGAACCCATGAATAGCCTACTGCGCGTCCGTATGGCTGCGTT
>JAIEOJ010000043.1 GCA_019750575.1 Rhodocyclaceae bacterium | reverse complement strand
CGCTCCCACATGCGGAGCAGATCTTTGGAGAGTCCCGTATCGCGCTCGACGGCAGCGATATTGAGTCCTTGGTTATTCATTTTTGTCCTGAACAAATGCTTGACATGATGCTTTTGTAGGCCTATCTTAGGCCTGTGTCTCGTATTTGTCTAGGACAAAAAATGGAAAAGACGGCGATCAGGCTGGATCAGTTGGCTGCAGCGCACACGCCCGCCGGGCGTGCTGGCAAGGCTGTACCGGGCCGTGGCCCGGACCGGGGGCGCGCATGAAGCCGGGCGAGCTCGAACGCGAGCATCCGCTCGGCCCCGGTCGTAAGCATGTTGCCGTGATCGGCAGCGGCATCAGCGGCCTCGCGGTTGCATGGCTGCTGCGCGACACGCATCAGGTCACGCTGTATGAGGCGGCAGGGCGGCTGGGCGGGCACACCAACACCCTCGAGGTTGCGGTCGACGGCCAGACCTTTCCGGTCGATACCGGTTTCCTGGTTTTCAACCGGCGCACCTATCCTAATCTGTGCGCGCTCTTCAAGCTGCTCGGCATCGAGGCCGTGGCCAGCGAGATGACTTTTTCGGCACGCATCGAGAGCCTGAATCTGGAATGGGCGGGTAATAATCTCAATACGGTGTTCGGCCAGCGCCGCAATCTGCTGCGCCCGTCCTTTATCGGCATGGTGCGCGACATCATGCGCTTCAACCGCGAGACCACCGCGCTGGCGGCACAAGGCGCGCAAGCGGCTGAATCTCTGGGCGATTTCCTGGAACGCCGCCGTTACGGCAAGGCTTTCCGCGACTGGTATCTGCTGCCCATGGCGGCGGCGATCTGGTCGTGCCCGACCGAGACCATGCTGGCCTATCCCCTGGCCACCTTTGTGCGCTTCTGCCACAACCACGGCTTGCTGCAGCTGGTGAACCGGCCGCAGTGGCTGACCGTCAAGGGCGGTGGCCGCGAATATGTGCGGCGCATGGCTTCCGATCTTGATGATGTGCGCCTCAATTCACCGGTGCTTGCGGTTCGCCGCGCCGACGACGGCATTCATGTGATGGCCGCGGACGGCAGCGCACGCTATGACGAGGTCGTATTTGCCTGTCACAGCGATCAGGCCCTGGCCATTCTTGCCGATCAGGCGAGCCCGGCGGAGCGTTCGGTGCTGTCGGCCGTGAAATATCAGTCCAACCGGGCGGTGCTGCACACCGATGCCAGCCTGCTGCCGCAACGCCGCAGCCTGTGGGCGGCGTGGAATTATGCGGCCGGGCCGGAAACTTCGGGCAGCGCGCCAGTGGCTGTCTCCTACCTGATCAACAGGCTGCAGCCGCTGCCGGTGCAGACGCCGGTGATCGTTTCGCTGAATCCCTTCCGCGAGCCTGCGCCGAAGAGCGTGATCGCCGACATCGACTATGCGCATCCGGTATTCGACCAGGCTGCGATTGAAGCGCAGCGGCGCCTGCCCGGCATCAATGGCCGCGACCGGCTGTGGTTCTGTGGCGCCTGGGGTCGTTACGGCTTTCATGAGGACGGCCTGCGTTCGGCGCTGGCCGTGGTGCAGGGCATGGGCGTGGCGGCACCGTGGCAGCAGACTACCGGGGTGACTGCAGCGTGAGTGCCTGGCCGCAGGTCGATAGCGCATTGCACTGGTGTGAAGGCCGCGTCATGCACAAGCGCAGCGCGGTGGCTGCGCATGCCTTCGTCTATCCGGTTGCCTTCCTGCGCATCCCCCTGACGCAGTTGTGCTCGGGGCAGCGCTGGGCCGGCTTGTTCGGCATCAATCGTGCAGCGGTGTTTGCGTTCCATGAACGTGATCACGGCGCGCGCGATGGCAGCCCGCTGCTGCCCTGGCTGCGCCGCCTGCTGGCGGAGCAGGGCGTAGCCTTTCCGCTTGGCGAAGTGGTGCTGCAGACCTTTCCGCGTCTCTTCGGCTATGTCTTCAATCCGGTCAGTTTCTGGTTCTGCCATGACACGGAAGGCCAGCTGCGCGCCGTGCTGTGCGAGGTGAACAATACCTTCGGCGAGTCGCACAACTATCTGGTGCGCCATGCCGATCTGCGGCCGATTGCGTCGGGCGAGATGCTCGAGGCGAGCAAGGTGTTCCATGTTTCGCCCTTCTTCCCGGTGAGCGGCAACTATCGCTTCCGCTTTCTCGCCCAGCCCGGCCAGGCCGGCGTGAACATCGAATACCGCAAGGACGGACAACTCGCGCTGCTGGCCCATGTCGGCGGCCGTGCCCGGCCGCTGGCCGCCGCCCGCCTGCTGGGTGCGCTGCTGCGCTTTCCCTTCATGACCCTCGGCGTCATGGCCCGTATTCACTGGCATGCCCTGCTGCTCTGGCGCAAGGGTGCCATCTTCCATCGCAAGCCCAATCCCCCTCTGGAGCGTACGACATGAACACACGTAGCGAGTGCCACTCCCTGCCGTTGCCGGCATTGACCCCGCGTCGCAGCGCAGCGACCCGTCTGGTGCTGGACATGGCCAGCGGCCTGCGTGGCGGAACCGTCATGTTCTGTCTGCCCGATGGCGATGTGGTCGAATGCGGTCAGGGCGCGCCCAGCCTGAATTGCGTGATTCATGACGAGAATGTGTTCGAGCGCGTGCTGGCGCATGGCGACATCGGTTTCGCCGAAGGCTACATGGCCGGCGAATGGGACAGCGACAGCCTCGGCGACTTGCTGACCCTGCTGGCGAGCAATCGCGACACACTGGCGCGCGCACTGCACGGTTCGATGTGGCGCCTGATCGGCCATCGCCTGCGCCATCTGCTGCGCAGCAATACACGCAAGGGCAGCCGCCGCAACATCGAGGCGCACTACGATCTGGGCAACGCCTTCTACTGTGCCTGGCTGGATCCGACCATGAGCTATTCGAGCGCGCGCTTCAGCTCGCCGGAGCAGAGCTTGCAGGACGCGCAGCTCAACAAGTACCGTACCTTGCTGCAGGCCATGGATGTGCAGCCGGGCCAGCGTCTGCTCGAGATCGGTTGCGGCTGGGGCGGCCTGGCCGAGGTGGCGACCACCGAGTTCGGCTGTCGTGTCACCGGTCTGACGCTGTCACCGTCGCAGCTGGCCTGGGCGCGTGAGCGCGCTGCCCGGGGTGGTTTCGACGACAGGGCTGAATTCCATCTGCGCGATTATCGCGATGAGCGCGGGCAGTACGACCATATTGTGTCCATCGAGATGATAGAGGCGGTGGGCGAGCGTTTCTGGCCTACGTATTTCAGCCAGCTGCAGGCCTGCCTCAAGCCGGGCGGACGGGTCGGCATCCAGGCCATCACGATTGCCGACGAGCTGTTCGCGAGCTACCGGCGCGGCACGGATTTCATCCAGCGTTACATCTTCCCCGGCGGCATGCTGCCGTCGCCCGCGGTGATGCGCCGCCAGGCGGATCGCTCCGGCCTGCGCATCGTCGATCAGCAGGCTTTCGGTGCGGCCTATGCGCGTACCCTGGTGTGCTGGCGCGATGCTTTCGAGGCCCAGCTGGCCGAGGTGCGCACGCAGGGCTTTGACGAGCGCTTCATCCGCATGTGGCGCTTTTACCTTAGCTACTGCGAGGCCGGCTTCCGCGCGGGCTCGACCGACGTCTATCACTACGTGCTGGCGCACGCTGAAGCATGAAGACGCTGCTGCTCGCACTGGCCGTTTCCACCTGCCTGTTCATCGGGCCGGTGCAGGCCCGACTGCCGCCGCCGATTCAGGATGCCGCGCCCTGGCAGGTGCAGGGCAGCGGCGAGATGCGCTGGTTCGGCTTTGCCATCTACGATGCGAGGCTGTGGCGCAGCGGCGAGCAGTGGCGCAGCGATGCACCGTATGCGCTGGAGCTGACCTATCGTCGCAACATCAGCGCCGAGCAGCTGGTATCGACCAGCATCGACGAAATTGTCCGCCTCGGCGAGAAGGACGAGCAGCGTCTGCGCCAGTGGCGCACTGCGCTGGCGCAGGTGTTCCCTGCCGTGCGCGAGGGCGACACCATCGTCGGCGTGCATGAGCCGGGGCGTGCGGCCCTGTTCTTTCACAACGGCAAACAGACCGGACGCATCGACGATGCGGCACTGGCCGCAGCCTTCTTTGCCATCTGGCTTGATCCGCGTACCAAGGCGCCCGATCTGCGTGCACGGCTGCTCGCCGTGAGCGGGAAGTAGGCACTGTACGATGCGCCTGGCTCACTACATCGCCTATGCCGTGCCCGCGCTGCCGCTGGCGCTGTTTGCCTTGCCGCTGTATGTACATCTGCCCAAGCTCTATTCGGAACATGCCGGCCTGCCGCTCGCGGTGATCGGCGCGGCCCTGCTGGCCGCGCGCTTGCTCGACGCCATTCTGGATCCGCTGATCGGCCGCTGGTGCGACCGCAATCGTCACCGCAAGCTCATGCTGTTGCTGGCCCTGCCGCTGCTGCTGGCCGGGGGCTACATGCTGTTTCTGCCGCCGGCGGATGCAGGCTTGACCTGGCTGCTGTGCGGTCTGGTGCTGGCATATGGTGGCTATTCGCTGGCCGTCATCAATCATCAGGCCTGGGGTGCCGAATTTCCCCTGGGCGAGGGGGCCCGCCTGCGGGCAACGGCCTGGCGCGAGGGCGCGGCCCTGCTCGGCGTACTGCTTGCGGCCGGCATGCCGGCCGCGCTGGCCGATACGCTTGCCGCCGGCGTGGCGCGTCTCTACTGGCTGTTTGTGCCCGTGCTGTGCATCAGCGTGATGGTGGCGGTCATTCGCGTGCCGCCACCGCTGGTCACGCGCGGTGGCGATGACGACGATGCGCCGCTGTCGCTGTGGCGTTCTGCCGCCTTCCGCCACCTGATCGTCACCTACGGCATCAATGGCATCGCCGCGGCGATACCGGCGACGCTGGTCCTGTTCTATGTGGACGACGTGCTGAAGGCCGGTGCCTGGAGTGGGGTATTCCTGCTGCTGTACTTCTGGTCCGCCGTACTCGCCTTGCCCTTCTGGACTTCGCTGGCCGCCCGCATCGGGCGTCTTGCCACATGGAGGCGCTCCATGTGGCTGGCCATGGCCAGCTTTGCCATCACGCCCTTCCTCGGCGCGGGCGATGCGCTGGTCTTTGCGGTTGTCTGCTTTGTCTCCGGCGTTGCGCTGGGCGCGGATCTTGCCATGCCGCCCGCGTTGCTGGCCGAGCACGTTGCCCAGCACGGCCGCGCAGCCACCAGTTACGGCTGGTGGGCGGCGGTGACCAAGCTCACGCTGGCATTCGCCGCCGGCATTGCGCTGCCGCTGGTGTCACTGTTCGGCTATGTGCCGGGGCAGGGCGGTCAGACTGCGCTGGCCTGGGTCTATGGCGGCCTGCCACTCTTGTTCAAGCTCGCGGCGCTGCTCTGGCTGCTGCGTACACACACCATTTTGCAATCCCTGGATGAAGGAGCTACCGCATGATCAAACGTCTGTGTTGCCTGCTGTTCGGCTGGATCGGCCTGGCCGGCTGTGCCAGCGTGGATATCGCCAAGTACCGCGCCGAACAGCCGGTGCTGGATCTGGCGACGTATTTCAACGGCACGCTGGATGCCTGGGGCATGTTCCAGGACCGCTCCGGCGAGGTGGTGAAGCGCTTCCATGTCGTCATCGAGGCGAGCTGGAAGGGCGAGGTCGGCACCCTTGATGAGCGCTTCACCTACAGCGATGGCACTACCCAGCGCCGCGTCTGGACGCTCAAGCGGCAGGCTGACGGCCGCTACATTGGCACCGCTGACGACGTGGTCGGCGAGGCCATCGGCGAAGTGGCGGGCAATGCGCTGCGCTGGCGTTATGTGCTGGCATTGCCGGTGGATGGCAAGGTCTATCACGTGGACTTCGATGACTGGATGTTCCTGATGGACGACAAGGTGATGCTCAATCGCTCTGCCATGAGCAAGTTCGGCTTCCATCTCGGCGAAGTCACGCTGAGTTTCCGCAAGCGCTGAGAGACGGACTTCGGCTATGAGCCTCAATCCTCGAATCACTGACTGGCGCGGCAAGCGCGTCTGGCTGCTCGGCGCCTCCAGCGGCATCGGCGAGGCGCTGGCGCGCGCCCTGGCGGCGCAAGGCGCACGACTCGTGCTCTCGGCGCGCAATGGCGAGGCGCTCACGCGCATCAAGGCGGCCCTGCCGGGTGAGGATCATCTGGCGGTCAGCTGCGATGCCACCAATCCGGGGCAGCTCGAACAGGCTTGCGCTGAGGTCATGGCTGCCTGGGATGGCATCGATGTCGCCATCTATCTTGCCGGTGACTACATCCCGCTGAACGCCTGGGATTTCACCCCGGCCACGGTACGCCGGCTGTGCGAGGTGAATTATCTCGGCGCGGTGAATTTTGCCTATGCCGTGCTGCCCATGCTGCCACACGGCGCACGCGGCGGACTGGTACTGGTCTCCAGCGTTGCCGGCTATCGCGGCTTGCCCAAGGCGCTGGGCTATGGCGCAGCCAAGGCGGCGCTCAGCTATTTCGCGGAATGCCTCTACCTTGACCTGCATCCGCGCGGCGTTGGCGTCTGGGTGGTCAATCCGGGCTTTGTCGCGACCCGGCTCACCGCACAGAATGACTTCCGCATGCCGGCACTGGTGACGCCTGAAGTCGCGGCCGAGGCCTTTCTGGATGGCATGGCGGCGGGGGACTTTGAAATCCATTTCCCCCGGCGTTTCACCTGGTTCATGAAACTGCTGCGCCGCCTGCCTGACTGCATCTACTTCCGGCTGGTGAGCCGGACCGCCGGGGGCTGAACATGCGCACACTGGACGAACTGATCAATTTCTATGAAAACCTGAGTGCTGCCGATGTCGAGCGCTTTGATGCCTTCTACACTGCAGATGCCTGGTTCAAGGATCCCTTCAATGAAGTGCGCGGCATCGACGCCATTCAGCGCATCTTCCGCCACATGTTCAAGCAGCTGGAGGCGCCACGCTTCCACGTCTGCCAGCGCATCGTCGATGCCGGCGGCGATGTGGTGCTGGTCTGGGAGCTGCATTTCCGCTCCTCGCTGCTGGGCGGGGCGCAGATGCTGCGCGGCGTCAGCCACCTGCGCTTCGCCGGCGACGGCAAGGTGAGCTACCACCGCGACTACTGGGATGCAGCCGAAGAGCTCTACGCCAAGGTGCCGGTGTTCGGCGGCCTGATGCGTCTGCTGGGAAAACGTCTGTCTGCCTGATCGGCCCGCGCATGGCCGAGACAGCAGTTTGCAATTTTTACGGAGAGAAGCACCGTGTTCTTCAAAAAGCATCAACAACGCATCAATGCGCTTGAGGCCGAGCTGCAGGCAAGCCAGGCTGTCGTGCAGGCACTGCATCGTTCAACGGCATGGGTCGAGCTCGGGCTGGACGGCACGATCATCGACGCCAACGAACGCTTCTGCCATGTCGTCGGCTACCCAAGAAGCGAGTTGATCGGCAGCAAGCATGCGCAGCTGTGTTTTGACGACTATGCCAACAGCCCCGACTACGACCGCTTCTGGGACCGCCTGCGCGCGGGTGAACATTTCAACGGGCAGTTCCGCCGCCGTCATTGCAGCGGCAAGAGCGTGTGGCTGGAAGCCACCTACAACCCCGTACTGGGTGCTGACGGGCGTGTGGTAAAGGTCGTCAAGCTGGCAAGCGACGTGACTGAAAAGGTGGAAAGCGCGCGCAGCAGTGCCGCCATGCTGAATGCGATCGAACGCTCAAGCGCGGTCATCGAGTTCAG
>JAIEOJ010000069.1 GCA_019750575.1 Rhodocyclaceae bacterium | reverse complement strand
CCGCCGAGCAGCACGGGCCCCCAGTCCTCGCGGCGTATCCACGGCACGGTGAACTCGGGCAGGCCCTGGGGCATGGCGCCGAGGATGGCGATGCCGCTGTCGTCGGCGAGATCCAGCAGGGCGACGGCCAGCGTGGCGGCGATCACGGCGATGAGGATGCCGGGGACGCGCGGGAGACGCCGCAGGGCGAAGATCAGCAGCAGGGTGCCGAGGCCGATGGCGCAGGCGAGCGGGTTGTAGTTGCCCTCGAGGAGGCCGACCAGAATCGCGACCACGTCATGCAGCGGTCCCTGGCTTTCGATCGAAAAGCCGAGCAGCTTGGGGGTCTGGGCAATCAGGACTGCGAGCGCAATGCCGTTCATGTAGCCGTAGCGGATCGGCTTCGACAGTAGCTCGGTGACAAAGCCAAGCCTTGCCAGCCCGGCCGCGATGCAGATCAGCCCCGAGACCACCGCCATCATCGAGGCGAGGGCAATCGCGCGGCCGGGATCGCCGCCGGAGAGCGGCAGAACCACGGCGAGTATCACCGCGGCCAGCGCCGAGTCCGGGCCGAGCACGAGGATGCGGCTGGGGCCGAACACGGCATAGGTGAGCAGCGGCACGATGGTGGCGTAGAGCCCGTAGATAGCCGGCACGCCCGAGGCTTCGGCATAGGCGATACCGACCGGCACCAGCATGGTGGCCAGTACCAGGCCGGCCATGACATCGTGACGCAGCCAGTCCGGATCGTAGGTGCGCAGCAGTTGCAGGCCGGGCAGCCAGCGCAGCCAGCCGCGTGGAAGCGGGTGGACCCTGTTCCTGGATGGAATGTTCATGCCTTGCGCTTGAGCAGCACGCTGACTGCGCCGCCGCCTCCTTCGGACGCACGCGTCTGTGCATAGGCCAGCACTTCCTTGCGGTTGGCCAGCCAGTTGCGTACCAGCTCCTTGAGTACGGGTTCGCGACCCGGCGAACGCAGTCCCTTGCCGTGAATGATGCGCACGCAGCGCTGGCCCTGCAGCAGGGCCGAGGCGATGAATGCGGACATGGCGGCACGCGCCTGTTCGCGGTTCATGCCGTGCAGGTCGAGCTGGGCCTGCGACACCCAGCGTCCGGCCCGCAGGTCGCGCAGCACCAGCCGGGGAATGCCGTTCTGCGCAAACGCGAGTTCATCGCCGCCTTCGAGCATGATTTCGAAGGGCGCGGCATCGAGGCTCTCGGCCAGGGCCAGGATGTCGTCCATCTCGCGCTGGCGGGGGATGGCCAGCGGCAGGGGGAGATCGTGCTCGACACGGTCATGTACGATGGGCACGACGTCGGCGACCTCCTCACGAAACAAGGCCCGCTCTTCCGGAGTGGGCTCCGTCGGCGGACGGGCCTTAGACATGAAAAGCATTACCACAGAGACACAGAGTCACAGAGAAAAACAAACGACGAAGGTTGGTTCTCAAGATTTTCTCTGTGACTCTGTGTCTCTGTGGTTAATGTCTTTTACTTCAAATCATCCAGGTAGCGCTCGGCGTCGAGCGCGGCCTGGCAGCCGCTGCCGGCGCTGGTGATGGCCTGGCGGTAGATGTGGTCCTGCACGTCGCCGGCGGCAAACACGCCCGGAATGCTGGTCTGCGTGGCATTGCCGTTACGGCCGCCTTGCGTGACGAGGTAGCCGTTCTCCATTTCCAGCTGGCCGGCAAAGATGTCGGTATTCGGCTTGTGGCCGATGGCGATGAACACGCCCTTGAGATCGATGTCCTCGGTCTTGCCGTCGACGGTGCTCTTGATGCGCATGCCGGTCACACCGGTCTTGTCGCCCAGCACTTCATCCAGCGTATGGTTCCACTTGATCGTGACCTTGCCTTCCTTTTCGCGGGCGAACAGCTTGTCGGCGAGGATCTTCTCGGAGCGGAACTTGTCGCGACGGTGCACCACCGTGACATGGCGGGCGATGTTGGACAGGTACAGTGCTTCCTCGACCGCGGTATTGCCGCCGCCGATCACGGCCACGTCCTGGCCCTTGTAGAAGAAGCCGTCGCAGGTGGCGCAGGCCGACACGCCCTTGCCGGAGAAGGCTTCTTCGGACGGCAGGCCCAGATACTGGGCTGAGGCGCCGGTGGCGATGATGAGGGCGTCGCAGGTGTAGGTGCCGGCGTCACCGATCAGGGTGAAAGGCTTGTCGGTCAGCTTGGCGGTATGGATGTGGTCGAACACCATTTCGGTGTTGAAACGCGTGGCATGCGCTTCAAAGCGCGCCATCAGTTCCGGACCCTGCACGCCGTTGGCGTCGGCCGGCCAGTTGTCCACATCGGTGGTGGTCATCAGCTGGCCGCCCTGGGCGATGCCGGTGATGATGACGGGATTGAGGTTGGCGCGGGCGGCATACACGGCCGCGGTATAGCCGGCGGGGCCGGAGCCGAGGATCAGCAGGGGAATATGGCGTGCGTTGCTCATGATGGGATCCGTGTTGGGTTCAGCGTGCAATTATAAAGGGCCGGACCGCCCCGGGTTTCGATCGCGGTCGGCCCAGTCAGGCAACTGAGGGCCCTGGACTGCTTTATCAAGCAAGGCCGTGACTATGTGACTGATTTGTCTGGCCTATGGTGCAATCTGCGGACTCCCCGGTGAAAACCGTCCTGATCGGCCTTTTGCCCGCCGGTGCCGGCGCTACCATGGGACGCTGCTATCCGTCCGGCCGCATTGGGAGGATGGAACCATAACCAAGGGGGAAGCCCTTGCTTGCTGATTGCCTCGCAGAAGGGACGGCAAGGTTCGATTGACACTGAACGGGTGCTTCCGTAAAACATGACTGCAATGGCTGAACGCAACAAAATTTCGCAACCGCTGCCCGAGAAGATCGCTGCGCTGGTGCACGAAGCGCGCTGGCTCTTTGTCGGCGCGCTGGCGGGTTTTCTGGCCCTGACCCTGTGGGGTTACGACAAGGCCGATCCCGGCTGGTCGCACGCCGCGCTGGCCGACCATATTGCCAACCCCGGCGGCAAGTTCGGTGCCTGGCTGGCCGATCTGATGCTCTACCTCTTCGGCCTGTCCGCCTGGTGGTGGGTGGTGTGCCTGCTGTTGCTGCTGGTCTGGGGCTATCGCCGTCTCGGCTTCTCGCAGGAGACCAATCGCCGCCATCTGTCGGTGGTCAGCATCGGTTTCCTCGTTCTGCTGGTGGCCAGCAGTGGCATGGAGGCGCTGCGCTTCTGGAGTCACAAGGCGGCGCTGCCCTTCGAGCCGGGCGGCATGCTCGGCCATGGTGTTTCCAATCTGGCCTTCCAGTACCTGGGCTTCACCGGCGGCACCCTGATCCTGCTGACCCTGATGGCGCTGGGGCTGTCGCTGTTCGCCGGCGTGTCGTGGATCGCCTTTGTCGAGCGCATCGGCCTGTCGCTGGAGCGTTTGTGGTTCGGCAGCATTAACGCCTGGCAGACCCGGCAGGACAAGAAGATCGGCCGTGCCGTGGCCGAGAAGCGCGAAGCCATGGTCGAGGTCGAGCTGAAAAAGATGGAGGCCAATCCGCCGCCGCCGGTTCGTATTGAACCCGTGGTGCAGGAAGTGCCGCTGGCCAAGAAGGCCGAAGTGCGCATCGAGAAGGAACGCCAGCAGCAGATGTTCTTCGATGCACCCGGCGGCGCGCTGCCACCCCTGCATTTGCTGGCCGAGGCCGTGCATGATCCGGCCGCCCTGCCCAGCGCCGATACCCTGGAATTCACCTCGCGCCTGATCGAGCGCAAGCTCGCCGATTTCGGCGTGACGGTGCAGGTGTTGGCCGCTTTCCCCGGCCCGGTGGTGACGCGCTACGAAATTGAACCGGCAACGGGTGTGAAGGGTAGCCAGATCGTCAATCTGGCCAAGGATCTGGCGCGTGCGCTGTCTCTGGTCAGCATCCGCGTGGTGGAAACGGTGCCCGGCAAGTCCTGCATGGCGCTGGAACTGCCCAATACCAAGCGCCAGACCGTGCGCCTGACCGAGATCATCGGCTCCGCTGCCTATCACGCCATGAGTTCGCCGCTGGCGGTGGCACTGGGTAAGGACATCTCCGGCCAGCCCATGGTGACCGATCTGGCCAAGGCGCCGCACCTGCTGGTGGCCGGTACCACTGGCTCCGGCAAGTCGGTTGGCATCAACGCCATGATCCTGTCGCTGGTGTACAAGTCCGAGCCCAAGGACGTGCGCATGATCCTGATCGACCCCAAGATGCTGGAGCTGTCGATCTACGAAGGCATTCCGCACCTGCTGGCGCCGGTCGTCACCGACATGAGCAAGGCCGGCAATGCGCTGCACTGGTGCGTGGGCGAGATGGAGAAGCGCTACAAGCTGATGTCGGCGCTGGGCGTGCGCAACCTCGCCGGTTACAACGCCAAGATCGCCGACGCCAAGAAGGCCGGCGAGCACATCGGCAATCCCTTCTCGCTGACGCCGGAAAGCCCCGAGCCGCTCGAGCACATGCCCTATATCGTGGTGGTCATCGACGAACTGGCCGACCTGATGATGGTGGTGGGCAAGAAGGTCGAAGAGCTGATCGCGCGCCTGGCGCAGAAGGCCCGCGCCGCCGGCATCCACCTGGTGCTGGCGACCCAGCGCCCCAGCGTCGATGTAATCACCGGCTTGATCAAGGCCAATATCCCGACGCGCATTGCCTTCCAGGTCTCCAGCAAGATTGACTCACGCACCATCCTCGACCAGATGGGCGCCGAGGCGCTGCTCGGCCAGGGCGACATGCTTTTCCTGGCACCGGGCACCGGCCTGCCGATACGCTGCCACGGCGCTTTTGTGGCCGACGATGAAGTGCATCGCATCGTCGATCACCTCAAGAAAATCGGCCCGCCCGAATATATCGACAGCGTGCTCGCCGCGCCGGCCGCCGAAGACGGTGGCGGTGTCTTGGGCGGCGAAGGCGGCGAGGGTGACGGCGAAGCCGATCCCATGTACGACCAGGCGGTCGAGGTGGTGCTGAAGACGCGCCGCCCCTCGATCTCGCTGGTGCAGCGCCATCTGCGCATCGGTTACAACCGCGCCGCGCGCATGATCGAGCAGATGGAACGCGCCGGTCTGGTGTCGGCCATGAACGGCGCCGGCAACCGCGAAGTGCTGGTGCCCGAAGCGGCCGAGTAGGGCGCAGGCTTGATCTGACTGCTGTTTCAGACATTCTGAAACAGCAGTCCCGAGCAGCACATGGCCGCCTCTGGCAAAATGCGCCGATGAAATCGCTACTCATCCCCCTGCTGGCGCTGACAGTCTGGTGCGATACCGCCCTTGCCGGCGGCATCGACCAGCTCAAGGCCTTTCTTGCCGAAACCAAATCCGCCAAAGCCTCCTTCAGCCAGATCGTGGCCGGCAAGTCGGGCAGGAAGCAGGAGTCCTCAGGAACCCTGGCCTTCTCCCGCCCCGGCAAGTTCCGCTGGAGCTACGACAAGCCCTATCAGCAGCTGCTGGTCAGCGACGGCGTCAAGCTGTGGAGCTATGACAAGGACCTGGAGCAGGTGACGATCAAGAAGCTGGGCGATGCGCTTGGCAACACGCCCGCTGCTTTTCTCGCCGGCAGCGGTGACGTGGAAAAGAACTTCACCCTGAGCGAGCCCGGCAAGGTCGATGGCGTAGACATCGTCGATGCGGTGCCCAAGGACAAGGACAGCACCTTCCAGCGCGTGCGCATCGGCTTTGTCGACAAGCTGCCGAAGATGATGGAAGTCCGCGACAACTTTGGCCAGATCACGACACTGTTGTTCACCGGCTTCGAGCGCAACCCGAGCTTTGCTGTCGGCACGTTCAGTTTCACGCCGCCCAAGGGCGTAGACGTCGTCGGTGAGTAGGGGACGATCCCTTTCCTGTGGCTCGACACCCTGCATTCGTACATGTACAATAAGTCGTACATTTGATGAGGTGCCCCCATGGATGCAATCACCTACACTGCCGCTCGCGCAAATCTTGCCAGCACCATGGACCGGGTGTGCGAAGACCATGAGCCGCTGATCATTACGCGCAATGGTGAGCAATCCGTCGTGATGCTTTCCCTTGAGGATTTCAAGGCGCTGGAAGAAACTGCCTATCTGTTGCGTACCCCGGCGAATGCAAAACGACTGCTTTCTGCCGTCGCCCAACTGGATGCCGGAAAGGGTGTCGAGCGGAAGCTGGCCAAGTGAGGCTGGTTTTTTCTGACGAGGCTTGGGAAGACTATCTCTACTGGCAAAAGCAGGATAAACGCATGGTCGAACGGATCAACAAGCTGATCCAGGAGGTCCAGCGTGAGCCTTTTTCCGGGATAGGCAAACCCGAACCTTTAAAGCACGCATTGGCTGGTTTCTGGTCGCGACGTATCACCGATGAGCACCGCATGGTGTATCGCGTGGACGGCAGCGATCTTCAGATCGCCCAATTGCGATTCCATTATTGACGTAGCGATCAGCCAGGAACAAGGCCGGGGATGAGCGACATGTTTGACAGCGGCACGGCGCCGCATGCGCCGCTGGCCGAGTTGCTGCGGCCGAAGACGCTGGAGCAGGTGATTGGCCAGCAGCATCTGCTCGGCCCGGGCAAGCCGCTGCGTCTGGCTTTCGAGTCGGGCACGCCGCATTCCATGATTCTGTGGGGACCGCCGGGCGTGGGCAAGACCACGCTGGCGCGGCTGATGGCATCCAGCTTTGATGCCGAATTCATTGCGCTGTCAGCCGTCTTTTCGGGCGTCAAGGATATCCGCGAAGCCATGCAGCAGGCCGAGCTGACCGCTGCGCAATCGGGGCGCCGTACCATACTGTTCGTGGACGAGGTGCATCGCTTCAACAAGGCGCAGCAGGATGCCTTCCTGCCCTATGTGGAAAGCGGGCTGGTCACCTTCATCGGCGCGACGACGGAAAATCCATCCTTCGAAGTGAATTCCGCGCTGCTGTCCCGTGCCGCGGTGTATGTGCTGAAGAGCCTCTCCGAGGACGACCTCAAGCAACTCTTCGAGCGCGCGCGCGACGAAGCCTTCGCCGAGGTCGAGTTCGAGGACGACGCGCGTGATCGCCTGATCGGCTATGCCGACGGCGATGCGCGGCGTTTCCTCAATGTGCTGGAGCAGATCCGCACTGCCGCCGAGACCGCGGGCGCCGAGCGCATCGACACGCCTTTCCTTGAGAACGCGCTGGCCAGCGATCTGCGCCGTTTCGACAAGGGCGGCGACGCTTTCTACGACCAGATCTCGGCCTTGCACAAGTCAGTACGCGGCTCCGATCCGGACGCAGCGCTGTACTGGCTGGTACGCATGCTCGACGGCGGCGCCGACCCGCTCTACATGGGCCGTCGCCTGGTGCGCATGGCGATCGAGGATATCGGCCTCGCCGACCCGCGCGCCTGGGAGATTGCGCTCAATGCCTGCGCCATCTACGAGCGCCTGGGCAGCCCCGAGGGCGAGCTGGCGCTGGCCGAAGCGGCGCAGTACCTGGCCATTGCCGCCAAATCGAACGCCGCCTATGCCGCGTATAATGCGGCCCGAGCCCATGTGGCCAAGGACAAGTCGCGACCGGTGCCCGATCACCTGCGCAACGCGCCGACCAAGCTGATGAAGAACATGGGGCTGGGCAAGGAGTACCGCTACGCCCACGACGAACCCGAAGCCTATGCCGCCGGCGAGAACTA
>JAIEOJ010000169.1 GCA_019750575.1 Rhodocyclaceae bacterium | reverse complement strand
TGCGCATGGTCGTCCTGCGCATGACCGGCATCCGCATCAGCAGCGGCCAGCGGCGAGGCGGGAAAACCGGCGCGCTGCAGCGTGGCCACGGCGGCGGCCTGTGCCGCCGCGTCGCCGGCAATTGTCAGCGTGCGTGCGCCGAGGGCGAAATGCAGGGCCGTGATGCCCGGCACCGTGGCCAGCAGATGGCGGATCTCACCCTCCTCGGCCGCACAGTCCATGGCCGGAATGCGGTAACGCATGCCGGTCACGGGCGTCTGCTCCGCCGCTGCTGCGGTGCTGCATGCAGCACCGCAGCACGGGCTGGCGCAACTGTCCTGCTGTTTCATGTCGAGGTCCTGTGTGCGGTCAAACGACCGCCATTACATCCCAGATCGGGACACAAGGGCACAACACAAGCCCCAGTGTCCGCGCCGCCCTGCCTCAGTCCAGCGTGTACTTGATATTGGCAGGCTTGCCGCCGGCCAGGGTAATGCTGGCTACGGCCTTGCTGCCCTTGGCCGGCTTGCTCGGCAGGGTGGCGATCAGCTGGTCATTGCCGGCCGGCTGCAGCGTGACCTCGATCTTGCCGTCCTTGCCCAGCACGGTCAGCTTGCCCTTGGCACCCTTGGTGGAAACCGGCTCGCCATGGTTGCTGATGTGCAGTGTCACCTGCGCGTCCTTGACTACCAGCTCGGCCTGGAAAACCCCGGCCTCGCCGTAAATGCCGCCATGCTGCGGCTGGCCATGTTCGGCATGGGCATGAACCGCCGGGGCAGCGACAGCGATGATGGCCGAGATCAGAATGGATGCGAGTTTCATGTGTGTCTCCTTGTTGATCGAAATCAGAAAAAATCTGTTCGCTTTTCTTTTAAAAAGCGTCCCTGGATGTGTTGCCCAGCACCTTCTCCGCCGCCTTGCGTCCGAACAGCCAGAACATGGCCGGGGTCAGGAAGGTATCGAGCAGGGTGGAGCCGATCAGGCCGGCGAAGATGACCACCGCCACCGGATGCAGGATCTCGGTGCCCGGCTGCTCCGCCTCGAACAGCAGCGGCGCCAGCGCGAAAGCCGTCACCAGCGCCGTCATCAACACCGGCGCGAGACGTTCGAGCGAGCCACGCAGGATCATCTGGAGCTCGAACTTCTCCTGCTCGAAGCGCATCAGGTTGAGGTAGTGGCTGATGATGAGGATGCCGTTGCGCACCGAGATGCCGGCCAGGGTGATGAAGCCGACCAGGGCCGCAATCGACAGCGGCTGGCCCGACAGCCACAGGCCGAGGACTGCACCGATCAGCGCCAGCGGAATGTTGGCCATCACCATCAGCGCCAGCGTGGTCGACTGGTAGCGGCTGTAGAGCACCACGAACATGAGGATCAGGGACGCGATGGACAGCAGGCCGATCAGGCGCGCCGCCTCTTCCTGCGCCTGGAACTGGCCTTCGAGGGTGACGAAATAGGCTTCCGGCAACTTCATCTCCGCCAGCACGGCGCGGATATCCGCGATCACATCCGACAGCGCCCGGCCCTGCGTGTTGGCGGACAGCACGATGCGGCGACGACCGTTATCGCGGCTGATCTGGTTGGGGCCGTCGCCATCCTCGATGCTGGCCACGCGACTGAGCGGAATGCGCCCGTTCGGCGTCTCGATGAGCAGGTTGCTCAGCCCCTCGAAACCGCGCGCAGCCTCGGGAATGCGCACCACCAGATCAAAACGGCGCGTACCCTCGACCACCTGGGCCAGGCGTTCGCCGCCCACCAGGCTTTGCAGGGCGGCGAGGATCTGCGGCGTCGGCACGCCGTACTGTGCGGCCGCGGCATGATCGATGCGCACCTTGATCTGCGGCGCCAGCACCTGCTTCTCGATCTCCAGATCGACCAGCCCGCGCACCGATGCGAGGCGCTCGCGCAAGGTCGCCGCCTGCCCGCGCAGGGTGTCGAGGTCCTCGCCGTAGATCTTGATGGCGATGGGCGCGCGCACGCCCGACATGAGGTGGTCGATGCGGTGCGAGATCGGCTGGCCGATGCTGATCGCCGCCGGGATATTGACGAGGCGGGAACGGATATCCGCCTTGATCTCGTCCATGCTGCGCGTGAGCTGTTCGAAAGGCAGCAGGCCGACATCGATCTCGCTCACATGCACGCCTTCGGCATGTTCATCCAGCTCGGCGCGGCCGCTGCGACGACCGACGTGCGCCACCTCGGGCACTTCGCGGATCAGCAACTCTGTCTGGCGCGCCAGATTGGAGGACTCGGTCAGCGTCACGCCCGGATTGAGGCGCATGCCGATCACCAGCGTACCTTCGTTGAAGGGCGGGAGAAAGCTGCGCGCGAAGAAAGGCACGGCCGCGGCCGCGATCAGGGCGGCGATGACACAGCCGTAGAGCAGTTGCCGCGGATGACGCATGACGGTATCGAGCGCACGCCGGTAATGGTGCTTGATCCAGGCCAGCAGCTTCGTGTCGCCGTGATCCAGCGTCTTCATGCCGGGCAGCAGGTAATACGCCAGCACCGGCGTCACCGTGACCGAAACCAGCAGGCTGGCCAGCGTGGCAACGATGAAGGCGATGCCGAGCGGAATGAAGAGCCGCCCTTCCATGCCGGGCAGCGCGAACAGCGGCACGAACACCAGCACGATGATGGCGGTCGCATAGACGATCGCGGAACGCACTTCCAGGCTCGCATCGCGGATCAGCGTCAGCAGCGGGGTGCGCTCCACCAGCGGCCGCTGCCGGTTCTCGCGCATGCGGCGCAGGATGTTTTCCACATCGACGATAGCATCATCGACCAGGCCGCCGATGGCGATGGCCAGACCGCCCAGCGTCATGGTGTTGATGGACATGCCGAAGTAACGGAACACCAGTGCCGTGACCAGGATGGACACCGGAATTGCCACCAGCGCAATCAGCGTCGTGCGCAGGGTGCCGACAAAGAGGAAGAGAATCACGCCGACAAAGACGGAGGCGGCAATCAGCTTGGCCTTGAGCGTGTCGATCGAGGAGGAGATGAAGCTGGCCTGACGGAAGGTCACGCGCGGTGCCTCCATGCCCGCCGGCAGCGAGGCCTGCAATTCGGCCAGCGCCGTCTCGACCTTGGCAGTCAGGGCGATGGTGTCCGCGGTCGGCTGTTTCTGTACGCCCAGCACCACCGCCGGCTTGCCCTCGAAACCGGCATCGCCGCGGCGGATGGCCGGCGCAAAGCTGACACTGGCAATCTGCTGCAGCAGGATGGGTTGGCCGTTCCGTGCCGTCAAGGCGAGCCGGCGCAGATCATCGAGGCTGGAGGTACGGCCGAGGTTGCGGATCAGGTATTCGCGCCCGTTGAGCTCAAGAAAGCCGCCCGAGGTATTCGCGGCAAAACCCTGCAACGCGGCATCGAGCTGGTTCAGCGTGATGCCCAGCTCGGCCATGCGCGCCGTGTTCGGCTGCACCTGGAACTGACGCACCTCGCCACCGATGGGGATGACCTGGGCAATGCCGGGAATCGCCATCAGGCGCGGACGCAGTACCCAATCGGCATATTCACGCACAGCCATCGCCGGCGTTGCCGACGCTCGCCCTTCGACACCACCTGGCTGATCCGTGCTCCGTTCGTGCTGAGCCTGTCGAAGCACGGCCTGTTCGGTTGGTTCATAGGGAATAGCGATCAGCATGATCTCGCCCATGATCGAGGACACCGGCCCCATCTTCGGCACCACGCCCTGCGGCAGCGCGCTCTCCAGGGCGGTCAGGCGCTCCGCCACCATCTGGCGCGCGCGAAAAACCTCGGTACTCCAGTCGAAGGTCACATAGACGATGGACAGGCCGTTGGACGAAACCGAGCGCACCGTCTCCACGCCCGGCAAGCCGTTCATGCCGGTTTCGAGCGGGAAGGTGATGAGTTGCTCGACCTCTTCCGCCGCCATGCCGCCGGCCTCGCTCATCAGCGTGACGGTGGGCTTGTTGAGGTCGGGAAACACATCGACCGGCGTGTTCGACAGCGTCCAGATGCCGTAGGCCATCAGCGTCTGGCTGGCGACGATGATCAGCAGACGGCTGCCCAGGCTGGTTTCGAGTATCCACTTGAACATGTATTACTCCAGTTGCCATAACCGTTCGCCCTGAGCCTGTCGAAGGGCGCTTGATGCACCCGGCTTCGATCCCGCCAGGGGATTCTCTTTGGTCACAAGCTCAGCGCGAACGGAAAGTTAAGTTTTATCGAACCTGATTCAGCAGCGCGGCCGCCTGCGTGACGATGCGCTCGCCGCCTTCAAGCCCGGAAGTGACCAGCACATTCGCGCCATCGAGCGGCTCGAAGCCGATCACGCGCGGGCTGAAGGATTCCGCACCGGTCTTGACCCAGACCACGCTCTGATTGGCCGTGTTCTTCATCACCGCCGCCGCCGGCACCGGCACGCCCTGCACCGGCTGGCCGGTCTGCACCACCACCTTGAGCGGCTGGCCCACGGCGAGCCGCTGCGCCAGTTCGCCTTCGGCGCGGAAGGTCACGGGCAGCGCCTGTTCGCGCATGGCGCGCGCGGCACCGAGCAGCTTGAGCGACAGCTTTTCCGTACCGAGCACGGCATGGGCGGAGCGAATGCTGGCGGCCAGCGCCACGTCATAGACCAGCGCCTCGACCTGCAGGCGCGCCGGATCGACAACCTCGAACAGGGTTTCGCGTGCATCGACGACCTGGCCGGCCACCACATGCGCCGCCGAGATCACGCCGGACACCGGCGCCACCATCTGTTCATTGGCGACAGCGGCCTCGGCCTCTTCCAGGGTCTTCTTCGGCACGGTATCCGAGAGTTCCTTGAGGCGATTGAGGCGACTCACCGCCAGCGAGCGCGAGCCGCCGCCGACTGCCGGCGTCACATAGGCCAGCACCTCGCCGCGCTTGACGCGCTGGCCGGCCACCGGCAGGCCGCCGGGGCCGGGCGTGACGCGGCCGGCAATGATGGCCTGCACCTTACCGCCGGCATTCGGGTCCATGGTCACGCGGCCGTTGAGTTCGAGCGCACGCATGGCTTCCTGCGCCGCCGTCTGCACCGTGCGCAGATCCATCTGGCGCTGCGCCGGCTTGGGCAGGAACACGCTGCCGTCGGGCAGGCGTTGCGGCGCGTTGCTGCCTGCGGGCAGGGCCGGGGCGGCATCGTCATGGCCCTCGTGGGCCAGCGCTGTCATGCCGAATGTGCACAGCAGCAGCGTCATCAAGAGGCGGTTCATGCTGACTTCTCCTTGCGCGCACGCAGCAGGTGATACACGGCAAGACCGCAGCCGATCAGGATCAATGCAGCGAAAGCGACTATCAGCAGACGATTGCCGCCCTTGCCGCCCAGCGCCTCCATCGCGCTCGCTGCATGTACATGCAGCTCGCCGGTCAGCAGATCGACCTCCTCACCGGCGACGATGCTGAACATCAGCGCATGCTCGCCCTCGGCGTGCAGCGCCTTGAGCAGTGCCGGATCATTGACCGCATAGTCGCCGTGATCGGCGTGGAATTTCGCCATCGCCTTGATGCCATTCAGTTCGACTTCGACCTCGGCATTCAGCAGCGGGACATTGCTGGCCCAGCGGTCGATGTAGATGCCGAGCTCGTCGGGGTAGAGGCGCGCCACCAGCTCGAACTGCTCGCTCTCGGTACGCAGCGTAGGTACGGGGCTAGCTGTCTCCAGCACGGTGGACGGTGCGGCATGCGCATGGTCCTTGTGTTCGTCACCGCCATGCGCATGCACCTGTGCGGCGCACAGCATGGCCAACATGAAAATCATCTTTTTCATTGCATTACTCCGGCAGCAGGCCCAGGGCCTGCCTCAATTGGGAAACCGCCTGGGCGGCAAGCACGCGGCTCTTGGCAAACTGGCGTTCGGCCTCGTAGGACTCGAGTTCGATGCGCAGTCGCGTGGGCAGATCGCTTTCGCCGAGGCGGAAGGACTTCTCGAAAAAGCCGCGCGTCTCGCGCGCCAGCACGGCGCGGCGCTCGGCCGCGGCAAGCTGGGCCTGGGCCGCGGCAACACGGGCGCGCGCCGCATCGATGTCGGCGAGAACGCCGTCGCGCTCCACCTCCATGCGCGCTTCGGCTTCCAGCGCCTCGGCCTCGGCAGTGGCAATGCGTTCCTGGCGACGGTTGTCGCTGCCGAAGGGAATGCGCACGCCGACGCTGACGGTCTGGGCATAGCGTTCGGCAAAGTTGCCACGCTCGCGGGTGGTGCCCAGCAAGAGTTGCGGGTTGTTGCGCGTCTGTGTCTGCGCCAGTGCACGCGCCTTGCGCGCCGCTTCGGCGCGGTCGGCAATCTCGCGCAAGAGCGGGTGGGCGGACGCATCGGCGCCCGTGGCCGGCAAGGCCTCGGAGGGCGCGCCCGCCGCCACACTCGCGGTGATGCCGAGCAGGCTGCGCAGACGCTGCCGGGCCTGGGCATCGCCGGCCTGGGCCTCGGCCAGTTGCGCTTCCGCCGCCGCCAGCGCGCCATCGGCCTGATGCTGGTCGGCCCGGGCCAGATCGCCGGCGCGCACACGGCGCGCCACATCGCCAGCCAGCTGCATGGCCAGCTCGCGCCGCGCCTGTGCCAGCGCCAGCTCGTGGCCGGCCAGCACCGCACTCCACCAGGCACTGCGCACGCTCGCGGCAATCCGCAACTGTGCGGCCAGCAGCCGGCTGTTCAGGGCATCGCGCTCGGCCTCGGCAAGCGCCTGCGTCCCGCTGCGCTCACCCGGCAGCCACAGCGGCAGACCGACACCGACTTCATATTCGCGGCTGCCATCGTTGCGGTTGACGCGATCGGTCCGGGTCGCGAGTTCGACATTGGGTTGCGCCACCAGCCAGTTGCCGGCGGCATCGCGGCGCGCATCGGCAGCGCTGCGGCGCAGCTCGCCACCGCGTGCCTCGGGCTGGCGCGACCAGGCCGTGTCGAAGGCCTGCTTCAGCGTCAGTGCTTCCTGCGCGTGCACGCCGGCGGCGGCAAGGCAGAGCAACAGCGCCATGTGAACCCGCCGCCAGCGACGGGCACGTGAATACAGAATCTGCATGAAAAATCCCCTGCTGAATTGAGCAAAGCGTCAATACGGCGGGGCACAGACCGAGGCACGGCCTCGGAGGGTATTACGTTCGGAGTGTGCGCACCCGCCTCAGGCGGGCACGTGCGGAGGGCGCAGGGGCGGGCTGGTGGTGCGTTCCGGGTAGTAGCTGGCGCGGAACGAGGGAGTGGCCTGATGCGGCGTCTCGAAGGAGCTCAAGGCATAGACCGAGAGCAGGACCAGACCCATGGCGCAGTGCTTTTCGCAATCGAGCAGATGCTCGGTGGAGGCCTGCGAGTCGTCGAGGTGAGTCACACCGTCATCGTG
>JAIEOJ010000127.1 GCA_019750575.1 Rhodocyclaceae bacterium | reverse complement strand
CAGTACCGCATCAACATCGATCGCCACAGCGCCGCGCGCTACGGGCTGTCGGTGGGCAGTATCGAGGAAGTGATCGAAACGGCCCTAGCCGGCAAGGACACGACCTATATCTGGGAGGGCGAGCGCCGCTTCGCCGTCACCCTGCGTCTGGCCGAGGCCGACCGCGAGCTGGAACGCCTCAAGCGCATCCCCATCACTACGCCGGACGGTGCCTTCGTGCGTCTGGTCGAGCTGGCCGACTTCGAGATGACCAGTGGCGCCATGAATATCGCCCGCGAAAACGGCAGCCGCGTGCTCTCCATCGGCGTCTTCATCAAGGATCGCGACATGGGCAGCGTGGTTGCGGACATGCAGGATCGAGTCGCGGCCAAGATCAAGGCGCCGGAGGGCTACCGCATCAGCTGGTCGGGCGAGTTCGAGAACCAGGTACGCGCCATGCAGCGCCTCTCCTGGGTGGTGCCGCTGTCCATCCTGCTGATCTTCCTGCTCCTGGTGAATGCCTTCAGCTCGCTCAGCAGCGCCACGCTGATCATCGTGAACATTCCCTTCGCCATGATCGGCGGCATCTTCGCACTCTTCTTCACCGACATTCCCCTCTCCGTCTCGGCCGCCATCGGCTTCATCGCCCTGTTCGGTCAGGCGGTGCTGAACGGGGTGGTGATGATCAGTCACTTCAATCAGCTGGTGGGCTCGGGCATGCCGCCACGCATGGCGGCCCTGCAGGGATCGATCAACCGGCTGCGCACGGTGCTGATGACGGCGCTGCTCGCCATGCTCGGCCTGCTGCCGATGGCACTGTCCACCGCCATCGGTTCGGAAACCCAGAAGCCGCTCGCTGTTGTCGTGATCGGCGGCCTTGTCTCGGCCACACTGCTGACCCTGTTCGTGCTGCCCACGCTCTACGTGTGGGCGATGGAGCGCACCGCCCGCAAGGCACGCAAGGCCGTGGCGCAGTAAGCGCAGCGGCTGGCGTTCACACCCTGCGCATGGCATGATTGCGGCCCGCCGCAATCATGCCGTACCGCTTCATGTCCGCTCCCTCTCCGACCAGCGCCGCCCTGCCCATCCTGCAGGAAGTATTCGGCTATCCGGCCTTTCGCGGGCCGCAGGCCGAGATCGTTGCACATGTGATTGGCGGCAACGATGCACTGGTGCTGATGCCCACCGGCGGCGGCAAGAGCCTGTGCTACCAGGTGCCGGCCATCGCGCGCCAGCGCGCAGGCAAGGGTGTGACCATCGTGGTCAGCCCGCTGATCGCACTGATGCACGATCAGGTAGGCGCACTGGAGGAAGCCGGCGTCGCGGCCGCCTTCCTCAACTCCACCCAGGATTTCGACGCCACGCTGGCGATCGAGCGGGAACTGCGCAGCGACCGCATCACCCTGCTCTATGTCGCACCGGAACGCCTTACCACGGCGCGCTTCCTCGGTCTGCTCGACCTGCTCAACGAACAGGGCAAGCTCTCGCTGTTCGCCATCGACGAGGCGCATTGCGTCAGCCAGTGGGGCCACGACTTCCGCGAGAACTATCTCGCCCTGAGCCTGCTGCACGAACGCTATCCGCAGGTACCGCGCATCGCGCTCACGGCCACGGCAGACGACCTGACCCGCGCGGACATCATCACGCGGCTCGGGCTGGATGGCGCGCGCATCTTCATCAGCAGTTTCGACCGCCCCAACATCCGCTACCAGATCGTCGAGAAGGCCGATGCGCGCCGCCAGCTGCTGGCCTTCATCTGCGACGAGCATGAAGGCGATGCGGGCATCGTGTATTGCCAGTCGCGCAAGAAGGTCGAGGACACGGCCGAATGGCTGACCCAGCAAGGCATTACCGCCCTGCCCTATCACGCCGGCCTGTCCGCCGATCTGCGCCAGCATTCGCAGGACCGCTTCCTGCGCGAGGACGGTATCGTCATGGTCGCCACAATTGCCTTCGGCATGGGTATCGACAAGCCGGATGTACGCTTCGTCGCCCATCTCGACCTGCCCAAGAATATCGAAGGCTACTATCAGGAAACCGGCCGCGCCGGCCGCGACGGCCTGCCCTCGAATGCGTGGATGGCCTACGGCCTGCAGGATGTCGTCAATCAGCGCCGCATGATCGACGAGAGCCCGGCGCACGAGGAATTCAAGCGCAACCAGCGCGCCAAGCTTGATGCACTGCTGGCGCTGGCGGAAGCCTACGATTGCCGCCGTGTGCGCTTGCTCGATTACTTTGGCGAACAGGGTAGTGCTTGCGGTAATTGCGACAACTGTCTGACACCGCCAGCCACATGGGATGCCACCGAAGCCGCGCGCAAGGCGCTGAGCTGCGTGTTCCGTTTCCACCAGCATGGGGGCCAACGTTTCGGCGCGGTGCATCTGATCGATGTGCTGCGCGGCAAGCAGACCGACAAGGTAGCCCAGTACGGCCACACCGAACTCTCCACCTGGGGCATAGGCGCGGACCTCAGCGAGCAGCAATGGCGCGCAGTGCTGCGCCAGCTGATTGCGCTGGGCCATCTACATGCGGAAGGCGAGTACGGCACGCTGGAACTGACCGATAGCGCGCGCAGCGTGCTGAAGGGCGAAGTGCAACTCCTGCTGCGCCAGCCCAGCGAGGCCAAACGTACGCGCGACGCACGCGGCAATGGACGCACAAGCGGTCGCAGCAAGACACCGCCGATTGCGCTGGATGCGCTCGCGACCCTGCGCTACAACGCGCTCAAGGCCTGGCGCGCCGGCATGGCCAAGGAGCACAACGTGCCGGCCTATGTGATCTTCCATGATGCCGTACTGGCCGAAATGGCCAGCACCGAGCCCAAAACGCTATCCGACCTGCGCGGCATCAGCGGCGTGGGCGAAAAGAAGCTCGAGGCCTACGGCATGCAGATCCTGCGCGCACTCGACGAAGCCGGCGTCTAGAATACGGGCATGTGGTCGCCCTATCCTGAATCTCCCATCACCTATATCGAGCCGCTGTTCCGGCCGCCGAGCGAGGCGCGTTCGCTGATCTTTCAGGTCACCAACGGCTGCAGCTGGAACAAGTGTACTTACTGCGACATGTACACACAGCCGCAGAAGAAGTTCTCGCTGAAAGCCGATGCGGATGTGGAGACCGAGATAGCCTGGGCCGGCCAGAATCTGCAAGGCGTACGTCGCGTCTTTCTCGCCGACGGCGACGCCATGTCGCTATCGACGCGCCGCCTGCTGCGCATCCTGGAAATGATACGCGAGCACCTGCCCGAGGTCTCGCGCGTGTCGTCCTACTGCTCCTCCTTCAATCTGCACAACAAGTCGGTGGACGACCTGCGGCAATTGCGCGCAGCGGGTCTCAGGCTGATCTACATGGGTGCGGAATCGGGCGATGACTTCGTGCTGGAAAGCATACGCAAGGGCGACACCCACGCCGGCACGGTGGATGCGCTGAATCGCCTGCGCGACGCCGGCATCCAGCGTTCGGTCATGATCATCAACGGTGTCGGTGGCAAGGCGTACAGCGAACAGCATGCGCTGAACTCGGCCCGGCTCGCCAACGAAACCCAGCCGGAGTTTCTGTCTTCGCTGGTGATCAATCACCCGCACGGGGAAGACCGCTTCCGCGCAGGCTATGCCGAACGCGGCGGCCGCTATGAGAAGCTGGATCAGCACGAGCTGTTCCGCGAGCTGCGGACCTTCGTCGGCGCGCTGGAACTGGAACAGACGATTTTCCGCAGCGACCATGCCTCCAATCAGCTGGTGCTGAAAGGCACGCTGGGCAAGGACAAGGATGTGCTGCTGGCGCAGATCGATACTGCCATCAACGCGCCGCAGCAGGCTGCGCTGCGGCCGGTGTGGATACGCCCCTTCTAGGGACGCTCAGGCCTTGAAGAGTTCGGGCTGCAGGGTTTCAAAACCGGGGCGGGCAAAGAGGTAACCCTGGATGTAGCGCACGCCCATCTCTTCCAGGCAGTCGCACTCGCTCTGGGTTTCCACACCTTCGGCTACCACGGTGATACCGAGGCGTTCCGCCACCAGCAGCACGCCGGCCACAATGGCCTGACGCGGCGGATGCTTGCAGATGTCTCGGGTCAGGTCCATGTCCAGCTTGAGCACGTGCGGCTGGAAGGTGGCGAGCAGATTGAGTCCGGAATAGCCGGAACCGAAATCGTCGATGGCGGTGGTGAAACCCTGACGGCGGTATTCGTTGAAGATGCCGACCAGGTGGTTGGGGTCCTCGACACGCTCGCCCTCGGTGACCTCGAACATCAGGCGATCGGTCGGAAAATCGAATTCGCGGCTGGCTTCGAGCGTAGCGCGTATGCAGGTCTCGGCGCGATACACCGCGTTGGGCATGAAGTTGATGCTGAGCTTGCAGTCCGGCAGCTTGTGCAGGCCGAGGCGGCTGGCCAGTTCAATCGCCTTGACCCGGCAGGCCTGGTCGAAGCGGTAGCGGTTGGTCTCATTGATCTGTGACAACACGCTCAGTGCCCCTTCACCATTCGGCCCGCGCACCAGCGCCTCGTAGGCGTAGGGTTGCCGCGTATGCAAATCGACAATCGGCTGAAAGGCCATGCTGAAGTCGAAGCCGAGTGCCGACAGATCGCGACAGGTCGCGCAGCCGACAGCCTCAAAAGGTTCCTGGAAGCGTGTTTGGCTCATGCGTTTATTCGGGTGACCGCGGAAAGTTCGCTGCCCTAATGGTAGCAAAAGCTGCGACGACTGTCGGCGGTGCCTGCACCAGTTCTATCATCACCCCCTCGCCGCCTAGCGGAAACTCCTCACTGGCCTTGGGATGAATGAAGGCCATCTCGCGACCTTCCGCGCCCTTGCGCATGCCGCCCGGCGTGAAGCGCACGCCCTGCGCCGTGAGCCATTCAACCGCCTCGGCCAGATGATCCACCCAGAAAGCGATGTGATTGAGCGGCGGCGCATGGGGTGCAGGCTTTTTTTCTGAATCCAGCGGCTGCAGAAGATCCACTTCCATCGTATAGGGTCCGGCCTCCAGACGAGCGATGCTACCGGTGACATTCTCGCTGGCCAGCGTAAAGGGCTCGCCCAGCGGGAGCCCCAGCACATCGCCCCAGAGATGGCGGAGGCGGCCGAGATCGGCGTTACCAATGGCGATATGGTGGACGCCGAGAATGCGAAAGGGGCGCGTCATTTACGGTAGGCCCGCACCATAAACCCAATGCCGATCAGCACCATGGGCAGCGACAGCCACTGCCCCATGCTGATGGTATAGGAATGGCCGAAGATGCCGGCGTCCGGTTCGCGGAAGTATTCGGCAAGAAAGCGGAAGGCGCCGTAGCCGATCAGGAACAGGCCGGAGACGGCACCGACCGGCCGACTGCGATGCGTGAACAGCCACAGGATCAGGAACAGGCACAAGCCTTCGCCCGCAGCCTGATACAACTGCGAGGGATGGCGCGGCTGGCTGTCCACCCAGGGAAAGACCATGGCCCAGGGCAGCGCGGCGTCGGCGACGCGGCCCCACAGCTCGCCGTTGATGAAGTTGCCGATGCGCCCGGCCATCAGGCCCAGCGGCACCAGCGGCGCGATGAAGTCGGTGATCTGGAAGAAGCGCATGCCACGGCGTCTGGCGAAGAGCGCCATGGCGGCGAGTACGCCGAGGAAGCCGCCGTGGAAGCTCATGCCGCCGCGCCAGATGGCGATGATTTCAAACGGATGGCTGAAATAGTAGCCGGGCTGGTAGAACAGCACCTCGCCCAGGCGGCCGCCGATGATGACGCCCAGCACACCGTAGGTGAGCAGGTCATCCACGTCCGCCGGCGTGAGACCACGCTCGGGGAAGCGCCTCGCCCTCAATTTGCCCAGCGACAGGAAGGCCAGAAAGCCGGCCAGGTACATCAGGCCGTACCAGTGGACGCCCAGGGGGCCCAGCTGGATGGCAATGGGGTCGAATTGCGGATGGACCAGCATGGGCGGAGGTGGTGTCCAGAATGCTAAAATTCGATTCTAACTTAGCCCCTTACCCCCGACCGTTCGGGCTGAGCTGTGACCGAAGGAAATCCCCTTGTGGGATCGAAGCCACCGCAGACTCACTGTTCATGTGGCTCACGCCCTTCGACAGGCTCAGGGCGAACGGGATATGGAGACAGCAATGCCTGATTACCGCTCGAAAACTTCCACCCACGGCCGCAACATGGCCGGCGCACGCGCGCTGTGGCGCGCCACCGGCATGAAGGACGGCGACTTCGGCAAGCCCATCATCGCCGTGGTCAACTCCTTTACCCAGTTCGTGCCGGGCCATGTGCACCTAAAGGACCTCGGCCAGATGGTCGCGCGCGAAATCGAGGCGGCCGGCGGCGTAGCCAAGGAATTCAACACCATTGCGGTTGATGACGGCATCGCCATGGGTCACGGCGGCATGCTCTACTCGCTGCCCTCGCGCGAACTGATCGCCGACAGCGTCGAATACATGGTCAATGCGCACTGCGCCGACGCCATGGTGTGCATCTCCAACTGCGACAAGATCACCCCGGGCATGCTGATGGCCGCCATGCGCCTCAACATCCCCGCCGTGTTCGTCTCCGGCGGCCCGATGGAAGCAGGCAAGGTCAAGCTGACGGATCTCGAAGGCGGTATCAAGACCATCGCCGTCGACCTGGTTGATGCCATGATCAAGGGCGCCGATCCGACCTGCTCAGATGAAGAGTCTGACGCTTACGAACGTTCCGCCTGTCCGACCTGCGGTTCCTGCTCGGGCATGTTCACCGCCAACTCGATGAACTGCCTGACCGAAGTGCTGGGCCTGTCCCTGCCGGGCAACGGCTCCATTCTGGCAACCCACGCCGATCGCCGCGATCTGTTCCTGCGCGCCGGCCGGCTCTCGGTCGAGCTGGCCAAGCGCTACTACGAGCAGGGCGACAGCAGCATCCTGCCGCGCTCAATCGCCAGTTTCGAAGCGTTTGAAAACGCCATGAGCCTGGACGTGGCCATGGGCGGCTCGACCAACACCGTGCTGCACCTGCTGGCTGCGGCCACCGAAGCTGGCGTCAATTTCAAGATGGCGGACATCGATCGCGTCTCGCGGCGCGTGCCCTGCCTGTCCAAGGTGGCACCGGCCAAGGCCGACGTGCACATGGAAGATGTGCACCGCGCCGGCGGCATCATGGGCATTCTCGGCGAGCTCGACCGCGCCGGCCTGCTCCACCGTAACTGCCCGACCGTGCACAGCCGCACCCTCGGCGAGGCCATCGACAAATACGACATCAAGCGCACCAGCGACGAAGAGATCAAGAAGTTCTACCGTGCCGCACCGGGCGGCATTCCGACCCAGGT
>JAIEOJ010000006.1 GCA_019750575.1 Rhodocyclaceae bacterium | reverse complement strand
GCCGTCGCCGGCGGTCTGCTCGGCGGCCTGTGGATGATCAGGATCGGCATCAACCGTGCCCTGTGGCTGTTCGGCGTGGTGCAGCTGGTGTCGATCTTCGGCTTTGCCTGGCTGGCCTGGCTGGGCCCGCAAAGCGAAATCGGCGCGGCGCAACTGACCGCGCTGGCCCTGGTGATCGGTTTCGAGGCACTCGGCGTCGGCCTCGGTTCGGCGGCCTTCGTTGCCTACATTGCCAAAAACACGCATCCGCTGTACACCGCCACGCAGTTTGCGCTTTTCACCAGCCTCGCCGCCGTACCGCGCACCGTGGTCAATGCCACGACCGGCTGGCTGGTGGAGATGCTCGGCTGGTTTGACTTCTTCCTGCTCTGCGCCCTGCTCGGGGTGCCGGGCATGCTGCTGCTGTTGAAGGTGGCGCCATGGAACGGGGTGGATAAAAGCCGGCCCGCCAATCCTGCGAGCTGAGCTCGTCTGCGGTATCGCCCGTCTCTCAGGCAGTCAGGCCACTGTCTGCCGCCTTTCGCGCAGGGGCAGAACAGACTGGCAGCGCGATGGAACTTCCCGGCCTGCCTACCTGTCTGTCATATAAGCGCCGCATATGCCTGCGTATCAGGCAAATCGATTCAACCTTTTCGGGTTTGCGGCGTTAAGACAGGTGTACCGCAACGAACTGCTGAAAGGGGAAGACCATGGACTACTCGCCAGAAGAACTCGCCCGCCTCCGTCTCGAACAGGAATTCGGCGCCCACGCCCGCGAGGTTCTGAACGCCAGTGCGGTCGCGCCCTATGCCCTGCAGCTGCGCCTGCAGGAGGTCACGCCGAGCAAGCCGCAAGGCTGGCGGCCCGAGTACGGCGATCCGGACAAGTATCTGCAGTCGGTGTATTTCTGCCAGCAGCAGTAAGCAACAAGGCCGGCGGCATCTGCCCCGGCCTTGTTCGCATCAACCCGCCGCGAAGAGGGAAAGACGCAAACCGGCGAGCAGACCCAGGCTCAGTTGCAGCACGATGATCAGCACGATGGGCGAGAGGTCCACACCGCCGAGCGGCGGTATGAAGCGCTGGAAGGGTGCCAGGAAGGGCCGCGCCAGCGCATTCAGCACCGGCGCCATGGGTGCATGGGGATTCACCCAGGACATGATCGCGGTGATGATGACGATGCCGAAGATGAGGTAGAGAAATAGCCGCGCCGTCTCGATCAGCGCCACCAGGGCCAGGGTTCCTGCCAGGGCCGGGGCCAGGCCCTCAGCGACACCGGACAGGGCCAGCACCAGCATGAAGTAGACCAGTTGCACCAGCCAGGCCAGCAGCAGGCTGGCCAGATCCATGCCCCAGAGACCGGGAATGATCCTGCGCGCCGGCATGACCGCCCAGTCGCTGGCAGCCACGACAAACTGGCCGATCGGATTGCGGAAGGGCACACGCGCCCACTGCATCAGGAAACGCAGCAGGAAAATGCCGGCCAGCAGGTCGGCGGCGGTCTGCAGGATGAAGAGCAGGCTTTGCATCAGCATCAGTCCTGCCCCAGTTGAATGCCGAGCTCACGCCCGCGCGCGGCGGCGGCCTGCGCGGCGCGCACCACGGCGGCACGCACGGCGTCATTTTCCAGCGAGCGCAAGGCGGCCTCAGTGGTGCCGCCCTTGGACGTGACACGTTCGCGCAGGATGGCCGGCGCATCTTCGCTGCGGGCGGCCAGACGGGCAGCGCCCAGCGTGGTTTCGACGGCCAGCTTGCGCGCCGAGGGCAGGTCGAAGCCGAGCTCCAGCGCGGCGGACTCGAGTGCCTCGATGAAGTAGAAGACATAGGCCGGGCCGCTGCCGGAAATCGCGGTCACTGCATCGACCTGGGCTTCGTCCTCGACCCAGATCGTGCCGCCGACGGCGGCCAGAATGGTGTCGGCCAGCTTGCGCTGTTCGGCGTCGACCTGCGGTGCGGCATACAGTCCGGTGATGCCGGCGCCGATCAGGGCCGGGGTGTTGGGCATGGTGCGCACGATGCGCGCATAGTTGCCGGCGTCGCCGCCCAGCCAGCGCGCAATGTCGGCCACGCGCAGGCCGGCGGCAATGCTGATCACGAGCTGGCTGCCGAGCTTGCCAACCAGCGGCTTCACGGCCTCGCGCATCTGCTGCGGCTTGACCGCCAGCACCAGCACTTCGCAGGTGAGGCTGGCAGCATCGACACTGCCGGTGCAGCGCACGCCGAACTTCTCGGTAAGCGTGTCACGCACTTCCGCATTCAGCTCGATGACCTCAATGCCGGCGACGGAAAAGCCCTTTGCCTTGAGGCCGCCGATCAATGCGGCGGCCATGTTGCCGCCGCCCAGGAATGTGATTCTCATTGCGTGTCCCCTTGCGTGTAGGTTCGGGCGCCGAAGATCGCCGTGCCGATGCGTACCATCGTCGCGCCGGCGGCAATCGCGCTTTCCAGATCATGCGACATGCCCATGGACAAGGTGTCCAGCGGCAGTCCCTGTGTCTTCAATTCTTCATGAATGGCGCGCAGCGTGCCGAACTGCGCCGCCAGTCGCGCCGCATCCTCGGTCGGCTCCGGTACTGCCATCAATCCGCGCAGCTGCAGCCCTGGCAGCTTCGCCACGGCATGCGCGAGTGCTGTTGCTTCGTGCGGCGCAACGCCGCTCTTGCTCGCCTCGCCGCTGACATTCACCTGGATACAGACCTGCAAGGGCGGCAGATGTTCCGGACGCTGCGCCGACAGGCGCTCGGCGATCCTGAGACGATCAATGGTGTGCACCCAGGCAAAGTGCTCGGCCACAAGGCGCGTCTTGTTGCTTTGCAGGGGGCCGATGAAATGCCACTCCAGCCCGAGGTCGGCCAGTGCCGCGATCTTGTCCACGCCTTCCTGCACGTAGTTCTCGCCGAAGGCGCGCTGGCCGCTGGCGGCCGCAGTGCGCACATCGTCCGCCGGCCAGGTCTTGGAAACGGCCAGCAGCGCGACGGTTTGTGGCGCCCTGCCGACAGCCTTGCAGGCGGCGGCAATGCGCTCATGTACGGCTTGCAGGTTGGCAGGAATAGGTGTCATATAATGGCCCGGCAGTATATCAGCCGGCGTCTTCACTCCCCTCTGGAATCCCGATGGACATTACCGAACTGCTCGCCTTTGTCGTCAAGAACAAGGCCTCCGACCTGCACCTCTCCGCCGGTCTGCCGCCCATGATCCGGGTCCATGGCGACGTGCGCCGCATCAATCTGCCGCCGCTCGAGCACAAGGATGTGCACGCCATGGTGTATGACATCATGAACGACGGGCAGCGCAAGGTCTATGAAGAGCATCTGGAGTGCGACTTCTCCTTTGCCGTGCCGAATCTGGCGCGCTTCCGCGTCAATGCCTTCGTCCAGCATCGTGGCGCCGGTGCGGTGTTCCGGACCATTCCCTCCAAGGTGCTGTCGCTGGAACAGCTGAACGCGCCCAAGATCTTCAGCGAGATCGCGCGCACGCCGCGCGGCATCGTCCTGGTCACCGGTCCCACCGGTTCCGGCAAATCGACGACGCTGGCGGCCATGGTGGACGACATCAACGAGAACGAGTACGGCCATATCCTCACCGTCGAGGACCCGATCGAATTCGTGCACGAATCCAAGAAGTGCCTGATCAACCAGCGCGAAGTCGGCCCGCACACGCTGTCCTTCTCCAACGCCCTGCGCTCGGCGCTGCGCGAGGACCCGGACGTGATCCTGGTCGGCGAAATGCGCGACCTTGAAACCATACGCCTGGCGCTGACCGCTGCCGAAACCGGCCACCTGGTATTCGGCACCCTGCACACCAGCTCGGCCGCCAAGACCGTGGACCGCGTCGTCGACGTGTTCCCCGCCGCCGAAAAGGAAATGGTGCGCGCCATGCTGTCCGAGTCCCTGCGCGCGGTGATCTCGCAGACCCTGCTCAAGACCAAGGACGGTGCCGGTCGCGTTGCCGCGCATGAAATCATGATCGGCACGCCGGCCATCCGCAACCTGATCCGCGAAAACAAGATTGCACAGATGTACTCGGCCATCCAGACCGGCCAGCAGTTCGGCATGCAAACGCTGGACCAGAACCTGCAGGACCTGGTGCGCCGCAATATCGTGTCGGCGGCCGAGGCCAAGACCAAGGCAGTCAACAAGGATGCGTTCGGCATTTAGCCGAATGCATCCTTGTTTCCCGATACACCCGCCCCGCCAACCCCCACGGCCGGCTTTGCACCGCCGGCCGCTTACGGCAGCGAGAAGCAGTGCTTCTCGAAACCCTGCCTCTGCCTCCTCACGGGGAGGCTGGAAAAGTGAAGTGCCAGGAGAGCAACGATGGAAAGAGATGAAGGCCTGAAGTTCATGTACCAGCTGCTGTCCAATATGGTCAGCCGCAAGGGTTCCGACCTCTTCATCACCTCGGGCTTCCCGCCGGCGATCAAGGTGGACGGCAAGATGACGCCGGTCACGCAGCAGGTACTGTCGCAGCAGCATACGCTGGAGCTGGCGCGCGCCATCATGAACGACAAGCAGGCGGCGGAATTCGAAGCCAGCAAGGAGTGCAACTTCGCGATCAACCCGGCCGGCATCGGCCGCTTCCGCGTCAATGCCTTCGTCCAGCAGGGCCGCGTCGGCCTGGTGCTGCGCACCATCAATACCACCATCCCCGAGCTCGACGACCTCAAGCTGCCGCCAGTGCTCAAGGAAGTGGCCATGACCAAGCGCGGCCTGGTGCTCTTCGTCGGTGGCACCGGCTCGGGCAAATCGACCTCGCTCGCCGCCATGATCGGCCACCGCAACCAGAATTCCTACGGTCACATCATCACCATCGAGGATCCGGTCGAGTACGTGCATGAGCACCGGAACTGCATCATCACCCAACGCGAAGTCGGCGTGGATACCGACTCGTGGGAGGCGGCGCTCAAGAACACGCTGCGCCAGGCGCCGGACGTCATCCTGATCGGCGAAATCCGCGACCGCGAGACCATGGAGCACGCCATTGCCTTCGCCGAAACCGGCCACCTGTGCATGGGCACGCTGCACGCCAACAGCTCGAACCAGGCGCTCGATCGCATCATCAACTTCTTCCCGGAAGAGCGCCGTCCGCAGCTGCTGATGGATCTCTCGCTGAATCTCAAGGCCATCGTCTCGCAACGCCTGATCCCGCTGCGCGAAGGCAAGGGCCGCGCAGCTGCGGTGGAGGTGCTGCTCAACTCGCCGCTGATCTCGGACCAGATCGGCAAGGGCGAGGTGCACGACATCAAGGAAACCATGAAGAAGTCGCGCGAAATGGGCATGCAGACCTTCGACCAGGCACTGTTCGACCTCTACGAGGAAGGCAAGATCAGCTACGAGGATGCGCTGCGCTTCGCCGACTCGATGAACGAGGTACGCCTGATGATCAAGCTGCACGGCAAGGAAGCCCACGGCACCGACATCAACGCCGGCATCCAGCACCTCGACATCGTCTAGCCACATGCCGCATGGCACCGGCCGCGGCATGCCGCGGCTTTTTTATTGCGTCTCGGCCTCGCGGGCCTTGCAGGCATAGCGCCGGTAGAGCTGGACCGGCCGCGCTGCCGGGCGCCGCTTCTTGCGCACGCGCAGATTGAGCAGTTCGACACCAACCGAAAAGGCCATGGCGAAATAGACGTAGCCCTTGGGCACGTGATGGTCGAAGCCGTCCGCGATCAGCACCACGCCGATCACGGCGAGGAAGGACAGGGCGAGCATCTTGATGCTGGGATGGCCGGAGACAAAGTCGCCGATCTGTTTGGCAAAGGCCATCATCAGACCCACCGAGGCAATCACGGCGGCCACCATCACCTCGATATGCTGGGCAATGCTGACTGCGGTAATGATGGAGTCGAGCGAGAACACCATGTCGATCAGGGCGATCTGCACCAGGATGCCGCCAAAGGTGGCCTGCCGGCTTTCATCGATCTGGCGGTCCTCGCCCTCGAGCAGATGATGAATCTCGTTTGCGCTTTTCCACAACAGGAACAGGCCGCCGCCGATCAGGATCAGGTCGCGGCCGGAAATCTCGATATCCGCCCAGGCAAGGCTGAAGATGGGCGCGGTCAGACCGACCAGCCAGGACAGCACGAACAGCAGCGCAATCCGCGTCAGCATGGCCAGGGCCAGACCGAGGCGGCGCGCACGCTCGCGCGTCTTCGGCGGCAAGCGGTCGCACAGGATGGAGATGAAGACGATATTGTCTATGCCCAGCACCAGTTCCAGCGCAGTCAGCGTGAAAAAGGCGATCCAGACCTGCGGGTTGCTCAGTAGCTCCATGGTGCGTCCTCGGCTTCAGGGATGCACCCAGTCTACGCCACAAGCGCGGCGCGGGCAGCCTGGGGCGGCTGCCCGCGGCCGGGCTCAGCGCTTGTAGCGGCTGTGCAGCTGCACCGGCGCTGACGCCGAGCGCTTCTTGCGGGCGCGGATGTTGAGCAGCTCCACGCACAGCGAGAAGGCCATGCCGAAGTAGATGTAGCCCTTGGGCACATTGTGGTCGAAGCCATTAACGATCAGGACCAGGCCCACCACCACGAGGAAAGACAGCGCCAGCATCTTGATGCTGGGGTGGTTGGAGACGAAGTCGCCGATCTGTTTGGCAAAGACCATCATCAGGGCCACGGACACGACCACCGCGGCAATCATGACGGCAATCTCGTCGACCATGCCGACCGCGGTGATGATCGAGTCGAGCGAGAACACCATGTCAATCAGCGCAATCTGCGCAATCACGCCGGCAAAGGTGACCTCGCCCTTGGTCTCGACCTTTTCGTCCTCGCCCTCGAGGAGGTGATGGATTTCCGTGGTGCTCTTCCACAGCAGGAACAGGCCGCCGCCGATCAGGATCAGGTCACGCCCGGACAGCTCCATGCCGGCCAGACTGAACAGCGGCGCCGTCAGACCGATGATCCACGACAGCAGGAAAAGCAGGCCGATGCGCATGCCCATGGCCATGGCCAGGCCAAGCCGGCGCGCCTTCTCGCGGGTTTCCGGTGGCAACCGGTCGCACAGGATGGAAATGAAGATGATGTTGTCTATGCCCAGCACCAGCTCCAGTGCGGTGAGGGTCAGGAAGGCAATCCAGATCTGCGGATCGGCAAGCAACTCCATGGTCAGTCCTCGGGTTTGGCGGGATAGCC
>JAIEOJ010000116.1 GCA_019750575.1 Rhodocyclaceae bacterium | reverse complement strand
TCCTTGTTACCGCGTAACTGGCTCTTGGCCATGATGCTCTCCTTGCGCTGACGAAGTCGTCCGTTCGATCATAGGCCTTTGCCCGCAAATAAGGCATTTATCTTCCAGAGTGCTATGCTCGAAGCGTCAACCCTGCCATCAGGCACTCATTTCGCACAGCCCATCCGGCTGTAACAGCCTCGCTACCTTCGGTCAGGCTTTGCTTCTACCTCTCCCCCCTGCTGGCACCTCCCAAGCCAGCCCTGCGTTCCAGCGCTACCGTTTCCAGACCTGTGGCCCTGCGGGGCCTCGCTGACCGGGCAACACCGGCGCCTCCTTCCCCCTCACGCTCGTGATCGGCTTGCGCAGGCATTTCGCCCCAGAGGCCCAGCCTCGCCACGAGAGCTCCGTCTTGAAAATCGACTATCTTGCACTGTGCGGCAAGCTGCTCCAGAAGCTGCCTGCGAATCTCCGCATCAAGTCTGCTGCTGTAAGCGAGCACGACGAGCATCAGGCACTGCCGAATGCCGAGCTTTTCAGCGTCGAGCAGATGGAAAAGCACGGGCAGACGCTCGCGGCCACACATGTACTGAGCGCGCAAGTCGTCGCCGACCAGTTGCTGGACCGGCTGGCGAACAACGAGGCGACCCTGAACGCAGCCTGCCGCACTCTCAGCGACAAGTCGTTCGGCAGCAACCGCGTATCGCCGGCCGGTGAATGGCTGCTCGACAACCACTATCTGATCGAGGAGCAGATCCGCACCGCCCGACGCCATCTGCCCAAGAGCTACGGGCGCAGCCTGCCCAAGCTGGCCAAGGGCCGATCGCAGGGCTACCCCCGCGTTTACGACATCGCCCTGCATGTCATCGCCCACGGCGACGGGCGCTGGGACAAGGAAAACCTGAGCCGCTTCATTTCGGCCTATCAAGTCTCAACGCCATTGATGCTGGGCGAGCTGTGGGCCGTGCCCATCATGCTGCGTCTGGCCTTGATCGAAAACCTCGCACGCATCGCCAGACGCGTTGATGTTGCGCACGTACAGCGCAGCCTTGCGGCCAACTGGACCGAGAAGATGGGAAGCATCGTCGAATCGGACCCCAAGAGCCTGATCCTGGTGATCGCCGACATGGCGCGCTCCAATCCGCCGATCACCTCCGCCTTTGTCGCCGAACTGGTGCGACGTCTGCAGGGGCACGGCCTTGCCCTGGCGCTCCCGCTCACCTGGATAGAACAGCGCCTGGCCGAAAGCGGGCTCACGCTTGAGCAGCAAGTTCAGACAGAGAACCAGCAGCAGGCAACCAACCAGATCACGGTCAGCAACAGCATTGCCAGCCTGCGCCGCCTCGGCGAAATGGACTGGCGCGACTTCGTCGAGCAGATGAGCGTGGTCCATCGCACGCTGCTGAGCGATCCCGGCAACACCTATGCCGACATGGATTTCGCCACCCGCGACCAGTATCGCCATGTCGTGGAGGAACTTGCGCGCGTCAGCAAGAATACCGAAGAGGCTATCGCCGCCGCCGCCATCGAACTGGCGCAGATGCACGCCGACCGGCAGACGGCTCATGCGGACGCCTGTCACTCGGCGCCCGAGCTTCACGATCGCTACAGCGATCACAGCGCGCGGCAGAACCATGTGGGTTACTACCTGGTGGACAAAGGCCTGCGCCAGCTCGAACGCAGGCTTGCCGTGCAATACCCGCTGCTGCAAGGCATCCACAAGCGGGTGAAGACCCGTCCGGTGCGTAGCTATATCGGCCTGATCGCGCTGCTGACCTTCCTGCCTTCGGCCTATCTGCTCATGCAGGCCTACAGGGACGGCCTGCCCGCCAGTCTCGGCATGGATACGGGGCTGCTATTGCTGCAGGCATTGACGTCCGCCCTCCTGATCGCAAGCAGCCAGCTGGCGGTGGCGCTGGTGAACTGGGGCGTGCCCCTGTTCGCGCGACCGCATCGCCTGCCGCGCATGGATTACAGCAAGGGCATCCCCGAGGATAGTCGCACCCTGGTCGTGGTGCCGGCGATGCTGAGCAGCCCGGACAGCCTGGCAAGCCTGCTTGAAGCGCTGGAAGTCCGCTTCCTCGGCAATCGCGATGCCGCGCTTCATTTTGCATTGCTGACCGACTTCAATGATGCCGACAGCGAACACTGCCCCGAAGATGCGGGACTGCTGGCCCTGGCGCAGGCGGGCATAGACGAACTCAACCGGCGTTATCCCGCCACCATTGGCGACAGCTTTTTCCTGTTCCACCGACCACGACAATGGAACGCCAGTGAAAAACAGTGGATGGGATACGAGCGCAAGCGCGGCAAGCTGTCCGACCTGAATGCCTTCATCCGCGGCACTGCCGATGGCATCGGCGCAAGCGCCGCCGCAAAATCGCGCTTCAGCCTGATCGTCGGTGATACCGACATCCTGACCGGCGCGCTCAGCGATGCATCGGGACTCCCGCTGCCGCCGGCCAAATACATCATCACGCTGGACAGCGACACCCAGCTGCCGCGCGATTCGGCGCGCCAGTTCGTCGGCGCCATGGCCCACCCGCTCAACCGACCGGACTACGACAAGCACAGGCAGCGCGTCGTCGAAGGCCATGCCATCCTGCAACCGCGCATTGCCGAAGCGCTGCCCAGCCCCGGCCCGACGCGCTACGCCCGACTGTGCGGCAGCGAAGCCGGCATCGATCCCTACACGCGCACCGTCTCCGATGTCTATCAGGATCTGTTCGACGAGGGCTCCTTCATCGGCAAGGGCATCTACGACATCGAGGTTTTCGAACAGGTCCTGGGCCAGCGCTTTCCCGACAACACCGTGCTCAGCCACGATCTGATCGAGGGCTGCTACCTGCGCTCCGGCCTGCTCAGCGATGTGCCCCTGTACGAACAGTCGCCGGGCAGCTATCTGGCCGACGTGCGACGCCGCACGCGCTGGATACGCGGCGACTGGCAACTGGCCGGCTGGCTGCTGCCGCAGGTGCTCGATCACAGCGGCAAGCGCTCAGCCAATCCGCTGACTGCCCTGTCGCAATGGAAGCTGCTCGACAATCTGCGCCGCAGTCTGGTGCCGGCCGCCCTGCTTGCCGTGCTCGCCTTAGGCTGGGGCCTGTTCGCCACACCCGCAATCTGGCTGGCGGCCGTGCTGCTGGCGCTGGCGCTGCCCAGCTTTCTCGCAGCCTTGCTCGACATACTGAGCAAGCCGCCCGAAGTCCTGCTCAAGCCGCACCTGCTGATCAGCCTGCGCAGTTTGCGTCGGCGCTGCGAGCAGTTGCTGCTCCAGCTGGCCACCCTGCCCCACGAAGCCGCCTACAGCCTCGGGGCCATCGTGCATACCTGCTGGCGCATGCTCGTCTCGCGCCGGCACCTGCTGCAATGGACGCCCTCCGACCAGGCCAATCGTCGCCGCAACTCAAGCATGGAATGGCTGATCACCATGAGCGCCGGCCCATTGCTGGGCCTATCCAGCGGAACGCTGCTCGCTCATTACCGTCCGGATGCGCTGCTGCTCGCCGCGCCGCTGCTTCTGCTGTGGCTGTTCTCGCCGCTGCTGGCGGCCTGGCTGAGCCAGCCTTTCCGGCGCAAACAGGTGGTGCTGAGTGCGGCGCAAACACGCTTCCTGCACATCACGGCGCGCAAGACCTGGGACTACTTCAGTCACTTCGTCGTTGCCGGCGACCACTGGCTGCCGCCCGACAACTACCAGGAGGAACCGCGCGAAGCAATTGCCCACCGAACCTCGCCCACCAATATGGGCATGGCCCTGCTCGCCAATCTAAGCGCCTACGATTTCGGCTATCTCAGCATGGGCCAGTTGCTGGCGCGTACCCAGGACACGCTGCAGTCCATGGCCAAACTGGAACGCCATCAAGGCCACTTCTACAACTGGTACGACACGCAGACCCTGGAACCGCTGGAACCGCGCTATGTCTCGACCGTAGACAGCGGCAACCTCACCGGCTATCTGATCGTGCTGCAGCAGGGGCTGCTCGAATTGGCGCATGCCCCATTGCTGCATCCCCACTGTCTCAAGGGCTTGCGCGATACGCTCGACGTACTCGGCGAGAATCTCAAGTCAGCGCCGGCGGCAATGCTGAGTTTCCGTGACTTGCTCGCGCAGGCACCGCTTGATGACGCCAGCCTGGCGCACATCCTGGCCTATCTCCAGTCTCTGTCGCTGGCCGCCGCAGAAGTCGTCGCCTACTGGGCGGCTGAAGATGCCGAAGCCCTGCACGAACGAAGCTGGGCCCACAAGCTTGCACACCAGTGCCAATGCCTGCATCAGGAAGTCAGCCTGTTTGCAGCGGCATCGGGAAGCACAGGAAACTCGACCCTGCATGACATTGCAAGCCAAACCGGCAGCAGCGACGGACTGGAGACTCCGGCCATCGACCGCGCCGGCGCCCGCATTGCGCTGATCGACAGCCTCGCCGCCCAGGCGCGCGACATGGCCCGGCAGGACTACGCCTTCCTTTACGACCCGGTCAGCCATCTGATGACGGTCGGCTTCCATGTGGACAATCGCCGCAGCGACCGCGGCAGCTACGACCTGCTCTCTTCCGAAGCGCGACTCTGCTCCTACGTTGCCATCGCACAGGGCGAGGTGCCGCAGGAAAACTGGTTTGCTCTCGGTCGCCTGCTCACCCTGAACAACGGCGAACCCATCCTGGTCTCGTGGAGCGGCTCCATGTTCGAGTACCTGATGCCCATGCTGGTCATGCCCGGCTACGAGGACACGCTGCTCGACCAGACCTGTCGCGCGGCCGTGCGCTGCCAGATCGACTACGGCAACCAGATGGGCGTGGCCTGGGGCATCTCCGAATCCGGCTTCAATGCCGTCGATGCGCAGCTCAACTATCAATATCGCGCCTTCGGCGTGCCCGGTCTGGGGCTCAAGCGCGGCCTCGCCGAGGATCTGGTGATCGCGCCCTACGCCAGCGTCATGGCACTGATGGTGGAACCTGAAGCGGCATGCAGCAATATGCAGCGCCTCGCTGCCGAAGGCGCCAGCGGGCGCTTCGGTTTCTATGAAGCCATCGACCATACGCCGGCGCGCATGCCGCGCGGCAAGCACAGCGTGCTGGTGCGCTCTTTCATGGTTCACCACCAGGGCATGAGCCTGCTGGCGCTGTCCTATCTGCTGCACCAGCGCCCGATGCAGCGGCGCTTTGCCGCCGACACGGAAATGCAGGCCGCGCTGCTGCTCCTGCAGGAGCGCATCGCAAAACCGGTGGCGTCGTATTCGCAACTCGCCCAGGACGCGGGCAGCCCGCCCGAACCGACGGGAAGCGAAGCCGCCATTCGCGTCTTCGAAAATCCGAACACCGCCGGTCCCGAGGTGCAGCTGCTCTCCAACGGCCGCTACCATCTCATGCTGACCCAGGCCGGCAGCGGCTACAGCCGCTGGCGCGACCTCGCCATCACGCGCTGGCGCGCCGACGCCACCTGCGACGGCTGGGGCATGTTCGGCTATCTGCGCGACGTCAATGGCGGCACGTACTGGTCGACGGCCTATCAACCGACCACGGGCACCCCCAAGACCTACCGTGCCACCTTCACCGAGGCCCACGCCGAATACACGCGGCGCGAGCAAGATATCGAAACCCATGTCGAGATCGGCGTTTCGCCGGAAGACGATATCGAGCTGCGCCGCATCCGCATCCGCAACCGATCCAAGGTCCGCCGCACGCTCGACTACACCAGCTATGCCGAAGTCGTGCTCGCCGCGCAGGCCGCCGACATGAGCCACCCGGCCTTCAGCAATCTCTTCGTCGAGACGGAGATCCTGCCGCAACAGCACGCCATACTGGCAACACGCCGACCGCGCAGCATGCAGGAAACGCCGCCCTGGCTGTGCCACATGCTCACCGTGCACAGCGACGACGCCTGCGCCACCTCCTATGAAACCGACCGCGCCCGCTTCATCGGTCGCGGCAATACGCTGGCGAACCCCAAGGCCATGCACGATACCGGTCGCCTCTCCGGCACCGCCGGAGCGGTGCTCGACCCCATCGTCGCCATCCGCTGCCGCTTCACGCTGGAGCCGGGCGCCTCGATCACGCTGGACCAGATCACCGGCATCAGCGAAACCCGCGCCCACTCTCTGGATCTGATCGAGAAATATCGCGACCGCCGCTTGTCCAACCGCGTCTTCGGTCTGGCCTGGACCCACAATCAGGTGCTGCTGCGTCAGCTCAATGCATCCGAAGCCGATGCCCAGCTCTACAGCCGCCTCGCCGGCGCCATCATCTACAGCAAGGCCAACCATCGCGCCCCGGCGGCGGTGCTGATGAGCAACCAGCGCGGCCAGTCCGGGCTCTGGGGGTATTCCATCTCCGGCGACCTGCCCATCGTTCTGCTGCAGATCGAGGACATGGCCCATATCGAACTGGTGCGGCAACTCCTGCAGGCCCACGCCTACTGGCGCCGAAAGGGGCTCGCGGTCGATCTGGTCATCCTCAACGAAGAAGGCAACAATTACCGACAGGCGCTGCAGGAACAGATCCTCGGACTCATGGCGGCCGGCACGAACATCAATGCACTCGATCGCAGCGGCGGCATTTTTGTACGCGCCACCGAACACATGCCGCACGAAGACCGGACGCTGCTGCTCTCCGTCGCCCACGTCACGCTCTCCGACAAGCAGGGCACGCTGGCCGAGCAGATCAGCTATCGTCCGCCCAGCCGCGCCATGCCGCCGCCGCTGATTATCGAAACGTCCTACGCAGCAGATGAGGGCAAGGCCATCGCCCCGCAGCAGAAAGACGTCTTGCAGTTCTTCAACGGCCTCGGCGGCTTCTCGCCTGACGGGGAAGAGTATGTGATTCAGCTGGATGCAGGACGGAGTACGCCTGCGCCCTGGGTCAATGTCATAGCCAATCCCGAGTTCGGCACCGTCGTGTCGGAAAGCGGCCAGTCCTATACCTGGACCGAAAACGCCCACGAGATGCGCCTCACGCCGTGGAACAACGACCCCGTCAGGGATGCGGCCGGAGAACAGTATTACCTGCGCGACGAGGACAGCGGCCACTACTGGTCGCCCACCGCCTTGCCCTGCCGCCGCAACGGCAGCTATACGACCCGGCACGGCTTCGGCTACAGCGTGTTCGAACAC
>JAIEOJ010000047.1 GCA_019750575.1 Rhodocyclaceae bacterium | reverse complement strand
CAGGGCAGTGCCGATCAGGCGCATGCGAAGTGGAAGGACGAGAAGTCCGAGTTCCTGTTCTGGGTCAAGCTGTGGAATGCCGCGGATGAGGTGTGGAAGCACGAGACGCAGAGCAAGCAGCGCCAGTGGTGCAAGAGCAACTTCCTGTCCTGGCTGCGCCTGCGCGAGTGGCGCGACGTCCATACCCAGCTGCATACCCTGTGTGCGGAGCATGAGTGGAAGGAAAACCAGCTGCCGGCCAGCTATGACGCCATCCACAAGGCCCTGCTCACCGGCCTGCTCGGTCATATCGGCTTGAAGAGCGAGGAAGACCCGCACTACCTTGGCGCGCGCGGCATCAAGTTCTTCATCCATCCCGGCTCGACCCTGCAGAAGAAGGCGGGCAAGTGGATCATGGCCGGCGAGCTGATCGATACCTCTCGCCTGTATGCCCGCACCGTCGGTCGCATCGAGCCGGAATGGCTGGAGCAGGTCGGCGCGCATCTGGTCAGGAAGCATGCCTACGAGCCGCATTGGGAAAAGAACTCGGGTCAGGTCGTCGCCTTCGAGCGCGCCACCCTGCACGGCATCCTGCTGTATGCAAAGCGCCGCATCAACTACGGGCCGCGCGATCCGAAACTCGCGCGCGAACTCTTCATCCGCGGTGCCCTCGTGAATGGACAGGTGCACGAGGACTACGTCAAGCGCGCCCGCTTCCTGCAGCACAACCAGAAGCTCATCCGCGAGATCGAGGCGCTGGAGCACAAGTCGCGTCGTCCGGATGTGCTGGTTGACGATGAGCTGATCTACGCCTTCTACGACAGCAAGCTGCCGCCGGATGCGATCACCCTGGCCGCTTTCGATCACTGGCGCAAGGAGGCCGAGCAGCAGGATCCGAAACTGCTGTTTCTGCAAAAAGAACAGCTGATGCGCCACGAGGCGGAGGGCATCACCACCGATGCCTTCCCGCCCAGCCTCGAAGTGCATGGGCAGAAGCTCAAGCTTTCCTATCATCACGATCCGGGCGCCAGCGATGACGGCGTGACCCTGTCGGTGCCGCTGGCCGCGCTCAACCAGATTCCGGCCAATCGTTGCGAATGGCTGGTGCCGGGCCTGCTGCGCGAAAAGGTCGTGGCCTTGACCAAGACACTGCCGCAGAAGTTCCGTCATCGCCTGCAGCCACTCGACGGTTTTGCCGAGGCCTTCTGCGATGAGTTACTCGATAAGAAGCAGGAAACCACGGAGCCGCTGGTGCGTGCGCTCACGCGCGCAGTCGAGGAAAAACTGGGCATGAAGTTGCCGCTCGACGCCTTCCGCACCGGCGAGTTGCGCCCGCACCTGTTCATGAATTTCCGTCTGCTCGATGAGCATGGCGGCACCCTGGCCATGTCGCGCTCCCTGCCGGAATTGCGCGGCCAGTATGCCGACCGCGTCGAGCAGAGCTTCGCCCGGGCCGAGATCAAGGTCGAGGCGAACGAAGCGGCCGAGGCCGGCGAGGGCGAACTGACGGGGCTGACCAGCTGGAACTTCGGTCCCCTGCCCGAATTGCTTGAAGTGCGCATCAACGGCCGCAATGTGGTCGGCTTTCCTGCACTCGTGGATGAAGGCGAGAGTGTCGCCCTGCGCGCCATCGACAGCGAGGAGAAGGCGCGCAGCCTGCATCGTGCCGGCTTGCGTCGCCTGTTCACCCTGAACCTCAAGGAGCAGGTCAAGTTCATCGACAAGAGCCTGCCGGGCCTGCGCGACATGGCCATGCAGTTCATGTTGCAGGACAAGTCGGGCGGTACGGAAAAGGAGCTCAAGGAGCAGATTCTCGCCGTCACGCTGGAACGCAGCTGCATGATGGACCCCTTGCCGACCTCGCAGGCCGAATTCGAGGCGCGCCGCGATTCGGCGCGCGGTCGCATCACCCTGATCGCGCAGGAAGTGGCCAAGCTGGTCGGCGCCATCCTGTCCGAGCAGGCCGCACTGACCAAACGACTGGCGGCGATGAACAAGGCTTTCCCGGCCGCCTGCGCCGACATCAGCACGCAGCTGACGACGCTGCTGCCGCGGCAGTTCATCGTCAATACACCCTACGAACGGTTGCAGCACTATCCGCGCTATCTCAAGGCCGCCGGCATGCGCCTCGACAAGCTGCGTGCCGATCCGGCCCGCGATGCGCGACAATTGGCGGACTGGCAGTCGCTGGCCAAACCCTTCGAGCGCGAATGGATCAATCAGGCCCGCAGTGGCGTGGCCGATCCGACGCTGGAGGAGTTCCGCTGGCTGCTCGAAGAATTGCGCGTTGCCCTGTTCGCACAGGAGTTGCGTACGCCGTCGCCGGTGTCGGTCAAACGGCTCCAAAAGATGTGGGAAGCCCGGCCAAGAAACTGATTCACCACAGAGGCACAGAGTTCACAGAGAGACAGTGTGGATGTGCTTGAGTGATTGACTTGTTTTTCTCTGTGGCTCTGTGGTGGAAATTTAGGAGTTTTCATGCCCGAAGTCTTGCGTGCCTGTTTTCTTGCCAGCCGCGATCTGCTGCGGCCGGGCATGTTGTTTCATGCCCTGTGGCCGCCCATCCTGTCGCTGGCCGGCTGGGGGCTGATTGCGCAGGCAATCTGGGCGCCGGCGCGCGCACGCGTGCAGGCCGGCTTTCCCGACTGGGCCTGGCTGTCAGGTGGCTGGTGGTCGGACTGGATCGCGAATATCTTCCTGCTGATGGCCTTTGCGCCGCTGGTCTATTTCAGCACGCTCATGCTGCTGGCCGCCTTCGCACTGCCACGCATGATGAATGTGGTCGCCGCCAGCGACTATCCGGATCTCGTGCGCCAGGGCCGCGGCGCCTTCTGGGGCAGCATCGTGAATACCCTTGTTGCCGGCTCCCTGTTTGTCCTCGGCTGGTTGCTGACGCTGCCTTTCCTCCTGATTCCCGGCGTACTGCTGGTCATGCCCTTTTTCTGGCTGGCCTGGATCAACCAGCGCACCTTCCGTTTCGATGCGCTGGCCGAACATGCCACGCCGCCCGAGCGCGCGCGCATCGTGCGCGAGGGGCGCAGCCTGTTCTATACGGCGGGTGCGCTGAGTGCGCTGGTGGCGCACATCCCCCTGATCAATTTCCTGGCGCCGGCGTGGACGGCGCTGGTGTTCGTGCATCTCGGCTTGATGCGGTTGCGCCTCGAGCGCAGGGAAGGGACGGTGGTATGGGAGCAGTAGCGATCACAGGTTTCGGCGCGCTCATCATTGGCGACGAGATCATGCGCGGCAAGCGCCGCGACGTGCATTTCGAGAAGTTGCGCGAGGCTTTCGCCCAACGCGGGCTCAAACTGGACTGGGTCGAGTATCTGGGTGATGACCGCCCGCGCATGATTACCACCCTCAGACGCACGCTGGCCGGCAGCGATGTGGTGTTCAGCTTTGGCGGCATTGGCGCCACGCCTGACGACCACACGCGTCAGGCCGCTGCGGCTGCAGCCGGTGTGCCGCTGGTGCTGCATCCGGAGGCGGCGGCGCTGATCCGCGCCCGCATGGCGGAAACCAGCCAGGAAGTGACGGAAGGACGTCTCAACATGGGTGTGTTTCCCGAGGGCAGCCGCATCGTGCCCAATCCCTATAACCGCATCCCCGGCTTCTCCTACGCGCATCACCACTTCTTCCCCGGCTTTCCTGTGATGGCGCATCCCATGCTGGAGTGGTGTCTCGATACCTACTATGCGCATCTCTTCCATCAGCATGTGGAAGCGGAAGCGGCCATCCGCGTATGGCTGGGCATAGAGGGGACGATGACGCCGCTGATGCAGGAAACCGAGGCGCGTTATCCCGGCATCAAGGTCTTCAGCCTGCCCTTCGTCGGCACGCCCGAAATCCGCCGCCATGTCGAACTGGGGGTGCGCGGTGATCCCGAACAGGTCGGGCCGGCCATGGAGATGCTGGCGGCGGGCGTCACACAGCTCGGCTTTGAATGGGAGCCGCTGGCTGCGGAAAGCAAACGGGGCGCCTGAGCGCCCCGTTTTTTGTGCGGTGTTTTCTCAGCGTGCCGCCACGACCTTGGCGTCGCTGCCGCTCAGCCCGCTTTGCGCCGCCAGACGCTTGAGCGTGGCTTCCGCATCTGCGCGCGTGGCGAAGAAGTTGATGCGTACTTCGTGCTTGCCGTGGTTCCTGGCGACTTCGGCGGGGTAACCGGCGGCACGCAGCCTGGCGGCCAGATCGCGCGCTTCACCGAGCTTGTCGGCCTCCGTCGCGAGCACGCGCCAGCGGCCATTGACGATGGCGACGCCGTTTCCGGGTGTCGGCTCCACCGAGGCGATGAAGCCGGCCAGCTGCGCCGGCGAGGCGTTGCCGGCAGGTGCCGCCGGCTTGTCGAAAAAGCGCGCCCAGAAGGCGGTCGGCTGGTCGAGACTGATCAGGCCCTGATCCTTGGTTGCGACCTCGACTTTGCCGTCAAAGACGCAGACGGCATCATGCTCGACGTCCGTCATCGCCCAGTAGTCGGTGCCGCGTATGCCGATGGTGGCGGTACGCACGGTGAGGTCGATGTTGCGCTTGCCGCTGAGCTTGCCCAGAACGCTGCTGGAGTAGCGGAAAAAGCCCTCGGCCAGCTTGAAGCCGGCATCCACGGTGGTGCTGCCGGCGCGTGTCTGGATGCTGAGCTTCTCGATCGTGAAACGGCTGTTGCCACCGAGCTTGATCTGCGCACCATCCGCCATTCCGAGCAGGATGCGGCTGTCGCCGCCGCCGCCCAGGACGATATCGCCGCCGCGCAGCCCGTCACCCGGCGAGAGCGGAGTTTTCTGACCGTTACGTTCGAGCCAGGCGGGATATTGCACGGCCTGCACATCGGCGGAGGCGGCGTGCGCCAGCGAAGCGGTGGCGAGGACGAGGCCGGCAAGCAGCAGGCGGATGAAACGCGGGGGCATGGCAGGCTCCAGAGAAAATTAGGTGTCTTGAATACATACACATGGTAACGACAAACGGATGCAGCTTGCGTCAAAAATAAAAATGCCCCGGCGGTGAGGCCGGGGCACAAGCTGACTCAACAGGATGAGGATGAGTCAGTGGAGGAGCAAAGGGGGCCGCAAAGTGCGGCGTATTCGGCTCAGGCGGCCTTGCGCGCCTTCGGGGCCGGTTTGGCTGTGGGGGCCAGCTGGCTATCAAGCTGGTCGCCGACCTGGCGGGCGGTCTTGCTGAAGGTCGCATAGGCGACACTGGCAGCGCCAAGCGCGGACTTGAGGGCGCTGACCGAGGCGCCAGTGGCGGCTTCGGTGCCGGCCGGCGCCTGCTTGACGAGCGCATCGAGGGAGGCGTCGAGAGTCTGGCTGGCTTCGCTGATCCGCGCATCCAGCGTCTTGCCGAGTTCGTCGCGCGTGCTCGCACCAATCTCGTAGGCGCTGCGCGACCATGCGGCAAGCTTGTCGGCAGTCGGTTGTACCAGACTGCCCTGGAGGGTCACCAGGGTCTGCAGATCCGGTGCGCTCAACAGCGTCCGGGCTGAGCCGGCGCCATCTTCAAGCAGACTGCGCGCGGTATCCAGGTTGAGGGCGGCAAGGCGCTCCATACCGGCAAAGGCGGTGTGGGCCAGGGTCAGCAGGCTGTCGATCTGGGCCTTCTGGAGGCTGGCGAACTGCTCGGTGGTGTATGGGGTGTACATGGCGCTCTCCTGATTCGCGCTGCGTATGTTGCAATGCAGCATGAGGCCATTATGGCGGCCGGGAGAGGCGCTGTCAAGGCGTATTTTGTGCGATGCACAAAATATTTCAATTCATTGTTATTTTTGTTATTTTTTGCCTGAATCGGGTGCGGGCAGGGTGATGTTGCTGCGCTGCGATGGGGTGTCCTCAACGGTACTGCTGCGCGGCTGGATGACCGCCCGTACGCGGCCGTCGCTGCCCGGTGTCGGGCCGCTGCTGTTATTGGTGACGGTGTAGTTCTCGGTGCGCGCATCGTAGCGGATGAACTGGCCAGTGACTTCGTCCTTGCCGCTCTTCAGCCAGGCGCGCTTGTACAGGTCGGTACGCTCGATGCGATCCTCATGCTCGATGCGCTCGGCCTGACCTTCGACAATTTCGCCGCTGTCACGGCGCTGGCGGAAATAGGCGAGGCCATTGGCACCGCCGGTGGCAACGCTTTTCTGGAAGCCGTCGGCATCCTGGGTGATGACCAGCCGCTCAGTCTTCAGCTGCATGGTGCCCTTGGTCAGGATCACGCGGCCTTCGAGGATATGCACCTTGTTGGCATCATCCACGGTGATGCGGTCGGATTCGAGCTGCGTCGGCTTGTTGCGGTCGGCCTTTTCGGCAAGGGCGGGTGCGCTGCCGGCAAGCGCGAGCAGGATGAGCAGGAGTCGGATCATTGTGCTTGTCTGGGTTGAGGGGCAATCGTACCCTGAACGCGTCCGCCGAGAACGCTGACGCCGGTCTTGTTGTTGCTTTCCATGCCGATGCCGCGCACCACCGTGCTGCCCTGGGTGATGGTGACGGGCGCCTTGGTGCGGGCGATTTCCTCGTCGCTCAGCACCGTCATGCTGGAAGTGGTGAGTACCGTTTCCGGACCCTTGGTGTTCTCGCGGCGCACGCGCACATTCTTCTCGAGCTGGATGGTCTTGCCGCCCGAGTCTATCAGTGCCTGATCGGCACTGACGAAGGTCTTCAGCTCGCGGTGATAGGTGAGGTGCGGCAGGTCGGCTTCGGTCGAGTCATCATCCGGGTAGTGGCGCATCTCCTTTGCCGAGAGCGTCTGGAAGAGCTTGCCCTGGGCGTCGAAGCGGCGGATGGTGAAGTTGTTCACGATGTAGTCCGGGTCATGCCGGGTCTTGCCCGAGACCACGTTTTCCGGCTGGCTGGTGCGCTCCAGCCACAGCGTCAGCCCCGCCAGCAGGAGCAGCATCATCAGCGGAAAAAGCGTGGAGCTGTTGTACTTCACGAGCGTCAGATGATGCGGGCGTGGAAGAGGTCATGCATGCTGAGTGCGCCGACCAGGCGGCCGTCTTCATCAACCACCGGCAGGACGAAGGTCTTGCAGCGCTCCATGAGTTCAACCGCCTCGGCGGCCATCTTGTGCGGG
>JAIEOJ010000199.1 GCA_019750575.1 Rhodocyclaceae bacterium | reverse complement strand
GGGAGGTGGCCATGAGTACCGCATTTGCCGATCCAAGCATTCTGGTGGTTGAGCCCTCCGCCATGCAGGCCAAGGTGGTCTGCAAGGCGTTCCGTGAGCTGGGCATGGAGAAGCTGCGCACGGTCGAGACCGCAAAAGCCGCGCTCGATTGCATGCGCGATGTGCGGCCCGAAGTGGTGGTCAGTGCGCTCTACCTGCCGGACATGACAGGCCTGAATCTGGTCCTCGCCATGCGCGAGGAAACCGACCTCGCCGGCATTCCCTTCATTCTGGTTTCCAGCGAGACGCGCCCCCAGGCGCTCGATCCGGTCCGCCAGGCCGGCATCTGCGGCATTCTGCCCAAGCCCTTCAGCAATGCGCAGTTGCGCAGGGTCCTGGATACCACCCTGGACTTTCTCGCCATCGAGCACGCCACTTCTTTTGACTTTCGCGCCGAGGAGCTCAAGGTGCTGCTGGTAGACGACAGCGGTAGCGCGCGCCGCTTCATGCGGCGCATGCTGGAAAACCTGGGCATACGCAATTTCATCGAGGCCGCCAACGGCCGTGCGGCGGTGGATCTGCTTGCCAGCACCATGGTCGATCTGGTCGTGACCGATTACAACATGCCGGAAATGGACGGGCAGGCGCTGGTACAGCACATCCGCCAGAACAGCTGGCAGCAGGATGTGCCCATCCTCATGGTGACCAGCGAGTCTGACAGCAGCCGGCTCGCCGCCGTTCAGGCCGCCGGCGTATCCGGCATCTGCGACAAGCCCTTCGAGGCGAGCGTGGTCAGCGATCTGCTCGGGCGCCTGCTCGCCGATCGCGATTAGAGACTCATTCTTGCAACTGACTAATGCCGTCAATCAGATGTCGTTCCAGTTGCTCGATATTGCCGGTACGTGAAAACTGCTGTCGTACCACCTTGCACCCCGCGCGGGCCATGGCCTGCATTTGTTCGGGGTGATCCAGCGCCCAACGCAATTTGGCTCGCCAATCGTCGACATCGTTCGGCTCTGCGAGCAGGCCGGTGCGTTTATCGTCAATGGTTTCCGGAATGCCTCCGGTCCTGCTGGCGATAACGGGTATCTGCATGCCCAGTGCTTCGATCTGTGACATGCCGAGTGGCTCGTAGTTGGATGGCATCACAAGCAGTTCAGCATGTCGCATGATGGACGGCAGATCGCAGATCATGCCCGCAAATGTGACATGTGACTGCAGTCCTCGTGTTGCAACGTCATGCTGCAATACGTCCGCGAATCCACCTTCCCCAGCGATGACGTAGTTGATGGACGGATAACGCTGGATCAGCTCAGGCAGCGCTGCAAGAATCACTTGATGCCCTTTTTCGGGGCGCAGCATGGCAGCGTGAAGCACGATGCGGCGCCCGGACTGTAGCAAGCCCTCTAACCAGGGGGGCACAGGACCCGAGGAGCTTGGCTGATCGAAGTCAATTCCCGGGTAGAGCACACGAATGCGTTCACCCTTGATCCTGGGATTACGCAGCAGCATGTCGCGCAGAAACTGACTTGGTACCAGGGTCAGGTCGAACAGTATGTTGTAGGTCCAGGCATTCGGTACGCCCGGCTGGTAGGTGCGGGAGCGTACCAGTAAGGGGCGTCGCCATAGTAGGCGTGCGGCAAGTGCAACCGTATTGGCGTCATGGCCGCTATGCGCAATGATCGCGTCCGGTCGGTAGCGGCGCAATAAACGATACAAACCGATCAGGCTGGGAAGGTGGAGGCTATTGCGAAATGGCAGGTGAGCGACAGCTATGCCCTTGCAGGCGGCTGATTCGCCAATCCGGCTACCGGGTCGGCATACCAGAAGGACTTCCACACCTCGGGTCGACAGTGCCTCCGCCTGAGCCAGCAATTGGAGTTCCTGTCCGCCGATATTCGGCGAGCTTTCAGTAAACAGGACCTTGCGCAAGCGGCTCATGGTTTGGCTGGCCGCAGGGCTTGTTGCGAGAGCACGATTCCCAGGCCCCAGACAAAAAATACGCGCTCGGCAAAGTCCAGCATGAAAGAATTGAACAGATTGCCGGCAGCATAGGCGAGCAGAATCCCCGAGCCAAGTATTGCGAAATGGACCGATTGCTGGCGTGCCTGGTAGAAACAGGCACCGTAAAGTGCGAGCAGCATGCCCAAGCCAAGCAGTCCGTACTGCGCGGTGACAAGCAGATATTGATTATGCGGATTGTTCGATGGCGGTAGTTTTGTTCCCTCGACCTGTTTTTCATAGGCATCCGCGAAACCCTTGGTCCCGACCCCAATCAGCGGGTGCTGCTTGATGATGGACAAGGTTGTCGCGTAGTAGTCAAGACGGACACCAATCGACGAAGTCGGGTCACCACGCGTAGTGTTCCATCGAGCTGTCTCTGCCAGGGCCAGATCCGCCCTTTCCTTGAAGGCCGGCGAGACGGTGTATGCGCTTGCGCTCAGCAGGCCCGCACACAAGGCGCCGATCAACAGGCCGTAGCGCGGGAAACGGAGGTGGAAAAGGTAGATCAGCAGCAAGGCAAGGACAACCTGACCGGTACGTCCCTTGACCATGAACAGCGCATTGATCAGCATGAGGCCGGAAATCACCACAAGCAGCCAGTACTTGGCGCGCTCGGTCTTGAACTGTTGGGCTCGAACGCCAAGCAGAAAGGCCGCCAGCACCATGAAGAAGCCGTGCGTGATGTGCAGCTTGAACACGATGGGATTGTCTGCTGACGATCCGTTGAACAGGCTGGCTGGCAGCCATTGCAACCAGATAAGGATGGACAACGCCAGTGTGATGGTCATGGCGGCACAGAAAGCATCCAGGGCGCGCCATCTTTCATTTGCGTCGAGTTGCAGGCTCAGAACCAGAGGCAGAATCAACAGCGAGGCATACTTGGTGAGATAGTGTCCGCCATGGCTGCCCGTGCCGTAAAGAAGTCCAACCAGCACCAGGGCAATGAAGGCAAATGCGGCAATGGCTGCGGGTGCCTGTCGGATGGCCCGCCCCTTGTCCTGCCATTTTCCGCATGCAACCCAACCCGCAAGGACCAGCAGAAGCATGATGTTGGTCCATGCTGTCGGCATCGGCAGCGCGAAACCGAGACCCGTGATACCCCATACCGCGGTATTACGGGCGCGTGTACTGAAGGTTTGGCCATTCATGGGGCTAGAGCCAGTCGGTATGTGCGAAACGCCCCAAATCAATATCGGCGAGGTTGTTCAGTGGGGAGGTGTCGGAACCTGTGCGACCGGCCGCGCGCCACTGCGGCATGCGCGCTCCGTAGAGTTCAACTCGACCGGCCAGGGGCATATCACGGGTGGCGCCAGGCATGGGCACGATGCAACTGCTCGGCGCGCCAAGCACATTCGCTGCCCAGTGCGAGTAGCCGGAGATCGGTGTTGCCAGCAGGGTGGGGCAGCAGGCCAGGGCAAACAGGTCGGCCACCGGATTGATCTCGGACTGGTGATCGGGGCCCTTGTATCCATAGGGCGATTTCGCATCGAGCGTGAAGGTGTCGAAACGATTGCGGATGTTGTCGAAAGCAGCCGGATTGCCTGTACAGGCGAGAAAGAAGCTCACATCGGGGCGAACGGCGGCAATACGCGCCATGGTCTCCTCGTACCACCATAGTGGAACAGCCGGCCACTCCGTGTGAATCTCGTAGCGGTCCGGATTGACCAGCGCATAGTCGCCTTGGCGGATATGCACGCCAACGATGGGTCGTCCGGCACGGCTGGCAAAGCTTTGGCGTATCGAGGCCGTCAGGTGCGGGGCAAGATGAATCTTGCGCGCAGCTTCAAGATAGACAGGCGCGAGCACGTCATCCGGGCCGTCGAGGGAGCGCAGTATGATTTTCTTCCCTGCCAGTCGCGCAAAGGTTGCCGCGTCACAGTTGCGGATGCGCTCAGCGCCCAGCCGCGCAAGAATACGGACCTTGCCGCGCCGGGTATCGTCGACAGAAAAAGAGTCAAGTTCGCGCCAATCGAGGATAATTTCATGCCCGTACGCCTCGCGGATAGCAAAGGCCAGAGGCAATACTTCCAGCCGGTTCGATATCCCGACAAACTCATCTATGTAAAGTTTGGGCATGGCTGCCTCTTGTCCCCCTGTATTCGTGCCGCGATTATAGTCAAACCCTTGTCAGGCATGTGGATTTACCCACCTCGATGAAACGCATCCCGAAACAACCGCGCCAGATACTCGTCACCTGTCCACAACGCCTGGGTGATGTGCTGCTGACGACTGCCCTGATACGTTCGATCAAGCGGGCCTGGCCGGACGCCCAGATCGATGTGCTGGTGTTGCGCGGAACGGAAGGCGTACTCGCAGGCAATCCGGATATCCGGCAAGTGCTGACCCAGGTGCAGCGCATGCCGCTCCGGCAGAAGTTGCGTGAGGTGCTGCGCTTGTGGCGTCGCTATGACATTGGGGTTGCCGCCATCCCGACCGACCGATCACGCTTGTATGCATGGATTGGTTCCTCCTTCCGCGTCGGCTTTCTCAGTGAGGGGGAAAGAGGCAAGACGGCATGGCTGGACCGCCACGTACTGTTTGATGACCTGGATACACATACCGTGGCGATGCAGGCGCGTCTCGCCGAACTGCTCGGGATCGTACCGAGGCTGGAGGTGGTCGCCCCCGTGCCGTGTACAGATGAGCAAGCCGCGTTAGCGCAACAACGTCCTGATCAGGCTTACGCTGTGCTGCACCCCTGTCCCAAGTTCCGCTACAAGATGTGGCGCCCTGACGCTTGGGCCGAACTGACTGAGTGGCTGCATGAAAAAGGCTTTGCGGTCATTTTCAGCGGCAGCGGTGATGCCGATGAATTGGCCTATGTTGCTGCAATTGAGCAGCGGCTGCGCTTCCCAGTCAGGAATCTGGCGGGGAAGCTATCCCTGGCGCAGAGCGCTGACATTCTCAAGGGCGCATCCTTGTATGTGGGCCCCGACACTGTGATGACGCATATGGCTGCTGCCTGTGGAACGCCCACGCTGGCATTGTTCGGACCATCCAATCCGGTCAAGTGGGGCCCCTGGCCGGCGGCCTGGCATGCCATGCAAAGTCCCTGGGCCCGTGTCGGCAGTGGCTTGCACGGCAATGTATTTCTGCTGCAGGGAGTCGCGGATTGCGTGCCATGTCTGAGTGAAGGTTGTGAACGGCATCTTGACAGCCCCAGCGCCTGTCTCGACACGCTCCCAGTGGGCCGCGTCATCGAGGCTGCGCAACAATTGCTGAAGAGATAATTACAGACTGTGCTGGAGACGGTATAAACGCGCATAGGCACCATCGCGGGCAAGCAGCTCTTGATGACTGCCGCTTTCGACAATGCGTCCTTCCGCCATGACGAGAATGCGCGAGGCGCGTTCTATGGTCGACAGGCGGTGGGCAATAACCAGGCTGGAGCGACCCTGCATCAGAGTTTCGAGAGCCGCCTGTACATGCCGTTCCGACTCGCTGTCGAGTGCCGAGGTGGCTTCGTCAAGAATCAGGATGGGGGCATCCTTGAGCAGGGCGCGGGCGATTGCCAGGCGCTGACGTTGTCCGCCCGAAAGCTTGACGCCGTGTTCACCGATCATGGTGTCGAAGCCATCGGGGAGATTTTCGATGAACTCGAGTGCGTGTGCGGCCTCTGCCGCGGCACGAATCGCAGCAGCATCGTTCACCTTGTCGCTGCCATAAGCAATGTTGGCGGCAATGGTGTCATTGAAGAGAACGACTTCCTGGCTAACCAGGGCGATATTTCGGCGCAGACTTGCTAGCTCAATATCTTCCAGCCGGTGCCCGTCGATGCGGATGCTGCCCGTGTCGAGGTTGTAGAAGCGCGGCAGCAAGCTGGCGATCGTGCTCTTGCCGCTGCCCGACTGGCCGACCAGTGCGATGCTTTCTCCGGGCTGGATCGAGAAAGTCACTGCGTGCAGGGCGGGTTGCTCGGTACCGGGATAAGTGAACGTCACGCGATCGAACTCTATCAGACCTTGGCTGCGCTGCAGACGCTCTGTTCCGCTATCAGTTTCCGGCGCTTCGTCGATCAGGGTGAATACACTCTCGCAGGCTGCCAGACCGCGCTGGAGGGGAGCATTGATATCGGTGAGCCGCCGCAGCGGGGTGAGCAGCATCATCATGGCAGTGATCAGCGACATGAAGCTGCCGACTGTGGTTTTGTCCGCAACAGCCTGCTGTAGCGCGATGGCCATGATGATGGCCAGTGCAATGGCGACGAAAAACTGCACCAGCGGCCCTTGCGCGGAGGAGGCGATGGCACTGCGAATGTTCAGACGGCGCTGCGCGCGCACGACCTGGTCAAAGCGCGCAGCCTCATAGTCGTGGCCACCAAAAATCTTGATGATCTTCTGGCCTTCGATAGCCTCCTGCAGGACCTGGGTAATCTGTCCCTGCGATTCCTGAACACCACGCGCCAGGCGTCGCAAGCGACGGCTGAAGGCCTGCACGGAAAAAAAGACGAACGGCACCATGCAGAAGGTGATGAGGGTCAGGCGCCAGTCCAGATAAAGCAGCCACCCGAGCAGGGCAATCACGGTCACGCTGTCACGGATCAGGGTGGTGATCGCTGTGGTGGCGGCGCTGGCGACATTATTGACATCATTAGACACTCGGGACATCAAGTGCCCGGATAGCTGGGAGGTGAAATAGACGTGCGGCAGGCGCAAAATGCGCATGAACATCTGATTGCGCAATGCGGTGATGACATTGTTGGAGATCCAGCTCATCCCGTAGTCGGAGAGAAAGCCGAAAAAAGCCCGCGCCATGAAAATGGCAACGATGGCAAGCGGATACAGCAGCCAGTCCCAGGGCCCGCTAGCGGCGGAAAAGCCCTCGTCCAGCATGACTTTCATCAGTATCGGAAAGGATGACTCTGCCGCAGCGGCGGCCACCATGCACAGGATGGAAAGTACGAACGCTTTCCAGTAAGGCCGTACATAACTCAGGAGGCGCAGGTAGAGTTGCTTGCTTTTCATGCAAAAGAGGGGCGCGGCGGGCGCAGGCAGCCGGGAAGAGGCAGGCGGCGATTATAGCGTGGCCCGCCCCCCC
>JAIEOJ010000063.1 GCA_019750575.1 Rhodocyclaceae bacterium | reverse complement strand
ACCGGCAGGGGCTGGTAGGTGTCCGGATCGAATTCGATTTCGGTCATCTGCACGTCGAAGGGCAGGTCGATCAGGACCGGGCCCGGACGGCCGGAGCGCATCAGGTGGAAAGCTTGCTGGAACACTTGCGGCACGAGGGCGGCTTCGCGCACCATGACCGACCACTTGGTGACCGGCTTGGAGATGGCTTCGATGTCGACAGCCTGGAAGTCTTCCTTGTACATGCGGGCGCGCGGGGCTTGTCCGGTGATGCACAGGATCGGGGTCGAGTCGGCGATGGCGGAGTACAGACCGGTGATCATGTCGGTACCGGCCGGGCCGGAGGTGCCGATACACACACCGATGTTGCCGCGGGTGGCGCGGGTGTAGCCTTCAGCCATGTGCGATGCGCCTTCCATGTGGCGGGCCAGCACGTGCTTGAGGGTACCGCGGCTCTTCATGGCCGAGTACAGCGGGTTGATGGCGGCGCCGGGGATGCCGAAGGTCTGGGTAATGCCTTCGAGCTCCATCACGCGGACGGCGGCTTCACAAGCTCTCATCTTCATAACAACACTCCTGATTCAATTGCAAAACTGGTTCCCCGCAGCTCGGGGATAAACAAGGAACTTATTCGCAATAAGTCGCCCTTGTTGCTGATTTTCCAAAAAAACAAAACCGCCCCCGACACTTTTCAGCCGGGGGCGGCGGGTACTTCAGGCGGCGATCAAACCTTGCCGAAGGCGCCGGAGGCGCGCTTGGCAGCGATTTGTTCGTCGGTGTAGCCCAGCACTTCCTTCAGCACTTCGTCGGTGTGCTGACCCAGCAGCGGTGCCGTGGTGATCTCGGCCGGCGAGGCGGAGAGCTTGACGGGCATGCCGACGGTGAAGTGCTTGCCGCGCTTCGGATGGTCGATCTCGACATACATCTGGCGGGCACGCAGGTGCTCGTCATTGGCGAGGTCTTCGGTGCCGAGGACGGGGCCGCAGGGCACGTCGATCTCGTTGAAGATGGCCATCAGTTCGCGCTTGGTGTGGTGCGAGGCGAATTCGTTGAGGATGCGCCACATGGCCTTCTGGTTGGCGCGACGATCGCCGATCTTGGCGAAGCGGGCGTCATGCACCAGCTTTTCACCGCCGACCAGGTTGGCCAGCGCCGGCCAGATGGCTTCCTGAACCACGACGTACAGGTAGTCGTTGATGCCGCCGCCCTTGCACTTGAGGGCATTGCCGAGCTGACCGCCGCCGGAGTCGTTGCCGCCGCGCGGCACGTCGGTGAGGCCTTCGGTCGGGACCGAGTACTCGATCAGCGGGCCATGCTGCAGACGCTGGTGGTCACGCATCTTGACGCGGCACAGGTTGAACACGGCGTCCTGCATCGCGACTTCCACGTACTGGCCTTCGCCGGAGTGGGTGCGGTGGAACAGGGCGGCCAGAATGCCGATCACGAAATGCATGCCGGTGCCGGTGTCGCCGATCTGGGCGCCGGTCACGGACGGGGGGCCGTCGTTGAAGCCGGTGGTGGCCATGGCGCCGCCCATTGCCTGGGCAACGTTTTCATAGGCCTTGAAGTCGGCGTAGGGGCCGGACGAGCCGAAGCCCTTGACCGAAGCCATGATCAGCTTGGGGTTCAGCTTGTGAACTTCTTCCCAGCTGAAGCCGAAGCGGTCGAGCACGCCCGGGCCGAAGTTTTCCATCAGCACGTCGGACTTCTTGAGCAGTTCGATGAAGGTGGCCTTGCCCTCTTCGCTCTTCATGTTCACGGTGATCGAACGCTTGTTGCAGTTCAGCATCGTGAAGTAGAGGCTGTCGACATCGGGGATGTCGCGCAGTTGGGTACGGGTGATGTCGCCGGTGGGGGGCTCGAGCTTGATAACGTCGGCGCCCATCCATGCCAGCATCTGCGATGCGGCGGGGCCAGCCTGAACGTGGGTCATGTCGAGAACGCGCACGCCTGCAAGCGCTTTACTCATACTTCTTTCCTCAAAAAATCTTCGTTAATGTCGAAGTACGCGCCCGGTAAAGAGGCACGCACGAGTAATTACGTGATTTCCGTGACGGGGGGTGTGACGCGGAAAGAAACTACGCAGCGGCGCTGAAGGTCGGGGTAACCCGGCGGGTAGTAACCCTTCAGGCGCAGAAAAGCGGCGGATCATTGTGTGATCCGCCGCGTTTCGAGACCGCTAGTTTATGCCAAAGCTTCGATTTCGGCTAGTGCCTGGCCGCCACCGTAGCTGGAGATCGCTTCCAGCGAACCACCCTTGGTGATCTTGATGGCGCAGTACTTGAACTCCGGAATCTTGGCGAAGGGGTCAAGTGCAGCGTTGGTCAGCTTGTTGGCAGCCGCTTCGTAGTAGGCGAAGGGGATGAACACCGAACCCGGCGGGGTGCCTGCATCGGCACGGGCCTGGACACCGATCTTGCCGCGACGCGACTCGAGGGTGATGGTGTCGCCAGCCTGGGCACCGATCTTGTCCAGATCCAGCGGGTTGATCAGCACGGTACAGGTCGGTTCGATGGCGTCGAGCACGGAGGCACGGCGGGTCATCGAGCCGGTGTGCCAGTGTTCGAGCTGACGGCCGGTGATGAGGACAAACGGGAACTCTGCGTCGGGACGCTCGGCCGGCGGGATGATGTCGGCCGGCACCAGCTTGGCGCGACCCGTCTCGGTCGGGAAGTCCTCGATGAAGATGACGGGGCTACCCGGATCGCCTTCCTTCTCGCACGGATAGGTGATGACGTGTTCCCTCTCCAGGCGTTCCCAGGTCATGCCGGCGATGGACGGCATGGCCTTGCGCATTTCGTTGAAGACGTCGGACACGTGCTTGTAGTTCCAGCCGCAGCCGAGACCGTTGGCGATGTCCTGGATGATCCACAGATCCTGACGCGCGTCGCCCGGCGGGTTCAGGGCTTGACGGCCCATCTGCACCATGCGGTCGGAGTTCGAGAAGGTACCGGTCTTTTCCGGGAAGGCCGAGGTCGGCAGGACCACGTCAGCCAGATAGGCGGTTTCGGTCAGGAAGATGTCCTGGACCACCAGGCACTCCAGCTTGGCCATGGCTTCGCGGGCGTGGTTGGCATCCGGGTCGGACATCGCGGGGTTTTCACCCATGATGTACAGGCCCTTGATTTCCTTGTTGTACATGCCTTCGACGATTTCCACCACGGTCAGGCCGGGCTTGCTGTCGAGCTTGGTGCCCCACAGGTTTTCGAAGAACGCTTGCACCTTGGGATTGTCGACGCGCTGATAGTCCGGATACACCATCGGGATCAGGCCGGCATCGGAAGCGCCTTGCACGTTGTTCTGGCCGCGCAGCGGGTGCAGACCGGTGCCCGGACGGCCGATCTGGCCGGTGAGCATGGTCAGGGCGATCAGGCAGCGCGAGTTGTCGGTGCCATGCACGTGTTGCGACACGCCCATGCCCCACAGGATCATGGAGGCCTTGGACTTGGCGAAGTCACGGGCGGCGGCACGCAGGGTGGCCGCATCGATGCCGCAGATGGGTTCCATCGCCTCGGGGCTGTAACCCTTGAGGTTTTCCTTGAGGGCGTCGAAGCCGCTGGTGCGGTTGTTGATGAAGTCCTGATTGGCCAGACCTTCTTCCACGATGGTGTACATCATGGCGTTCAGCATGGCAACGTCGGTGCCCGGCTTGAAGTTCAGGTTGTAGGTGGCGTGACGGGCGAGATCGGTGCGACGCGGGTCGGCGAGGATGATCTTGGTGCCGTTCTTGGCGGCGTTCTTCATCCAGGTCGCGCCGACCGGGTGGTTCACGGTCGGGTTGGAGCCGATGATCATGATCACTTCGGCTTCGGTCACATCCTTCATCGGGTTGGACACGGCGCCCGAACCGATGCCTTCGAGCAGCGCGACAATCGACGATGCGTGACAGAGACGCGTACAGTGGTCGACGTTGTTGCTGCCGAAACCGGTACGGACCAGCTTCTGGAACAGGTAGGCTTCTTCGTTCGAACCCTTGGCCGAACCGAAACCGGCCAGCGCGTACTTGCCGTCGCGGTCACGGATGGTCTTGAGGCCATTGATGGCGACTTCCAGCGCCTCTTCCCAGGTGGCTTCGCGGAAGACTTCGTCCCACTTGGACGGATCGACTTCGAAGTTGGCGACCTTGGGCGCATCGGCGCGGCGGATCAGCGGCTTGGTCAGACGATGCTTGTGGTGCACATAGTCGAAACCGAAGCGGCCCTTGACGCACAGGCGCGATTCGTTGGCGGGACCGTCACGACCTTCGACGTAGAGGATCTTGTTGTCCTTGACGTTGTAGGTCAGCTGGCAGCCGACGCCGCAATACGGGCAGACGGATTCAACCTTCTTGTCCGGAACGATCATGGCAACGCCGCGAGCCGGGGCCAGGGCGCCGGTCGGGCAGGCTTGCACGCACTCGCCGCAACCCACGCAAGTGGATTCGCCCATGGGGTCGTCCAGATCGAACACGATCTTGGAGCTGGCGCCGCGGAAGGCGTAGCCGATCACGTCGTTGACCTGCTCTTCGCGACAGGCGCGAACGCAGCGGTTGCACTGGATGCAGGCATCCAGATTGACGGCCATGGCCGGGTGGGAAACGTCGGCAGCCGGCTGTTCGCGACGGTCGAAGCGCGGGGCGCCCACGTCCATCTTGTTGAACCAGTAGGTCAGCTCGTTATCGAGAACGTACTGCTCTTCCGGCACGTCGGACTTCAGCAGTTCCAGCACCATCTTCTGCGAGTGCACAGCGCGCTCGGAGTCGGTGGTGACGTTCATGCCATTGGTCGGGAAACGGCAGCAGGACGGTGCCAGCACGCGTTCGCCCTTGATTTCGACGACGCAGGCGCGGCAGTTGCCGTCGGCGCGCAGGCCTTCCTTGTAGCAAAGGTGGGGGATCTCGATCCCTTCCTTCTTGGCGGCCTGGATGATGGTTTCGTCGGCGCGGGCGGTAATGGTCTTGCCGTTGAGGGTGAACTCAACCTGGGCCGGGACGATTTGTTCGTTGATTGCATTCATCGCGTTTAACCTCTCACTTGCTCAGTTCGTGCGGGAAATACTTGATCACGCACTGGATGACGTTCGGGGCGGCTTGACCCAGACCGCAGATGGACGCATCGCCCATCGCACGAGCCAGTTCATCAAGCAGGGGCTGATCCCACTTGTCGGTGCTCATCAGGCCGGCGGCCTTGCTGGTACCGACACGGCACGGGGTGCATTGGCCGCAGGACTCGTCGGCGAAGAAGCGCATGGCGTTGGCGGCCATGGCGCGAGCCGTATCCTTGTTGGACAGCACGACGACAGCGGCGGAACCGATGAAGCAGCCGTACTGGTTCAGCGTGTCGAAGTCCATCGGGATGTCGCCCATCGAGGCCGGCAGAATGCCACCCGAAGGACCACCCGGCATGTAGCCGTAGAACTCGTGACCGTCGAGCATGCCACCGCAGTACTCGTCGATCAGTTCCTTCATGGTGATGCCGGCCGGAGCCAGATGCACGCCCGGCTTCTTGACGCGGCCGGAGATGGAGAAGGAACGCAGACCCTTGCGCTCGTTGCGACCGAAGCTGGTGAACCAGTCGGCGCCCTTTTCGAGGATGTCGCGCACCCAGAACACGGTTTCCATGTTGTGTTCGAGGGTCGGGCGGCCAAACAGACCGACTTGCGCCACATACGGCGGGCGCAGGCGCGGCATGCCGCGCTTGCCTTCGATCGATTCGATCATCGCGGATTCTTCACCGCAGATGTAGGCACCGGCACCGCGACGCAGATAGATCGGCGGCAGGGCCACGGGCGAATTGGCTTGCAGGGCGGCGATTTCCTTGGTCAGGATTTCGCGCACGTGGGCGTATTCGTCGCGCAGGTAGATGTAGATGGACTCGATACCGACAGCCCAGGCGGCGATCAGCATGCCGTCGAGGAAGCGATGCGGATCGCGTTCGAGGTAGTAGCGGTCCTTGAAGGTGCCGGGTTCGCCTTCGTCGATGTTCACAGCCATCAGACGCGGGCCTTGCTCGGCGCGGACGATGCGCCACTTGCGACCGGACGGGAAGCCTGCGCCGCCCAGACCGCGCAGACCGGAGTTTTCCATGGTCTTGAGCACGTCTTCGACGTCGATCTTGCCGCTCATGCAGTCAGCCAGGGTCTTGTAACCGCCTTCAGCCTTGTACTGTTCGAAACCGACATACTCGGTCAGCTTGGCCTTGATGTCCTTGTTGGCGACGGCGGTTTTGACGCTGTCGACGGTGGCGTTGTCGATCGGGTTCTGACCGACGACCACGACCGGAGCCGATTCGCAGCGACCCACGCACGGGGCGTGCAGCACACGCACCTTGGCGCCGAGGATGGCGGGCAGCTTGTCCAGCAGCTCGTTGGCGCCGGCCAGTTCGCACGACATCGAGTCGCACACGCGCACGGTCAGCTCTTCCGGAGCGGTTTCGCCCAGGTTGGTGCGGACCACGTCGAAGTGGTGATAGAAGGTGGCGACTTCGTAGACTTCAGTCATCGCCATGCCCATTTCGGCAGCCAGGGCGACAACGTGGTTATCCGAGATGTGACCGTAGGTGTCCTGGATCTTGTGCAGGTGCTCGATCAGCAGATCGCGGCGGCGCGGCTCGTCCTTGAGCAGTGCGCGGATTTCCTCTGCTGCCTTGGGGTCGACCGGGCGGCCCTTGGGGGTCGCACGCGCCTTGCGCATACGGCCTGCATCAGCAATCGGGATGACGGTGGTACTCATCGCAAATAACCTCGATTCGTTAGGGGTACTTTTTTGATTAAAGCATCGACTACGGGTATCGCTGCCCTGAAGATCAGGGGCCGCTCATTCCTGCGACAACCCAGGTCGCCGGAAATTCCCGTAATCACACTCGACGATGACCATCCCAAGTCCTTGATTTCGCTGAATCGTCAGAACCGCAAAAACGATAAAGCAAAGCAGATATGAAATCAGCCACCAAACCGGCGCATGGTATATGAAGAGGACTTCCAGTGTCAATTTGATGGCCGGGCGAAAATCCCGTGCCAGCGCGGGTTTACGTGATTTTCTTCAAAAT
>JAIEOJ010000304.1 GCA_019750575.1 Rhodocyclaceae bacterium | reverse complement strand
AAACGTTTACGTGCGCGATGTTCTTGCATGTCAGCTTTGCGCCTTGTTCAGTGTGCTGTCGCTCATGACGAGTTCGCCATTCACGAAGAGATTGAGGGTGCGATCGCCAAACTCCTGCCAGGCCTCGTTGTCGGTCAGCGGCAGGGTGGCGACGACGGCGACGCAGTCATTGGCGTCGGCGACCTCGCTGAAGTCTATGCTCATGTCCTCGTCCTTGAGGCGGGCCGTGGCGAAGGGGGCCTTGCGGATGATGTAGCTGAGCTTGCTGGCGCGATGGGCGAACAGGAAGTCGCCGTTGGAAAGCAGAAAGTTGAATTCGCCGTGTTCGGCGATGCGTGCGCTCAGATCGCGCAACACGGGGAACATGCGTTCCGGGCTGGGCGCGCTGGCGAATTCGTTGCGCAGATGGTGGAGCAGGAAGCAGAAGGCACGCTCCGAGTCGGTGTCGCCGACCGGCTGATACGGGCCGATCAGCTGTGGCTTGAAGTTCTTCAAGTCGCCGTTGTGGGCAAAGACCCAGTGGCGCCCCCACAGCTCGCGCTGGAATGGGTGCGTGTTCTCCAGCGCGACGCGCCCCTGTGTCGCCATGCGGATGTGCGAGATGACGTTGGTCGACTTGATCGGATACTGGCGCACCAGTTCGGCGACCGGCGAATCGCTGGCCTGCTGCACGTCGATGAAGGAGCGACAGCCCCTGCCCTCGAAGAAGGCAATGCCCCAACCATCCTTGTGCACATCGCTGCGCCCGCCGCGTACGCGGAAGCCGGAAAAGGAGAAACAGATGTCGGTGGGCGTGTTGCAGTTCATGCCCAGCAGCTGGCACATGGCTAGTGTCTTCCTGCCGTCATTTCGAGTGCGGCATTGATCGCCGCGAACAGGCTGCGCGGATCGGCGCGGCCTGTGCCGGCGAGATCGAGGGCGGTGCCGTGATCGACCGAGGTGCGCACGATGGGCAGGCCCAGCGTGACATTGATGCCGTCCTCGAAGGCGGCGAACTTGAGCACCGCCAGCCCCTGATCGTGATACATGGCCAGTTGGGCGTGCGAACCGGCGAGACAGTTCCTGGTGAACAGCGTATCAGCCGGCAGGGGGCCGACCAGATCCATGCCTTCGGCCTTGAGCGCGGCGATGACCGGGGCGATGACATCGATTTCCTCGCGCCCCATGTGGCCGTCCTCGCCGGCATGTGGATTGAGGCCGGCGACCAGGATGCGGGGATGGGCGATGCCGAATTTCGCGACGAGATCGGCATGCAGGATGCGGATGGTGGTGCTCAGGTCTTCACGCGTGATCGCGGCCGGCACATCCTTGAGCGCCAGATGCGTCGTGGCCAGGGCCACGCGCAGCCCGGCGCCGGCCAACATCATGACTACACGCGCCGTGCCGGTCTTCTCGGCCAGATACTCGGTATGACCGGTAAAGGGGATGCCCGCGTCATTGATGATGCCCTTGTGCACGGGCGCGGTGACCATGGCGGCGTACTTGCCCGACTGGCAGCCGGCAATGGCGCGGTCGAGCAGGTCCAGCACATAGGGGCCGTTGGCTGCGTTGAGTGCCCCGGCACGACAATCGCCACGCAGGGGCACATGCTCGATGTCGAGCGATTCGGCGGAGAGGCCGAGCTGCGCCGCACGCTGGCGCAGCAGCGTGCGGTCGCCGAGGATGACGAGGCGCGCGGGAAATGACTGCACGGCGAGGGCGAGACAGAGGTCGGGCCCGATGCCGGCCGGCTCGCCCGAGGTGATGACGATGGTCGGGAGATCAGCGTTCTTCAAGGCGGTATTCGACATAGGCGCGATCGCGCAGCTGGCGCAACCAGTCTTCGTAGGCTTCGTCGGCCTTGCGTTCACGCAGGGCCTGACGCGCCGTCTGACGCAGTTGTTCCTGATCGCCTTCCTTGACGCGTCGCTCATGCACTTCGATCAGGTGCCAGCCGAAAGGCGACTTGACAGGTGCGCTGACGGTATTCAGCGGCAGGGCATTCATGGCGGTCTCGAATTCGGGCACGGTCATACCCTGGTCCAGCCAGCCGAGATCGCCGCCCTTGGAGGCCGACATGTCGTTGGAATATTGCCTGGCGAGTTCGGCGAAGTTGCCGCCATTGTTCAGCCTGGCCTTGATCTCGTCGATCTTGCGCTTGGCTTCTGCGTCGCTGATGAGCTCCGTGATCTTGATGAGGATATGGCGCGCGTGCGTCTGCTGCCTGTTCTTGGGCGCGAGTTTACCGCCACGCTTGTCGACCAGCTTGATGAGGTGAAAGCCGGCCGAGCTGCGCAGGACATCGCTGACCTGTCCGGTTTGCAGCTTGGTGGCCGCATCGGCATACAGCGTCGGCAGACGGTCGATGGGGCGCACGCCGAGATTGCCACCGGAGAGGGCGTCCGGTGCATCGGAGTAGGCGGCCGCGACCTTGGCGAAATCCTCGCCCTGCTGCAGGCGTTGCTGGGCTTCGACGATGCGGCTGCGCAGGCGCGCGATCTGCTCGGGGCCTGCCTGCTCGGGCAGGCGAACGACGATGTGGGAAAGCAGGTACTCGGCATTGTCGCCACGCGCTTCGGCGCTGGAGAGGTAATTGTCGATTTCGCCCTCGGAAATGGTGATGCGGCTATCGACTTCCCGGTCGCGCAGGCGCGAGACGGTGATTTCCTGGCGGATTTCCTCACGGAACTTGGCCCAGGGGATGCCATCCTTTTCCAGTGCCTGCTTGAACTGCTCCAGCGTCAGCTTGTTGTTTTCGGCAATGCGGCGCAGGGCTGTGTCGAGCTCGCTGTCAGCAACCTTCATGCCGAGCTCGGTGGCGGATTGCACCTGCAGCCTGTCCACGATGATGCGCTCCAGGACCTGGCGTTGCAGAACATCCGCAGGCGGCATGGGCGTGCCCTGACGCCGCAGATTGCTCTCGGCACTGCTCAGGCGCGTGCGCAGTTCGTACAGGGTGACTGCCTCATTGTTGACCACGGCGACGACGCGATCTGCCTCGATCGGCAGCCGGTTGCCCTGGGCGAGAACGGGCGCCGCCAGCAGCAGCGCGGTCAGGAAGGGGAAAAGCTTCATGGTGCCTCCATCAGGCAGGACCTGCTTAGTAATAATCGGGATATCCGCTGGTGACCGGGTCGTTGTAGCCGTAGTTGCGGCTGTAGCCAGGCACGGTGCGACGGAGAACTTCTGCCGGATTGGAGCCGATGTTCGAGAAACCGCTCAGCTCAAGCTGGATGAAGAACGAAGTGGTTTCCGTCTGCGCAGTGGTGGACAGACGCTGCAGCAGGCCGCGTATGGCCCAGCAGCCGCCGTTATATTCGAGGCCTGCCACGACCTCGATGGCGCGCTTGTCCCGGGTCGAATAATTGTAGCGTCCGATGGCCGTCCAGCCGCCGCCGAAAGGCCATTGTCCGGAAACGTCGATCTGACCGAGCAGGTTGCGCGTGTAGCGGTAGCCGCCATTCAGCACCTTGCCGATCTCGGGCTGGTAACGCGCCATCAGGTTGAAGCGTTCGGTGCGTGCGTCGCGCGGATTGTATTGCCAGCCGCTGTCCACATAGGTCTTGGGCGCAACCAGGCCGGTGATGGCGGCGAGGAGGTCGGCGTCACGTTCGGTACGCGCCACTTCGGCATTCCGGTTGGCCGGCGAATTCAGGGTGACGCGCTGGTCGCTGAAGTAGTAGCGCTGGCCGATCATGCCGCGTACCAGTTCGACGCCGGTATCCGGATCGATCAGGCGCGAAGTGACCGCTGCGGTCAGCTGGTTGGCATCGCCGATGCGATCCTTGCCGACGTAGCGGTTCTCCGAGAAGATCTGGGCGAAGTTGAAGTCGGACAGGGCGGTGTCGAAAACCGGGATCTGGCTCTGGTCACGACTGGGGATGTTGACGTAATACAGCCGTGGTTCCAGCGTCTGGGTGTAGGTCGAGTCCTTCCACTGCATTTCGCGCTCGAAGGTGACACCGCTGTCCACGCTGAAGATGGGCAGGGTACGGTTGATGCTGTCGGGCTGGCCAGGCAGCTGGCGCTGCAACTGGTAAGTCGTGGCGTGCACACCGATCTTCGGCGTGATGTAGAAAGAGGTGCTCTGCAGGGGTAGCGACAGCTGCGGGTAGAACGTCATGCGCCGACCTTCGACCTGGGTCGGGTGCGCGAAATTGACGTATTCGCCCTGGAAATTGAAGGCAAGGCTGCCCGGCAGGTCGTAGCGTGCTGCGTTCAGATTGATGCGCGGCAGGCTGGCATAGGGCACGGCTACTCGCGGCTGGTTCGGAATCTGCAGCGTTTGGTACTTTTCCAATGCCAGGCTGGAGGTCCACCAGCTGGAAGCATAGCTGATCACACCCTGGCGCAGGAGGTTCACCTGCGCAATGCTGGCGATGCGCGTGGACAGATCGGTGAAGTAGGTGGCGTCGGAGACGCCGTTGAGATTCAGGTAAGCGTTGAAACCGCTGCCCAGGTTCTGGTTGTGCAGTACGGAGTAGGCATAGCGCGACTCACCCGTGGTGGTGTCATTCGGCAGGTATTCAAAGCGCGAGGTGCCGAAGTAGTTGTAGTCCAGATAGCGCAGCTCGCCATTCAGCTGAACGCCGCGCTTGGACATGACCCGCGAGGTCAGGGTCGCATCCATATTGGGTGCGATGTTCCAGTACAGGGGCTGGTAGTACTGGACGCCGACCTTGGTGTTGGTGCCGACGGTGGCAGGCAGCAGGCCGCTCTTGCGCTGGTTGTTGAGCGAGAACGACATGACCGGGGTGTACAGGAAGGGCACGCCCTTGAAATAGACGCGTGCGTTCCTGCCGTCGCCGACTTCGCGGTCATAGTCGAGCTTGAGGTCGGAAACCTGCGCATACCAGTCCTGGTTATCGCCGGCGGGGCAGGTGCTGTAAGTGGCATTACTGAAGCGATACTGGCCTTCACCCTCGAAGTCGACCCGGTCCGCCTTGCCGCTGCCGGTGGTCGTGACGCGCTGCGGCAGCATCACGTCCAGCATGCCGGGGTGCAGGGGCCGCGAGCTGACGGCATCCGGCGTCGTGCGCTGGCGCATGACGGCCTCGCGCCGGATCGTGTACACCGGCTGCTCGAAATAGCCTTGTTCGTCTTCCAGGCTGATGCGTGTCTTGGGACCCGTGATACGTGCATCCGGGCGGGTCAGTACGACATTGCCTTCCGCTTCGGCTTCCTCATCCAGCTGCCAGTAGGTGATCTTGTCTGCCGTCAGCAGCATGTCGCGCTGTTCCAGCTCGACATTGCCTTCGGCAACGATGGTTTGTTCAGCGGTCCCGTTGAGGCGATCGGCGGTGACATAGATCGGCGCCTTGGCATTCGGATCATGTGGCACCTTCTGATAACCTGGCGGTGCCGGCAGCCGGCCGGCGTCCACATGGGCCGAGTACAGCGGCGGCAGGCGTTCGTTGCCCACCATGGGCGGCGTCGGTGCAACTGCCATGGCGGCGGCGCTGACGGGTGCAGCCTGGCCCAGCAGGGCGGGGTCAACCCGCAACAGCGGCATATTCTGTGCAGTCAGCTGCGGCTGGCTACTGCCTGGGCGCGTGGGCGGCGGCGCCACTGCCAGCGCCGACGTGGCGACGGGGGCAGCCGGCAGGGTGGGCGCGGCTTGAGCGGCTGCGGCCGGCGGCAATGCTTTAGGGGCTACTGGGGGTGCGGCAGCCTGGCTGGCAACCGCCGGGGTTTCACGTACCGCCTGCTTGACCGGGGGCGGAGCACTGACGGACGGTGTCACCGGCTGGGCTGCCTGTGTCACGGCAGCCGCAGGGGCGGCCGGTACAGCCACGACAGGCGCGGCGACAGGCTTGTCGGACACCACAGGTGTGATGGGGCCGGGAACCGGAGCGGGCGGCTCGATGGCCGTCGCGGGCTCGGCGGCTGGTGGCTTTGCCGCAGCGGGAGCAGGCAGACCCAGCAGCGTCGGGTCGACACGCAGCGGCGGAAGATTTTCCCCCGCGATGGCCGTACCCGTTGCCGCCGTGATGAGGGCAGCGCCCGTCGCAGTCACGATCGCTGCAACGCTGAATTGTTCCCGTGCCGTCATGCCGTTCGAATGGTTTTTCGCATTTCGTGCCGCCCCCGAAATGGCTGACAGGCAGGCTATACACGCTGAATGTTAGAATTTTGCATTCTAACATCGGCCGCCTGCGGAAAGCCGTCCGCAAAAGCGGTAGCAAATATTACGTCTATGCAACGTCAGCAGGAAATCACCGCCTGGCTGGAGGGTATCTACCCCGGCCGCAGCTTTACCCTGGCCCCGGCCTCCGCGGATGCCAGCTTCCGCCGTTATTTGCGCGTCAGCTTTGCCGACGGCGAGACCCTGGTCGTGATGGACGCCCCGCCCAGCCACGAGGATTGCAAGCCCTGGCTGCACGTGCAGCAACTGTTCGCCGACGCCGGAGTGCATGTGCCGGCGGTGCTGGCCACCGATCTTGAGCGCGGCTACCTGCTGCTGTCCGATCTCGGCAGCCAGACCTATCTGCCGGCCCTCACACCGGAGACGGCACCGCGCCTCTACGGCGATGCCCTGGACGCCCTGATCAAGCTTCAGGCCGCCAGCCGCGCCGGTGAACTGCCGGCCTATGACGAGGCCCTGCTGCGGCGCGAGCTGAACCTGTTCCCGGAGTGGTACCTGGGCAAGCACCTGGGCGTGACGCTCGACGACAAGCCGCAGAAAGTGCTGGAAGTCGTGTTTCAGCGCATCCTCGCCGTCAACCTGGCCGAGCCCTGTGTCTTCGTGCATCGCGACTACCACTCGCGCAACCTGATGCTGGTGCCGGGCGACAACCCGGGCGTCATCGATTTCCAGGACGCCGTCTATGGGCCGATGAGCTACGACCTGGTATCGCTGTTCAAGGATGCCTATATCCAGTGGGACGAAGAGGTCGTGATCGACTGGCTGGTGCGCTACTGGGAAAAGGCGAAGAAGCAGGGCCTGCCGATCCGCGAGGATTTCGGCGACTTCTACCGCGACTACGAGTGGATGGG
>JAIEOJ010000124.1 GCA_019750575.1 Rhodocyclaceae bacterium | reverse complement strand
CGCAAAGGCCAACTGGCACTGGCATTCGCCTGTGCATTGGCGGCCATGCAGGCACAAGCGGCGGACGACCTGCTGCGCCAGGGCGCCGAGCTGGTGAAGGCCGGCAAGGGTGCGGCCGCCTATGCACTGCTGGAACCTCAGGAAAGCGCACGTGCCGGCAACAGGGATTTCGATCTCCTGTTCGGCATTGCCGCCCTCGATGCCGGACAGAACACCCGTGCGATCTTCGCGTTCGAGCGCGTGCTTGCGGTCGAACCCAACAACGTCCGAGCCCGTGCCGAAATTGCCCGGGCTTATCTGGCTGTCGGTGAAACCCCATCGGCGCGTACCGAGTTGCAGAATGCCAAGAAACTCGGTGTTCCTGCCGATGTCGAGCAGACAATCGACTCCTTGCTGTCCGCTGTTGATCGTCTTGAAAATGAAGGCAAGACGATTGTTAGGGGCCATGTTGAAGGCAGCTTCGGCCACGACTCCAATGTGAATGCCGGCCCCAGCGTCAGTCAGGTCGCTGTTCCCTCCTTCGGTAATTTGCCCTTGTTGCTGTCAGCGTCGAGCCGCGCAACCGATGCCTGGTTCACCAGCCTTGGCGCTGGTGTCAATTTCGTTTCGCCAATCAACAAGCAGCTTGCTCTGACTGGTGGTCTGTCCGGAACCCAGCGCTGGAATGCGGACGAGTCAGCCACCAATACGACAGGTGTCGACAGCAATGTCGGAATCTCGTACCAAGAGGGCAAGAGCGTCTATTCGGCTGCTGCCCAGTACAACACGCTGCGCGTAGCCAATGATGGCTACAGGAATGCGCTTGGCTTCTCTGGCCAGTGGCAATACAACATTGACGCCCGCAATCAGTTCAGCGCATATGTGCAGTATGCCGATATGAGCTATCCCGACCAGCCAGTACGTGATGCCGAGCGCTGGGTCGAGGGCGTCGGTTATGCCCATGCATGGCGTGAGGGCTTGATTGGCTATGCGAGCGCCTATCTGCTGCAGGAAAATTTGCAGAACAAGCAGACGGCACCGTGGCTAGGGCTCGACGGATACGGGGTTCGAGCCGGTGCCCAGCAGCGCTTGAGCGACACCGTACGTCTGTTCGGCAGTCTTGCCTATGAGTCCCGGCGCCACGATGCCGCTGATCCGAGCTTCCTCCGGACCCGCAAGGATGAACAACTCATTGCCAGCTTGGCGGTGAGCTATCAGCTCAAGAAGGATCTCAAGCTAAGTGGACAATACACGTACATCGATCAACGCTCGAACATCCAAATCTACAAGTACGACCGGAACATTGTATCGGTCACGCTTCGTCAGGATTTTTGACCGCCGTTCGCAAAACCCGGAGTAGCCATATGCATTCGCAATTCCGACTCAAGAATCACCTGCTGCTGGTGGCTCTGGCCTCGGCTTATCCGGCCGTCAGTTTTGCAGCTGGAGCCGCACGTATCGAGTTTGTCAGCGGTAATGTTGTTGCCTTGACCCCTGCCGGTGTTCAGCGCACGCTGAGCCGCGGCGCCGAACTGATGTCGGGCGAGGCGATACGCACTGGCGACAATGCTCGCGCACAGCTGAGATTCAGCGACGGTGCGATGATGTCGCTGCAACCGCAGACAGAATTTCGCATCGACAATTACAACTACAGCGGCAAGGCGGATGGTGGAGAGAAGGGCTTCTTCAGTCTCGTCAAGGGAGGTTTGCGCACGATCACCGGTCTGATCGGCAAAGGTCAGCGCGACAACTACAGGCTCAGCACGTCGGTTGCAACCATCGGCATTCGTGGCACCGAATATTCTGCGCAGTTTTCAGGTGGGCAGGATGGTGTGCTGAATCTTGCGACCGGCGAAGGGCGAGTCGAAGTATGTAATGCCGGTGGCTGCGTGATCGTGTCGGGCGGAGAGTCTGCAATTGTCACGGGGAGTACTGCGCCTACGATCACTGCAGTCAAGCCGACTTTGTCTGCAGCACCTGTTACAAATTCGCAGTCGTCGCAATTAAGTTTTTCGGCTGTAGAGAATGTTGATGGGGCAGGCGTATCCAAGACAGTCGCATCGGCCGGAATGATTTCTGGGCCTGGCTATACGCTTGTCGCGGCTGGTCAATACGACTCTTCACCTGGTGTGAGCTACTTCGACTCCGGTACGGCAACATTCGACAGCGCCTCCCGTTTGACGAGTTTTGTCAACACGTTCTCCACGCTTCAAGCCACCAGCATAGGCAGCACCTTCACGATAGATGGAGTCCTCGGCTGGGGTGTCTGGAGTAGCGGGACCAAGGATGAGGGCTACGGGATAACGTCGCTGACCGACATTCATTACATTGTCGGCAAGCCAACGGACAGTTCAGAGCTGAGTGCGCTGGCGGCGGGAAATATCACGGCGACATATTCGCTCATCGGGTATACCGCCCCGACCTCAAACAGTGTCGGTGGAGTGGGATCGAACGTACAGGCGGACCTTTCCATCAACTTCGGTACCGCAACATCGACGCTCGCAGTTTCCACCGACTTTGCCGGAACCAACTACAGCGCCAGCAATGTCACCGCGTCCTTGAATATGTCGACAGGTACCATGTCAGGTGTTGGCGGCGGACTGTCCTATTCAGGCTTTGTAGCGGGCGCGAATGCGTCGCACGCTGGTATCGCTTATACACTCGATGCCAGCGTCAATGGCACCCTTTCCGGCACTCTGGCCTTCAAGAAGGAATAGCTTTCCCCTTCATTGTTGCTGCTGCAGCCATGCGACATAGGTTTGGCACGCTGTCTCACCGGCAAACTCCAGTGCACTGACACGGGCTTGCTGTTCCAGTTTTGTCCGCAGGCAGGCATCCTCGCGAATTCGCAGGCAGTGTTCCCACGCCTCTTCCTGGGTCGTGAAAAGGTAACCGTTTTCGCCGTTCCGCACCCAGTCGGCATAGCCGCCATGAATACTCGCCACTACAGGCAGCCCGCACATCAAGGCCTCCATGATGACGCGGCCTCCAGCTTCATAGCTTCCTGAGGAAGTTCTGTAAAAGAAAACGCTGAGCCTGTGAAGAAACTCGACAGGGGGCTCTGTGTTGAGAGGCAGGAGCTCTATGCGGGGATGAGGTCCGACGGCCGTGGTCAGACAGGTACCCCCCATGATCCGGACCTGTATTCCATTCCATCCCAGCATGCGATAAAGCGAAGGGTCGTCCGGATGGTGTTTCTCCGGTACGTCACGGGACATTCGCCCTACGGTGTAGATCGCAGGTTTTTCTTGAGAAGGCGTGTAGGTGTTGTAATCAATCAGGGTTGGCGTAATGATGCCGGGCAAGCCTGAGGCGTCTTGAACGCGTTGACTGATGAAAACCAGTTCCGTTTTTGGCAGGGTGGGCCGCTCAAGCTCTGTCAGTATGGCAGACAAGCCCTTGGAGTCCAGCAGATTGCAGATGAGGATCAGCCTTTTGGGGCGTGCATAATCAATCCAGGGATGCAAGGAAACCCAGCTTCCCAGGATGATCAGGGTACCGCCTTGCGGCATTTGCTTGTTAAAGGGTGCAATGACCTTGCCACCGAAGCGGGCGACCTGATTCGTTTGCTTGTCGCTCCAGAGAATGACATGCTCGCCGTGTTTACGCAGGAGCGCGCTGAGGGCGAGGGCGTGATGCTCGTTGCCACGCGTCTCCTGCAATGTCGTGACAATATGGAATGGGCCGTTCGGGCTGGGCATGGCAAGATTGTAGCCCTGCGAGGAATTGGAAAGAAGGACTGTCGTATGTCGGCAACGCACGATGTGACGGAAGCTTTGCTAGGTGAGTTGGCGCAGCGTGTGGCTCACGGCGACCCTGCCAGCATGTTCAGCCTCGGCTGCGAGCTTCATCAACTACGACAACCGGAAGCCGCACTGGCAGCATTCGAGAAGGAAGCTAGCCGTTTGCCCGGGCAGGTAAGGGCTTGGCACGCTGTGGCAGCCTTGCGCCTCGAATTGCAGTTGCCGCAGGGTGCTTTGCGTGCGTGCAGGGCTGCATTGGAGCTAGACCCCAACAATGCCGACTCGCTTTTTCATACCGGAGTCGTGCTTCAGCAACTGCGAGACTATGCGGCAGCAGTACATGCCTATGAACAAGCCCTCGTACGCAAACCGGATCACCACGGTGCTTTGCAAAACTTGCCGCATGCCTTGCTTCATGCCGGCGCGGCAGAGAAGGCGATAGATAGGGCCGAACAGGGAATTTCAGTCTATCCGGACGATGCCGAGTTGCATTACAACTTGGGGGATATCCATCTCGGATTTGCCAATGCGGCGCTTGCCCGAACTGCATTCGAGCGTGTGCTTGCCTTGAAGCCGGACTTCCACAGGGCGCGCTATGCCCTAAGTATTGCCATCGCCATGGAAGGAGACGTGCCCACAGCTTATCAAGAACGGAAACGAGCGCTCGATGCGGATCCTGCCCTTTTGCACAATTATCGAAGCCCCTTGGTGCATGACTTTTGCCAGGGCAGTAATGACTGCAGTCCGGAACGCGTAGCTGTTATCGCGCGGATGGCAGCCCTGTACAACTGTGATTGGGCTAGCTATGGCAAAGCGACAGAGTTGTTTGAATCGCTGATAGCCGGAGGCGAAGATTTCGCTCCCTTGTCTGCCCCGGAGTTTGCTTACCTTGCACTGTTGTTGCCGCTCTCGGCAGCGAACCGCCAACGTCTTGCACAACAGGTTGCTCAGCGTATTGATAATGAGGCCGCACTTTGCAGTTTGCCGAGAAAGACAGACACAGAGCGTCAGCAACTCACAATCGGGTATATATCCGCCGACTTCAGGGCGCACCCCATGGCGTGGCTGCTGGGTTCGATGTACGCGCGACACGACCGCAACAGATTCAATGTATTTGCGTATTCCGTTGGGCCATGTTCTGCTGGTCTGGAACGCACATTGATTGAGTCAGGTGTCGATCATTTTCGCGACATGCATCGACGCCCAGCCGAAAGTATCGCGTACCGGATTGCCGCTGATGGTGTGGATATTCTGGTGGACCTCTCCGGCTATACGCTGGATGCGCGCCCCGAGGTGCTTGCAATGCGCCCGGCGCCGATCCAGGTCAGTTATCTTGGCTTCCTCGGTACCCAGGGAAGCCGCCATATTGACTACACCTTGCTCGACAGGCACTGCATGCTGCCGGAGCAAAGGAAGTACTGGGATGAATCAGTAGCCTACCTGAGCGAAACCTCAATTTACTGTGAACGGCATGTGACGCATGCCAAGCCCTTGAGCCGCGCCGAATACGGCCTGCCGGAAACCGGATGGGTGCTGTGTGCCTTGCATATGCCGCGCAAGATCGACCCGATGGCCTTTGATCTCTGGCTCGAACTGCTTGAGGAAATTCCCGAATCAGTGCTGTGGCTCGTCAGCCAGAATCCGGCACAACAGCAAGCCGTGATTGATTATGCACAGGCCAAGGGCCTGCAAGCTGAGCGCCTGGTTTTTGCATCCTTTGTCGACAGGCCCGAGCATCTGGCTCGATATCGGCATGCCGATGTCTTTCTCGACACTTTCGTCTTCAACGGCCACACGACGGTGATCGATGCGTTGAGCATGGGTGTTCCCGTTGTTACCTTGCCCGGCGATGCACCTTGTGCTCGTGGTGGAGCCAGTATTCTGCGCGCGCATGGCCTCCCCGAACTGGTGGCTTCTTCTCCCCGGGAGTACAAGGCCATCGTGCATCAGCTATACGTCGACTCGGCATGGCGCAAGGAGATTCGGGCGCGAGTAATGGACGATACTGCCAGCCGCCTGTTCTGCCCTGAGGAGCGCGTACGCGAAATCGAGACTGCCTACGAAATGATGTGGGCACGACATCAGGCTGGCTTACCGCCGGCCGACTTTGATGTACCCGATATCGACGTGCCTAGCGTCGCGCGTAGCTGACGAAATCGAAATCCAGCCCCGATGCGCTGCGATGACAGTCGCGGTAGAGCTGCTGCCAGTCTTCCTGGCGGAACTCGGGGAAGGTCGTATCGCCTTCGAAGGCTTGGTGGATTTCAGTCAGTTCCAGTCCGTCGGCATCGGCGATGGCTTCGCGATAGAGCTGGCCGCCGCCGATGATGAAGAACTTCTCTGCATTCGGACAGGCGCGGTGGGCGGCGGCAATAGAGGCGAACACCTCGGCACCTGCCGCGGTGTAGTCGGGATTGCGGCTGATCACGATATTGCGGCGATTGGGCAGCGGCCGGTATTTTTCCGGCAGCGATTCCCAGGTACGCCGCCCCATGACCACGACATGGCCATTGGTCAGTTCACGGAAGTGCTTGAGATCTTCAGGCAGGTGCCAGGGCATGGCACCCACGCCATCGGCAGCCGTGTGGCCAATGACGCCATTGGCGGCGACGCAGGCGATGAGGATGATTTGCGGATTGTGTTCGGACATGTCAAAGGGAGCGATAGAGCTGAATGTAGTGTTGGGCCGGCCGGTCCCAGCTGTTGTCGGCGGCCATGCCGTTTTTCTGCAGCTGGCGCCACAGGCGCGGGCGTTTCCAGAGGGCGGCGGCGCGTCGCGCGGTCGCCAGCAGTTCCGATGGTTCGGCGCGTTCGAATACGAAACCGTTGCCGTTTTCCTTGTCGCTGGCATCGATGACCGTGTCGGCGAGACCGCCGGTGGCGCGCACGATGGGCGGCGTGCCGTAGCGCAGGCTGTACATCTGGTTGAGGCCGCAGGGCTCGAAACGCGAGGGCATGAGAAAGATGTCGATGCCGGCTTCGATCTGGTGGGCCAGGGCTTCATCAAAGCCGATCTGCACGGCAACGTGCCCCGGATGGCGTGCCGCTAGTTCGCGAAATGCATTCTCCAGCATGGCGTCGCCGCTGCCGAGCACGACCAGTTGCGCCGGCAGGCGTACCAGTTCGTCGGCGCAGGTCAGCAAGAGGTCCAGCCCCTTCTGCCCGGAGAGGCGGCTGACCACGCCGAACAGCGGCTGCTCATCGCTTACCGCAAGCCCCAGCCT
>JAIEOJ010000167.1 GCA_019750575.1 Rhodocyclaceae bacterium | reverse complement strand
GTGACTTCGACCAGGGCGCGCTCGGCATTGCCGAACAGCAGCAGATCGGCCTTGCTGTGCGGCAGGATGGACTGGCGCACGGTGTCCGACCAGTAGTCGTAGTGCGCGATGCGGCGCAGGCTGGCCTCGATGCCGCCGATGATGATGCTGGCGTCCGGATAGGCCTCGCGGCAACGCTGCGAATAGACGATGACCGCCCGATCCGGCCGCCTGTTGGGCTCGGCGTTCGGGGTGTAGGCGTCGTCGGAGCGGATTTTCTTGTCGGCCGTATAGCGATTGACCATCGAATCCATGTTGCCGGCGCTGACGCCGAAATACAGGTTCGGCTTGCCGAGTGCGCGGAAAGCATCAGCCGACTTCCAGTCCGGCTGGCTGATGATGCCGACGCGAAAGCCCTGCGCTTCGAGCAGGCGACCGACCAGCGCCACGCCGAAGCTGGGGTGGTCGATGTAGGCGTCGCCGTTGACCAGAATGATGTCGCAGGAGTCCCAGCCGAGCTTGTCCATTTCGGCGCGCGACATGGGCAAAAACGGCGCGGTGCCGAAACGTTTGGCCCAGTATGGGCGCCAGGAAAACAGGGCTTTGGGTGCGGGGGCGTTCATCCCTGCATTTTACACCGCCGACGACCGGAAAGCCCTGATTTTTCTAGGGTTGGCATAATCGGGCGCTATGGAGAATGGTCCATCTGAGTCGCTTTTGCGCCGGGCCGCCCCAAGCAAAAGCGGTACGTTCGCGGAGCGAACATCCGCGCATGCAAGTGCGACGAAGCCATCCTAAATTTGGGAGCGGGCAAAGCCCGCGAACCAGAATCACCCCTTTCTCTGGGAAAGGGGATGGGGGAATGGCTAAGTCACCTTCCAGCGGCTGTGTGCCGACAGGTGTTTTGCAAGAAACTCCATCTGGTCGGCGAGGATGTTGCGATTCGACAGAATCAGGTACTCGGCCTTGTTGGGTACATAGGGCGCGTAGAGCAGCGGCATGCGCGCCTGTTCCGGCGTGCGGCCGCTCTTGTGCTGGTTGCAGGGGCGGCAGGCGGTGACCACGTTCATCCAGCGATCACGACCGCCCTGGGAAACCGGAATGACATGGTCGCGGGTGAGTCTGGCGCCGGCCATGTGCGTGCCGCAGTAGGCGCAGATGTGACGGTCGCGGCTGAACAGTTCGCGGTTGGACAGCGGCGGCGTCTGGTTCATGGTCTTGGCCAGAACCGATTTGCCCTTGATGGCGATGATGCTGTTGGTGACGATGTGGGAGCGTTCGCCGGTGATGCGGTTGGTGCCTCCCTGGAAGTTGAAGCAGCGGTCGCCGGCTTCCCAGGCCACCAGTTCCTTGGCCTGATAGACGCAGGCCATCTGCCAGCTGACCCAGCGATGCGGGGTGCCATACATGTCCAGGGTCAGAATCAGGGGTGAAGCGGGCATACTGCTTTCCTCAACCAGAAACTAGAATCGGGTCAGTGATTTACTACGCGCCGTGAAACTGTGACGATAGCCTAGCAGAGGGGCGAGCACTTGCAAACTGGCGAATACCGTGGCTTTGTCGGGCAATTTCCGGTCTGGCTGCACGGCCGGCTACGCATCTGGCGTGTGCCCGTGCTGCTCTCGCTCGCGCTGCATGCGCTGCTGTTCTGGCCCGACGCGCTGCAGGAGAGCGGCCTCGTCCGCTCGGCCGGACCCGTGGCCTTGCCGGTCCGGGCGCATTTGCAGCCGCCCCGCACACCGGCCTTACCGCAGGCAGCGGTAAGGCCGCAGCCTGTGGCGCGTGATGTTCCCGTCACGCAGGCTGCACCCGTGCCGCGCAGTGCCGTGGTGTCGCGCGATGAGAATGTGCCACCGGCTGTGCCCGGGCCCGGCATGCAGCTGACGCCGGGGCTGGATGCAGGCGTCGTGCGCGCCTACCGGATTGCCTGGGCACGCGCACTGGCCGGTTCGTCCTTGCGCGCGCACCTGGGGCCGGAGCGGCAGGGGATGCTTGAAGTCGGCGTGGCGTTGGCAGCGTCCGGCCAGGTGCGCGACATCGCCGTGCTCAGGGGCAGCGGTGACCGTGGGCTGGATGAGGCCGTGCTCCTCGCCATGCGCAGTGCCATGTCCGCCGTTCCGGTGCCTGTGGTGATGCAGGGACGGGAATGGGTGCTGACGGTGCCGGTGGAGATCGGCACGGTGCCGCCTATTTCGGCGGCGGACCGATGATGTCGAAACTGCGGAAGGGGTAATGGCCGGTCTTGCGATCGGCGAAATAGTGTTGCAGCGTTTGCCTGACGGTGCGGAAGGCCAGCTCCTCCCACGGAATCTCGGCTTCGGCAAACAGGCGGGCCTCCAGGGTTTCCTCGCCCGGATTGAAGTCGGGGCTGAGCAGGCGGGCGCGATAGAAGCCATGAATCTGGCTGATGTGCGGCACGCTGATCAGTGTGTACAGGTCGAGCATCTCGATCTGTGCGCCGGCTTCCTCGTCGGTTTCGCGTTGTGCTGCCTCGGCCGTGGTCTCGCTGTTTTCCATGAAGCCGGCCGGCAATGTCCACAAGCCGTAGCGCGGCTCTATGGCGCGGCGACAGAGCAGCACCTTGTCTTCCCAGACGGCCAGCGTACCCAGAACCATCTTGGGGTTTTCGTAATGGATCGTGCCGCAATGATTGCAGCATTGGCGTGGCAGGCTGTCGCCCGGCGGGACGCGGGTTTCCACGGTCTGGCCGCACTGGCGGCAGAAGTTCTGCGCAGGAGTCTGCATGAGGCTGGCGCTGGAAGTCATGACGCATTTTATCCGGCAAATGTGGGTGCCAGTGCGCGCCTGTTGCAGGAGGGTCGGAATCGACTCGGCTATGACCATGCCGGGCCGGTATTCTTCGAATGGCTGTGCAATAATGGCCAAAATCAGGCAGGATCATGACGAACAGATACGGTGGCAAGTTGAGTGGCAGGCAGGTGATAACGCCCTGGGGGAGGCCATGAGTACGCCCGAGTTGTCGAAGTTCGAGCAGATGAAGGCCAATGGCGAGCTCCCGTCTCCCAAGGGTGCAGCGCTGGCCATCGTGCGCCTGACTCAGCGCGATGACGTTTCCCTAGCCGACCTTGCGAGTGCGATCAAGGCCGATCCGGCCTTTGTCGGGCGTCTGATCAAGTCGGCGAATGGCGCCAGCGCCGGCTTGCGTCGCCCGGTCGCTTCCATTCAGGAAGCCCTCACCGTGCTGGGCCTGCCGGCTGTGCGTGGCCTGGCCCTGGGCTTCTCCCTGATTTCATCGCATCGCAGCGGCAACTGCCGCAATTTCGATTACGGTCAGTACTGGTCGCGCTCCCTGGTGCGCGCGCTTGCGCTGCAGGCGATCGTGCTTCGTACCCATCATCTCGCGGCGGAAGAGGCCTTCTGTCTGGGCCTGCTTTCGAATATCGGCGATCTCGCGCTGGCCACACTCTATCCGGAAGAGTTTTCACGCATTCTTGCCGAGACGGAAAGCAGCCCGCGCACGGTGCAGCTCTCCCGCGAGCGTGCCGCCTTCGTGCTCGACAGCAATGCGCTGACCGCCGCCATGCTGCGTGACTGGGGCATGCCGCCGCCTTTTGTGGCCGTGGTCGGCTTTGCCGATCGTCCCGAGAATGCCGCCTTCGCCGAGGGCTCGCGCCAGTCCAACATGCTGCAGTCGCTGCTGCTGGCGAGCTACATCGCGGACGTCTGCATGGCGCACGAGAGCGCGCGCCGCAGCATGGTGCCCCAGCTCTACATGCTGGGCAGTCGCCTGTCGCTGGATTCGGAAACCATTACCCAGCTGTGCGATCAGGTGGTCGCCAACTGGCATGAGTGGGGCGCCTTGCTGAGTGTCGATGCAGCGGTGCTGCCGCCCTTCGAGGAATTGTCCAAGCCGCCGGCGCCGCCCAAGGTGGTGAGCGCCGTCGATCCGGAACAGGAAATGCCGGAGCAGCACAACATGCGCATCCTCGTCGTCGATGACGATGCCAGCATGCGTGCCGTGCTGGCGGCGCTGCTGTCGCGCGCCGGGCATGAGGTGTTTGTGGCCTCCAATGGCCGCCAGGCTTTCGAGATGGCGCTCGATCTGCGCCCGCAGATCATGATCGCGGACTGGATGATGCCGGAGATGGATGGCATCGAACTTACGGTGGCCCTGCGCCAGACCCGTATCGGCCGCGCCGTCTACATCATCCTGCTGACCGGGCTGGAAGACGACACGCGTCTGGTCGAGGCCTTCGAGGCCGGCGCCGACGACTTCATCAGCAAGCCGCTCAAGCCAAGAGTGCTGGAAGCGCGTTTGCGCGCCGGCCAGCGCGTGGTCCTGCTGCAGCAGGAAATCGAACGCGATCGCACCGATATCCAGCGCTTTGCCGCCGAGCTTGCCGTGACCAACCGGCGCCTGCAGGAAATGGCCCAGACCGACTCCTTGACCGGGATGCCGAACCGTCGCTATGCCATGGACCGTCTGCAACAGGAGTGGGCGGAGTCGGTTCGCACCGGCCGCAGTCTCGCCTGTCTGGTGGTGGATCTCGACGGCTTCAAGGGCATCAACGACAACAATGGTCACGATATTGGCGATGCCGCCCTGCGTCTTGCCTCCACCGCGATGAAGAATGCCTTGCGCGCAAACGACGTGGTATGCCGTACCGGCGGCGACGAGTTCCTTGCCATCTGCCCGGATACGGCACTCGATGCCGCCCTGGTGTGCGCCGAACGTGTGCGCGCCGCCGTGGCCGCCGCCCGCATTCCCTTGCCCGGTGGTGAGCTGGGCATGACAGTGAGCATAGGCGTGGCCGTGCGCGAAGCCGACATGGCCAACCCCGACGCCTTGGTCAAGGTCGCCGATCAGGGTGTGTACCAGGCCAAGGCGGAAGGTCGGGATCGCTATGTGGCGGTGCAGGGGCCGCTGCGGCTGGTGAGCAAGTAGCTGGCTGGACTGGGCGGAATTGTCTTGATGAATCATCCCGCTAGTCAATTTTTGTAAGGGTTTTTCTTACAGCAACGTCGTGTCTGAATTCGACAATAAATAGACAAAGACGACGATATTCCTTCTTGTCATTCCTGCTGATAATGGATTCACTGCCGCAGAGGGCATCCGGTCGGGTGTTCAGGTGCGGTTCCATTCCAGGAGTGCATGATGAATCCGACTGACACCTACAACGACATCAAGGAAGTCAATCTTGCCTACCTGATGCTGGCCCAGAACATGGTGCGTTCGGATCGCGAAGCCGCCATCTTCCGTCTTGGCATCAGCACCGAGATCGCCGACATCCTGGAACGCCTGACCCCGGGCCAGGTGCTCAAGATGGCCAGCTCCGACATGCTGGTGTGCAACTTCCGCTTCGACGACACCCTGCTGCTCAATCTGCTCTCCAACCACGAGCGTGATCGCGGTGTCGGCCAGATCCATGCCGCCATCCTTGCTGCCGGCAAGCCGGTCGAAACCGTCGCGTGAGTACGGGAGTGCGCGTGCGCAACAAATCCGTGATCTCCGAGGCGAGAGACATCCGCCTTGCCATCGACCTGATCGAGCTGGGTGCGCGCCTGCAGATGCTCGAGGCCGAGACCAATCTGTCGCGTGAGCGTCTGCTCAAGCTCTACAAGGAAGTGAAGGGCGAATCGCCGCCCAAGGGCATGCTGCCGTTCTCGACCGACTGGTTCATGACCTGGCAGCCGAATATTCATGCCTCGCTGTTCATGGCCTACCATCGCTTTCTCGGCAAGCACACCGAGCTCAAGGGCCTGGAACTCATCATCAAGGCCTATCGCATGTACCTCGACCAGACCCGTCGCTGCGGCATGGACACCGTCCTGTCGCTGACCCGGGCCTGGACCATGGTGCGCTTCTTTGATGCCAACATGCTGCAGCTGGCAACCTGCCGCGAATGCAGCGGCGAGTTCGTCTCGCATGCCTATGATCCGACCAAGGGTTATGTGTGCGGTCTCTGTCACATGCCGGCGCGTGCCGGTAAGACGCGCCGTGCGGCCGAAGCGCGTGCCGCCGAACAGGGGCTGGCACCGCACTGAGTCGCGGACTGCGCCAAAACAGAAAGGCCCGGCAATGCCGGGCCTTTCTGTTTTCTGGGTGCAGCACGCTGCCGGCGGGTGTGGGCTGGGCGCCGCGTATCGCTGCCTAGAAGGCTGTTTTTGCAGGATTGCGCGAGCCTGGGTTTCAATTTGCAGCTATTATCCTGCTTTGCATTGAGATACAAGGCCGACTGTCCTGTCAGCGGCCGCTTCTGCGGGGGATTTGATGTTACTGCTGGTCGGCTATGTAATCATCCTGGCGGCTTCCGTCGGCACTTATGCAGTACACGGCAGCCTGGGCGCGCTCTGGGTGCCCATGGAGTATCTGGCCATCGTCGGTCTGACCATCGGTGGTTTCGTTGCCGGCAATGGCAGCAAGGCAATCAAGGCGACATTGGCGGCGCTGCCTACGGTGCTCAAGGGCTCGTCGCTCAACAAGGCTCACTACATGGAGCTGCTGGCCATGCTCTTCGAGGTCCTGGCCAAGGTGCGCAAGGAAGGCCTGATGGCCATCGAGGGCGATATCGAAAGCCCCGAGGCCAGCCCCATTTTCTCCAAGTATCCCGGCATTTCCAGCGACCATCATGTGATGGAATTCATCATCGACTACCTGCGCATGATGGTCGGCGGCAACCTGAACGCCTTCGAGATCGAGAACCTGATGGACATCGAAATCGAGACCCATCATCAGGAGGCGCATCTGCCCGCACACATCATGAGCAAGGTGGCAGACGCCACGCCGGCCTTCGGTATCGTGGTGGCGGTGATGGGCGTGGTGAACGTGATGGGCTCGGTGGGCGAGCCGCCCGCGGTGCTCGGCAAGATGATCGGCGGCGCCCTGGTCGGTACCTTCCTGGGCATTCTCGT
>JAIEOJ010000001.1 GCA_019750575.1 Rhodocyclaceae bacterium | reverse complement strand
GTGCGCACCTTTGCCTTCCGCGTGATCGACAAGGACAGCAAGGACATCATTCCGCAGCGCGAAATCGTGCTGCGCCGCGATCTACCCTACAGCGACGATGTGGTGCTGGCCAAGGCCTCGGAAACCGAATTGCTGGTTCGCGACATGCAGTCCGATCTAATCAACCAGATTCTGCGCCGTCTCGCCGCGGCCAAGCCCGTATCGGGCATGTCCGGCGCGGGCAACGCCGGCAATGCAACTGCGCGCTGAGCAACTCCAGCAACATCTGACCCAGCCACTCGCCGGGCTGTACGTCCTGCACGGCGACGAGCTGCTGACGATCGAGGCCGGCGACGCGATCCGCGTCGCGGCGCGCAAGCAGGGTTATGACGAACGGGAAGTCCTGGTCGTCACCGCCAACTTCAAGTGGGACGACCTCACGCTGGCGGCGGGCAATCTTTCGCTGTTCGGCGGCAACAAGCTGATCGATCTGCGCATCCCCTCGGGCAAGCCCGGTCGCGACGGCGGCGATGCATTGCAGAAGCACGCCGCGAACCTGTCGCCCGGCGTGGTCACCCTGATCAGCCTCCCCGAACTCGACTGGCAGGCCAAGAAAGCCGCCTGGCTGACCGCGCTCGGCAATGCCGGCGTGATGCTGGAACTCAACGCACCGACCCTGCACCAGCTGCCGGACTGGATCGCCCAGCGCCTGGCCCGCCAGAACCAGAATGCGCCGCGCGAGGCGCTGGACTTCATAGCGACGCGCGTCGAAGGCAATCTGCTCGCCGCGCATCAGGAAATCCAGAAACTCGGCCTGCTCTACCCGGAAGGCGCGCTGACGCTGGCCCAGGTCGAGGAGGCCGTGCTCAGCGTGGCGCGCTACGATGTAGACGGCCTGCGCCATGCCGTGCTGTCCGGCGATGCCGAGCGCTGCGCCCGCCTGCTGGAGGGCTTGCATGCCGAAGATACGGCCCCACCTCTGGTCTTGTGGGCGCTGGCTTCTGAGGCACGCATCATCGCCGGCGTCAAAAGCGCCGTCGACCGCGGCCTGTCCTTCGATACGGCGCTGTCCAACCAGCGCGTGTTCGGGCCGCGGCAAGGCATGTACCGCAAGGCGGTCGAAAGAGTGTCAGCAACAGGCGCCCGCAATGCGCTCTTGCACGCGGCGCGTATCGATCGCATGATTAAGGGACTGGCCCAGGGCGACTTGTGGGATGAGTTCCTGCAACTGGCACTGCGCCTCGCCAGAACACCCGCACGGGGCGCCTGATACGGCCCGGGCAAAGGAAGAAAAATGAACGACAGACTCGATATCACCCAGTACATGAACGGCGTCGGTCAGGCCGCGCGCACGGCCGCCACTGCCATGGCCAAGGCCGACACCAAGGCCAAGAACAACACGCTGCTGGCGCTGGCCCGCCTGCTGCGCGAACAGACTGAAGCACTGCAGGTCGACAATGCCAAGGACATCAGCGCCGCCGAAGGCGCCGGCCTGGCCGCGCCCATGGTGGATCGCCTGCGCCTGACGCCAAAGGTGTTGGCCACCGTGGCCGAAGGCTGCGAACAGCTGGCTGCCATGCCCGACCCGATCGGCGAGATCACCGGCGTCAAGCGCCGCCCCACCGGCATCAGCGTCGGCCAGATGCGCGTGCCGCTGGGCGTCTTCGGCATGATCTACGAGAGTCGCCCCAACGTCACCATCGAGGCCGCCTCGCTCGCCATCAAGAGCGGCAACGCCTGCATCCTGCGCGGCGGTTCGGAAGCGATTCATTCCAACCTCGCGCTGTGGAAGCTGGTGCAGCAGGCGCTGACCGAAGCCGGTTTACCGGCGACAGCGGTGCAGCTCGTGGAAACCACCGACCGCGCCGCCGTCGGCCGCCTGATCGCCATGCCCGAGTATGTGGACGTCATCATTCCGCGCGGCGGCAAGGGCCTGATCGAACGCATCAGTGCAGAAGCCAAGGTGCCGGTGATCAAGCACCTCGACGGTAATTGCCACACCTATGTCGATGCCGAAGTGGATATCGAACAGGCGCTGGTGGTGACGGACAACGCCAAGACGCAGAAGTACAGTCCTTGCAACGCCACCGAATCGCTGCTGGTGCATGCCGCCTCCGCTGCCGCCTTCCTGCCCAGGATCGGCGCCATCTTCGCCACCAAGGGCGTGGAGATGCGCTGCGACTCGACCGCCAAAGTGATTCTGTCGCAGGTAGCGGGCGCCCAGCTGGTCGATGCGAGCGAAGAGGACTGGAGCACCGAATACCTGGCGCCCATCATCAGCATCAAGGTGGTCAAGGATCTGGACGAGGCGATTGCCCACATCAACAAGTACGGCTCGCATCACACCGAGGCCATCCTCACCACCAATCACCCGAATGCGATGCGCTTCATCCGCGAAGTGGATTCAAGCTCGGTGATGATCAACGCTTCGACGCGCTTTGCCGATGGATTCGAGTACGGCCTCGGCGCCGAGATCGGCATCTCCACCGACAAGTTCCACGCGCGTGGACCGGTGGGTTTGGAGGGGCTGACTTCGATGAAGTGGGTGGTGTTGGGGGATGGGCAGGTACGGGGCTAGGTTGTAGCGAGTCTCTTGGTCGCTAAATTGCGTTACGCGCTCACGAATGAACGCTGTCACTCAGGTATTTCAATCCCTTCGTCCAGAGCAAGAGCAGGCGTTGGTCGCTTTACTGAGGGGTGGTGTTGAGTTCATCATCGTTGGCGGCTATGCAATGCGCTATCACGGTCGATTGCGTATGACCAACGATCTCGACATCGTTGTCAGGCAAACCCAAGAAAATGTCACCCGCCTAGGAAGCGTGCTTCGTATGTTGCCTATATGCACTTCTCCTAATGTTGCGGAGCACTTGATGCTTCCAGAGAAAAAGCTCACATGGCACAACGTGGAGCTATTTTCAAACATGAAGGGTCTTGACTATGCGGATATTGCTAACGAAGTAGACCATTGCCAGTTCAAAGGCATGACGGTTCCCATTTTGTCAGTGCCGCACATGAAGGAAGCCAAGCGGCTAGCACTTATCTCTCCAGGACGGCGCGAAAAATGGAGCACTGACAAAGCTGACCTATCGTTCCTGGAGTCTCTAACTGAAGCTAAGACTTGAGGGGCCGTATCGCTTTAGCTTTTCAATAAGTCCCTCTCAGCGCCACCGCCAATGCCCGGTCTCGCCCGAGCGGGCGAGTTCTTTCTTGCTATACGGCAAGAAAGGAACCAAAGAAACGTACCCTCCTCACCGCCGGCTGCGCCGGTGCCTTCGCTCCAAGCATTTACAGCGGCCGGCCCGGATCGAGAAAGCCGGGCCGGACTACCCCGCTACAAATACTTTCCGCTCAGCGGCTCAGAAGGGATGCAAGGCAGCGCTGCTGCCTGCCCCTCTCCCCCATCCCCTCCCCCTCCAGTGGGGAGGGGTGCAAACCCAGCGATGCGCGACCGTTTGGTTCTCTCCCTCTCCCCTGGAGGGAGAGGGCTGGGGAGAGGGGCGAATGCCGCAGGCATTCCTTTCCCCTTCTGGCTCGCCGAACGCAGGGGGAATCATGCGGGGATGTCCGGCTTGGCTGTCTGAGCGTAGCGAGTTTCAAGCCGGCCGCAGGATTTGCCCGGAGTGAGGGAACCCCGCAGGGGCGAGACAGGGGGTGCGCTTCTTTGCCTTCTTTCTTGTCGCACAACAAGAAAGAAGGTCGCCTGTCCGGGCGAGACCGGACATTGGCGGTAAAAAACCCAAAGCGAAAACCAACTCGGCTGTCCGGACGAACTCCGGACAGCGGCCTATGCACACCAGACATGTCGGATCGCCTCATAGGTAGGCTCCTAGCGGCCGCCACAAAGTTGTAGACTTGCCCCCATGAGCAAGCCTCAAGCCAAGTACTTCAACGCCATCATCAGCGCCCCGGGCTTTGCGCTCGGGATCTATTGCGACGAAAACTGGATCGAGGAAATCGTCTTCCTGCCGCCGCAATACGAGCGCATGCCGGACAGCCCGCTAGCCATGGAAGCGGGAACGCAGTTGATCCGCTGGCTGCGCAATCCACACAACAGCTTCAACCTGCCACTCAAGCCCGTTGGCACGCCGTTCCGGCGCAAGGTCTGGGATGCCATCAGCGCGATTCCGGTCGGCGCAACCCGGAGTTACGGTGATCTGGCCAAGACCATTGGCAGCGCGCCGCGCGCGGTCGGCGGCGCCTGCGGCGACAATCCTTTCCCCATCATCGTGCCCTGCCATCGCGTCGTCGCTCAAGGCGGGCAATTCAATGGCGGCCTGGGCGGCTTCGCGCACGCGCGCGATGGTCTGCACATGGATATCAAGCGTTGGCTCTTGCAGCACGAGAAGAACCATGTCCCCGGCTGACGCCGCGCTCATCGACGAGTTCGCCGATGCGCTATGGCTGGCCGACGGTCTTTCGCAAAACACGCTGTCCAGCTATCGCTTCGATCTCAAGGGCTTCGCCGGCTGGCTGAACGAAACGGGCAGCGATCTGCTCAAGGTCGATGGCACCACCGTCAACGCCTATCTTGCACATCGGCATCAGGGCGAGAAACGCCCCAGCGCCAACTCGCAGCGCCGCCTGCATTCGACGCTGCGGCGTTTCTACCAGTGGTTGCTGGCCGAGAACCGCATCCATCTCGACCCCATGCTCAATATCGAGCGGCCCATGAAGACCGCGCGCTTTCCCAAGACGCTGTCGGAAGCGCAGGTTGAGGCCCTGCTCGAGGCGCCGGAAGTGGACACGCCGCGCGGCCTGCGCGACCGGGCACTGTTCGAACTGCTCTACGCCACCGGCTTGCGCGTCTCGGAGCTGGTCAATCTCAAGCTGTTTGAACTCAGCCTGCAGGATGGCGTGGTGCGTACGCGCGGCAAGGGCAGCAAGGAGCGCCTCGTCCCGCTGGGTCAGGAAGCGAGCGAGTGGCTGCAGCGCTATCTGATCGAATCACGTCCGGAATTGCTGGAAAGCAAGACCAGCGACCATGTCTTTGTCGGCGAAGGCACCGGTACCGGTCTCACGCGCCAGATGGCCTGGGTGCTGATCAAGAAGCACGCGCTCACGGCAGGCATCGCCAGCGAGAAAATTTCACCGCACGTGCTGCGTCACGCCTTCGCCACCCACCTGCTCAACCACGGCGCCGATCTGCGGGTAGTGCAGCTACTCCTCGGTCACGCCGACATCTCGACCACGCAGGTGTATACGCATGTGGCACGCGAGCGGCTGAAGCAGCTGCATGCGCTGCATCATCCGCGCGGCTAGGGCCTTACTGGTTACCGCGGTAGCTTTGGTAACTGCGGTAGCCACCCTTGTGATCGACCAGCAGCACCTTGTAGTCATGCTTGATGCCGCGATAGGCCGGGCCGTCCATGCCCGGTGAGCCGAGCGGCATGCCGGGTACCGAGAGGCCGACGGCCCTGGGCTTTTCCTTGAGCAGGCGCTTGATCTCGCTGGCCGGCACATGCCCTTCCAGCGCATAGCCGCCGACACGGGCGCTGTGGCAGGAGCCCAGCTCGGTCGGCATGCCCAGCGCGGCACGCTGCGGCGCGGTGTCCGGCACGTCGTGGGCCTTGACCTCGAAGCCGTTGTCTTCGAGGTGCTGCACCCAGTCCTTGCAGCAGCCGCAGGTCGGCGTCTTCCACACTTCAACCAGCGGTGCGGCAGCCTGTGCGAGGCTGCTGAAACCCAGCAGGGCGGCAATCAGGAGTGGCTTCATGGTGATACTCCACAGGAGTCTGGAAAGAAGCAATAGACCGCATTTTGCGGCAATTGTTCGCCTCAGCGACGGCCGCGCTCGATCTGCACGCCGACGCGCCTGACGCCGCGCGCCACGCCGACCTTGGCGATGGAGATCTTGACCCAGGGCGCGCCGAACTCATCCAGCATCAGCTTGATCACATACTCGCCCAGGGTTTCGAGCAGGTTGAAGCGGCGCTCGGCCAGCTCCTTGCGGATGCGCTCGATGACCACCGCATAATCAATGGTCTTGGCGATATCGTCGTCCGCCGCCGCCTCGTCCGGCACGCCGAAGGTCAGATTGATTTCCACCATCTGCGGCGTGACGCGTTCGCGGTCGTAGATGCCGACATTGGCCTCGACGCGCATTTCCTCGATGAAGATAAAGTCCATCAGCATTCCCTTTACAATGCCGGCATTCTAGAGAAAACCCGCGCATCAATCTGCATGAACCTCGACATCGCCACGCTTTCCTTCCTGGCCCTGGGCTACGCGCTCGGCTCAGTGCCCTTTGCCATCATCGTTTCCCGGGCTTTCGGCCTGGCCGATCCGCGCACCGTGGGCTCCGGCAATCCCGGCGCCACCAATGTGCTGCGCTCGGGCAACAAGCAGGCCGCCATCCTGACCCTGCTGGGCGACGCGCTCAAGGGCTTTGTCGCCATGCTGATTGCCGAAAAGCTCGGTGCCGACATGCTGGGCATCACGCTCGCCGGCTTCGGCGCCTTCTTCGGCCATGTGTTCTCGATCTTTCTCAAGTTCAAGGGCGGCAAGGGCGTGGCCACGGCGGCCGGCGTCTTCTTCGGCTTCAGCTGGCAACTCGGCCTGGTCGTACTCGCCGTGTGGCTGGCAACCGCACTGATCAGCCGCTACTCATCGCTGGGCGCCATCGCCGCCTCGATGGCCGCCCCCTTCGCCGCCTGGTGGCTGCTGCCGCATCCGGAGCAGGCCATCGCGGTGACGCTGATTGCCGTCATCGTGATCCGGCGCCACCGCGAGAACATCCAGCGCCTGATCGCGGGTACTGAAGGCAAGATGGGGAAAAAGAAAGTCTGAAGCGCCGAACACAGAGGCACAGAGAAAACCGGGAGGGAGCATGCTCGTCTTTTGCTTTTCTCTCC
>JAIEOJ010000222.1 GCA_019750575.1 Rhodocyclaceae bacterium | reverse complement strand
GGTGCGGCTTGCGATTATTCGGCAGCGCGAATGTTCGAAGCTTGCTGACCCTTGGGGCCGGTGACGGTGTCGAAGGTCACGCGCTGGCCTTCCTTCAGGCTCTTGAAGCCGTTGGACTGGATTGCGGAGAAATGAGCGAAGAGATCGTCGCCACCGCCATCCGGAGTGATGAAGCCGAAACCCTTAGCGTCGTTGAACCACTTCACGATACCTGTTGCCATGTCTTGTCTTCCTAAAAAAATAATGACGGTGAGGCGCAAACCTCAGAGACTCAAGACGGCGCTACAGGGGACTTACCGTGGAACCACAGAGACCAGCCAGAGAAACCACAACTTGAAAATCTCAAGAATCACTATGCCCGGGTTTCAAAACTTTGGCAAATGATTATTTTATGAAAACTTATCTGGTCAATCGAAAAAGTTATTCTTCTACAACACTTGGGGCACAGAAGGTTTGCCCAAGCGCTGGACGAGAAAAAAGCCCGGTCGGAACCGGGCTTTTCATGCAATGCGACTAGCGCATTACGGCATCACTCAGTCAGCTGCGCGGATGTTGGCAGCTTGCTGACCCTTCGGGCCGGTGGTGATGTCGAAGGACACGCGTTGGCCTTCTTGCAGGGTCTTGAAACCTTGCGACTGGATTGCGGAGAAATGGGCGAAGAGGTCGTCGCCGCCGCCTTCCGGGGTGATGAAACCAAAGCCCTTAGCGTCGTTGAACCACTTAACGGTACCGTTTGCCATGTCTTGTACTTCCTATAAAAAAACAAAAAAGCGGGGATCTGCCCCAATCAGGGCGAATCTCAAGACGGCGGGTGGTGCGGGGGAGTATACCGAGGTGGTGCAGAGGTACTACCGAACCTGACAACAACAACACTTACTTGAAAATCGCAGAACGCACTATGCACTGGTTTCGCATTTAATGCAAACCTTTTCCGTCGCCCTCCGGCCCGGGTATTTCATGGCCGGAGGGCAAACGGGCCTCAAGCGAAGTCGGGCGTTTCGTGCGGCCGCAGGTCAAACGCCAGCACCTCGGCATCGACAGCGGCAGCGAAGCGCAGATCACCGACACCGCGCAACTTGAGCCCGTCGCCTTCGTTGAGACGTACGCCATTCACTTCGATGCTGCCGCGCGCCACATGCACATAGGCATAGCGATCGCTGCCCAGGGACAGACGTGCTGCTTCATCACCGTCGAACAGCCCGGCATACACGCGCACATCCTGATGCACGCGAATGCTGCCTTCATCGCCCTTGGGCGTAATCACCGGGCGCAGGCGGCCGCGCTTTTCTGTCGCCGGAAAATGCGTCTGCTGATACTCGGGCTGCACGCCCTTGGTATCCGGCAGCAGCCAGATCTGCAGGAAGTGCACGCCTTCGCTGGATGAATGGTTGTATTCGCTGTGCGCAATGCCGGTTCCGGCGCTGATCATCTGCACATCGCCCGGACGAATCACCGAACCGGTACCCATGGTGTCCTTGTGCTCCAGCGCACCTTCCAGCACATAGGAGAAGATCTCCATGTCGCGGTGAGGGTGCATGCCGAAGCCACGGCCCGGCGCCACGCGGTCGTCGTTGATCACGAGCAGATCGGAAAAACCGAGCTGGGTCGGATCGTAGTAGTTGGCAAACGAGAAGGTATGGCGCGAACTCAGCCAGCCGTGTTCGGCCACGCCGCGTTCGTCGGCGCGACGGATCTCGATGTTTTGGTTTGCAGTCATGCTGTTCTCCTTCTGTTCATGGCCGCCCCGTGAGAAGGGCGGCCGGGTGATGAGTTGCTTCAGCGGCTGCGACGCGCATCCAGGCTCAATGCGCCTCCGCCGAAGGCCACCACTTGCAGCAGGCCGCCGGCGATGGCGACATTCTTGAAGAAGTGGATGAACTGGTTCTGATCGGCGAGGTTGAAGTGAAAGCCGAAGGCGGTTACCAGGCTGAACGCGGCGATGGCGGCGGCAACAAGGCGGGTCTGGTAACCGGCGATCAGCGCAGCAGCCAGCACGACTTCGACGAACACGGCGCCAGCGTAGGCCACTTCGGGGAACGGCAGGCCGGCCGAGGCAATGTAGCCGATGGTGCCGGCCGGTGCGGCGAGCTTGCTGATGCCCGAGAGCAGGAAGATGGTGCCGAGCAGGACGCGGCCTGCGGTCGCGACATAGGCAGCGGCGGTGTAATCGGTCTGGGTATTCATGATGTTTCCTTTCAGATGAGTTGGGGTATCGGTTACTGCTGCGTTACGCATGTCGTAACCGATACCGATGGACGAACTTTACTGTCCCTCATTGATGCGATAAAGCATCTACAATGCGTTTTACTGTCAATCAAAAAGAGACAAAAGGCGGATGCGATGAACCAGCTGGAAGACATGCAGATCTTTGTCAGCACCGTAGACGCCGGCAGTTTCACTGCGGCGGCAGACCGGCTGGGGTTTTCCAAGCAATTCATCAGCCGGCGCATCATGGCGCTGGAGGCGCGGCTGGGCGGGCGCCTGCTGATACGTACCACGCGCAAACTCAGCGTGACCGAAACCGGCCGCGCCTATTACGAACGTGCGCTGAAGATCATCGACGAGGTCAATGACGCCGAACAGCTGGTCAGCAACGAGAACAGCTCGCCGCGCGGGACACTGCGCATCTCGGCACCCGTCTCCTTCGGCACCCTGCATCTGGGGCCGGCGATCGCGCGCTTCATGCTGCAATGTCCGGAGCTGCGGATAGAACTGGACCTCAGCGACCGTTTCGTGGATATCGTCGGCGAAGGCTACGACATGGCCATCCGCATCGGCCATCTGGCCGACTCATCCCTGATCGCTCGCCATATCGCACCGGCGCAGATGATCACTTGCGCCAGCCCGGCCTATCTCAAGACACATGGCAAGCCCACGACACCGCAGGACCTGAAGAATCACGAGTGCCTTCTCTACGGCCACGCGCGCAGCGTCGAGTGGGTGTTTTCGGAGAAGGGCAAACCGCTGCGCGTCGCGGTCAAGGGGCGCTTTCGCGCCAACAATGGCGAATTGGCCTCTGCGGCAGCCACCGCGGGATTGGGTATCGTGCTGCTGCCAAGCTTCATCGTCGGGGAAGCTTTGCGCACCCGGCAACTGCTTACGATACTGGATGCCTATGCCCCGCCGCCGCTCAACATCCATGCCGTCTACCCGCAGCATCGACAATCATCGCTGGCCGTGAAGGTGTTCAGCGACTTCCTGCGCAACACCTTTGGCAAGGCGAGCTTCTAGGGCAGCCCTCAGTTCAGCGGATTGACGCGTACCCATTCGATCCGCACGCCATTGTGCGGATCTGCGGTAACGAGACGCTGCTGATCAAGCGCCACGATATGCAGATGCGGCGCCACCTGCTCCAGGCCGATGCCGCTGATCGGGCTGGCTTGCAGAGCCAGCAGCTTGAGCTCATCGTGCAGGAGTGACCAGCGGCCCTGATCCGGCGCGGCCACCCTGGCCACCTGCGCGCTGTCGCGGTTGTCGAGGATGTACGCGCCGTCGGGCATGATGTGCAGCACGCCCCGCGCGGGTTTTCCCGCGACACGGTCATCCATGCGCCAGCTGCCGATGATGCGCTGCGCGTACTCCGCGGTGGGATTGTCGAAACAGGCGCTGCTCAGTAGCGCGGCGGCCACCACCAGAAACCAGTGCTTGCGCATGACGTCCTCCATCGCCTCAGGATCAATGACACCTGCCCGGCTGCAGGCTGATCACGATCATAGCCCAGGCCGCATTATTCGGGCTGCCATCGATAACGCTGCAGATCAATCGTGCCATCCGCCTCGAAGCGTATGCCTTCCCGCTCGAGCAGGCGGCGCTGCGCCCGCGCTGCCGCGCTGCCGTCAGTGCGCTCGCTGATCTGTCCCCGGGCATTGATGATGCGGTACCAGGGCAGATAATTGTCTTCGGCAAGCGCATGCAGGGCGTAGCCGACCAGGCGCGCGTGCCGCGGCATGCCGGCCATGCGTGCAATCTGGCCGTAGGTCGCCACGCGGCCCTTCGGCACCCGGGCCACGGCAGCGTAAATCAGCGGGTAGGTCTCGGCAGGCATGGCCATCGCAAGGCAGTGCGGGGATCAGGCCGGACCGCTGGTGGTGGCACCGGCATAGCGGGCCTCGAAGTCTTCCTGAGGCATGGGGCGGCCGAACAGATAGCCCTGGCCGTAATGACAGCCTTCGGCCTTGAAGAAAGCCCACTGGGCGTCTGTCTCGATGCCCTCGGCCACCACATCGAGGTTGAGGGCATGCCCGAGCGCGATGATGGCGCGGCAGATGGCCGCATCATTCGGATCTTCGAGCGCGCCACGGGCAAAGGACTGGTCGATCTTGACCTGATCGAAAGGCAGGCGCTTGAGATAGCTGAGCGATGAGTAGCCGGTGCCGAAGTCGTCCAGCGAAAAGCGCACGCCGATGGCACGCAGCTCATTGATCTTGGCAATGATCTCGTCGACCCGGTCGATGAGCATGGTTTCGGTGATCTCGAGCTTCAGGCGTGCAGGATCGACATCATAGAAGGACAGCAGCTCCTGAACCTCTTCGACGAAGGTGGGCAATGCGATCTGCTTGGGGCTGACGTTCACCGAGATGGTGACATGGGCAAGCTGCGGGGTCTGGCGCCATAGTTCGAGACAGGCACAGGCCTCGCGCAGCACCCAGTGACCGATGGGCAGGATCAGGCCGGTTTCCTCGGCCAGTGGAATGAAGACATCCGGCCGCACCAGACCGCGCTCGGGCGAGCGCCAGCGCAACAGCACCTCGGCGCCGACCATGTGGCCGCCATCATCGTACTGGGGTTGAAAGCACAGGAAGAATTCCTCGTGGATGATGGCCTGCTTGAGGTCGATTTCGAGTGCCTGGCGTGCGGCAATATTGGCCTGCATCTGCGGATCGAAGAAGCAGAGCGCGCTGCGGCCGTTGCTCTTGGCCTCATACATGGCCAGATCGGCGCGGCGCAGCAACTCGTCGCTGCTCATCGACTGCCCGCGGAACACGGCAATGCCGATGCTGCTGGTGCCGATGTATTTGTGTCCGTCCAGATCGTATTCGCGGCGCAGCTGGGCCGCGACCTTTTCTGCCACGCTCTGCGCCTGACGCGCCGCATCTTCCTCCTCTTCGCCCAGCTGTTCGAGCAGGATCACGAATTCGTCGCCGCCCAGGCGTGCCACCGTGTCGTACTCGCGCACCGAGCGGCACAGGCGTTCGGAGATTTCGACCAGCAGCAGATCGCCAACCTGATGACCCAGGGTGTCGTTGAGGCTCTTGAACTTGTCGATATCGAGGAAGAGCAGCGCGCAGTAGCTGTGATTGCGCTCGCTCACCGCCATGCTCTGGCGCAGGCGATCGAGGAACAGGCGGCGATTGGGCAGCCCGGTCAGCATGTCGGAAAAGGCGAGCTGCTCGATGCGCAGCTGCGCCTGATTGCGCTCGGTGATGTCGCGCGAAAGCACGATGAAGGTAGGCGACTCGTTGCGATGCGTCTGCTTGCGCGCAATCGACAGCTCGAACCAGAGCTCGCCGGCAGGCACCTTGATGTGGATCTGCGCGCCGTAGGATGCGCCCTTGGCTTCGGCCTCGGCAATCGCCTCCATCACGATGCTGGCGGCCTCGGCGGGCAATACCTCGGCAACCTTGCGGCCGACGAATTCGTCCGGCGGCATGGCCAGCAGCTCCATGTGGCTGGTACGGTAGTCGAGGTAGCGCCCCTCGCGATCAACCTCGAAGAGCAGATCGGGAATGGCGCGAATGATGGCGGCCAGATGATCATGCGCCACCTGCCTGTCCTCCAGCACCTCGACCTGGAGCCGGGCTGCCATGTAGCGGCGCACACTGATGCCGAGCAGAAGGCTGCCCAGGGCGATGATTGCAAGGAAGGTAGCGCCCATGATGCATTCATGCCACCACGGTGCCAGGTAGTCCTGCTCGGCCTGCCCGACCAGGACATAGACCGGATAGTGGGCGATGCGGCGGAAGGCGATGCTGCGTTGCAGACCATCGAAGGGGCTGAGGGCCTTGTAGGTGGCTACCGTGCGCCCAGCCGCCAGCGCATCGAGGGTTCCTGGCGCGGCGACACGGACCACCTGCCCCTCGCCTGTTTCCTGCAGGGCCGGATGCCGGATCAGGATGCGCCTGTCGGCATCGAAGAGCGTGATGATGCCGTGCTCGCCGAGCTGGATGGTTGCAAACAGATCCTCGACGCGCTGGGTGGCCGTATTGACATACACAATGCCGGCGAAAGCGCCAGCGGCATCCGTCAGCGGCAGGGCAATCATGAAGACACGTTCGCCGGTGAGGCGCGAGTGCACCGGCAGGCTGAAGGTCAGCCGCATGTCCGCGCGCGCGCGCTGGAAGTATTCGCGATCGGCGATGTTGACGCGGCGCCCCGGAGTCAGGTCATCGCCATAGATGATGTTGCCCTCGCGATCGGTACCGCGCACCGATACCGCGTTCGGCAGGCGCTGGCGCAAGCCCTGCACGTAACGGCTGAACACTTCCGGACGGAAGCCGCCGATGGCCTGCAGGCGCCGGTATTCTTCAGCGGCACTGAGCAGGGCCAGTTCGCTTTCCTGAAAGTGAGCACCGAGGAAGCGTTCCAGGCTCAGCGTGGTGTTTTCGACGCTGGCCTCGGCCACCTCGTGATAGCGCTGGTAGCTCTGCCACAACAGGCCCAGCACCAGTGCGGTGGCGAGACAGAGCAGACATGCGGCCGCAGCAACCAGCATGCGGTTCTTCCTGCGCAAAGCATCCGGACTGCTGTCTATCACGCTTTCCCCCGTCGCATCTGCCTTGTCGCAGATGCTCAGCAAACTGTTTCGATTGTCTTAT
>JAIEOJ010000143.1 GCA_019750575.1 Rhodocyclaceae bacterium | reverse complement strand
GAATGGCGGCCTCTGCAGGCGCTCACCTTGCACAAGCAACAGGGTGCGCTATTCGTCAATTATTTCTGTCCAAACCGTCTCGCCATCTGGACGCCAAAGGAAGGTATAGACGCACTGAAACGTGGCGGTCATCCAGACGTCACCCGCTAGGAGGCCACATGCTCGATCACCTCATCATTGAATTCGACAAGGCACTACGCACGGTTTTTGCGGCGGCGCCTACCGCGCGGGCGCGCCCCGGCGAACACCTGCCTGACGCTGAACTCAGCCCGGCGGAAAAACGCCACGCCGCCGCCCTGATGCGCGTGAACCACGTTGGCGAAGTCTGCGCCCAGGCCCTGTATCAGGGGCAGGCGCTGACCTCGCGGGATCCAGCCACGCGCGAGGCTCTGGTCCAGGCGGCCTGGGAAGAAACCGAGCATCTCAACTGGACGGAAAAGCGTATCGCGGAGCTGGGCGGCAGAAAGAGCCTGCTCAACCCGCTTTGGTACGCAGGCTCGCTGGCCCTGGGGGTATTCGCCGGCAAGTGCGGCGACAAGTGGAACCTGGGCTTTCTGGCTGAAACCGAGCGCCAGGTCGGCGCGCATCTGGCCGACCACCTGCGCCGTCTGCCGGCCGCCGACGAGCGTTCGCGTGCCATCGTCACGCAAATGGCGGCTGACGAGGCCGAGCATGCCGAAACGGCGCTGCGCCTCGGTGGTGCCGAGTTGCCGACGCCGGTCAAGCAGGCCATGCAGCTCTCGTCCAGACTCATGACCGGAACCGCCTACTACGTCTGAACGGCAGCCCGTCGTGCCGAATCAAAAAGGCCATGGCTTCTGCCATGGCCTTTTTTCAAGCCTCGATGACTTCCCAGGTGTGGGTGATCTCAGCCGTCTTGCCCAGCATGATCGAGGCCGAGCAGTACTTTTCGGCCGACAGCTTGATGGCGCGCTCCACGGCTTCCGGTTTCAGCTTGCGCCCTGTGACCGTGAAGTGGAAGTTGATCCTGGTAAACACCTTGGGATCGGTCTCCGCCCGCTCTGCCTGCAGCTTGGCCGTGCAACCGGTAATGTCCTGACGCCCGCGCTTGAGGATCAGCACCACGTCATAGGCGGTACAGGCGCCCGTGCCGAGCAGCACCATCTCCATCGGCCGCGGCGCCAGATTGCGGCCGCCGCCCTCTGGCGCGCCATCCATGGCCACGATATGCCCGCTCCCGGTTTCGGCGATGAAACTCATGCCCTCGCCCCAACGAACCACACACTCCATGTTGCACCCTTCGCTTGAAAGAACCGCGATTCTAGCGCGCGTGCCGGTCGCCGTCCAAGCGCCAATGCTGCAACGCACAATTAAAGCCCATAAGTTTTTTAATCAGAGTTTCTTATATAGATATACAAAACAGGCGCAGTGACTTTATGCACGGTTTAACTAAGTGTTTTTATTAACCATAAGTAACTATAAGAACTTCTCCTTATGCAAATAAAAACATTTGTTGTGCAACGCACAAATTTCACTTGCGTGAGTTTTGCCTGTTTGAGACAATGCATCCAACCTGAAGAAAACAAGTGCTTTACCTGTCTGTGTAAAACAGTTTGCCCGGAGGCTGCCACCTCCCATCCATACTGATCTTGTCGTATTCGCGGTTCTCCTCCACCCTCCTCCTCTGGTGTGGAACTCTAAGCGCAACCCTCGGGTTGCGCTTTTTTCTTTGTCCGGAGGGTGTCGATATTGCGCAGGATTGCGGCCTCGGCTAAACTAATTCCGACAAAAACGATCAACTATTGAGTTGGTCCACAACCCAGCCAGGAAAACAGCAATGAGCACTCAAGACCGCATTCGCGAAACCGTTACCGGCAATCCCATCGTCCTGTACATGAAGGGCACGCCGCAATTTCCCCAGTGCGGTTTTTCCGCCAAGGCCGTACAGATCCTCAAGGCGTGCGGCGCCAGCAACCTGGTGACCGTGGATGTGCTGGCTGATCCGGACATTCGTCAGGGCATCAAGGAGTACGCCAACTGGCCGACCATCCCGCAGCTTTATATCGGCGGCGAGTTTGTCGGCGGCAGCGACATCATGACCGAGATGTACCAGTCGGGCGAACTGCAGCAGCAGATCGAAGCGCTGAAGTAAGTCACGGCTGCCGATACAAGAAAGGCCTGCAGATGCAGGCCTTTTTCTTTGGTGAAGCGCCAAGCCTCAGGGGCCGACGACCCGGTTGTTGGTCGCCACCAGCCGGCGTGATACGAGGCTCAGGAAGGCCTCATAGAAATGCATGCGCGCCGAATCCGAGGCATGGCGCAAGGCATTGCGTGACACCATGGCCACCTGTACCGTGGTCTGCGCCACCGCATCGGCCGTACGGCCATGCAGGGAGGGCGTGACCGCCACGATCTCGCCGAAGATATCGCCCGGGCCCAGCACATCGAGCAGGGTGCCCTGCTTGCTGATACGCACTTCGCCGTCAAGCAGGATGGCGAAAGTATCGCCGGCCTCGCCTTCGCGCATCAGCTGCGTGCCGGCGGAAACCTCTTCCCAGCGCGAGAAGCGCACCACTTCCCAGATCTCGATATCCGAGAACTCCTTGAAGAAGGGCAGCGCGCGCAGAGTCTCGAACTTCTCGATATCCGGCGTGTGCGAACGCTCGGTCAGGCGGCGGTTACGATAGGCCTGCGCCAGATCGACCGAGAACTCTTCCCAGCTCTGATAGCGCGCCGACAGGTCCTTCTGCATCGCGCGCTGCACCACCGCATCGAGCGAGGAGCGCAGGTCGCTGCGGAAGGTCGAAGGCGGCGGCGGCGTGCTGTTGCAGATCTGGTAGACCATGTTGTAGTTGCTGCTGGCCTGGAAAGGCAGGCGGCCAGTGAGCAACTGGTACATGACCACGCCCAGCGAATAGATGTCGGTCTGGTGATTGAGCGGATGCTCGCGCACCTGCTCCGGCGACATATAGGCCGGCGAACCGACGGCCGACACCTGGGTCTGGTCATTGTCCGGCGTGATCGCGGCGCCGAAGTCCGACACCTTGATATCGCCCGACAGATTGCCCGCCTGCACCAGCAGGATATTGGCCGGCTTGATGTCTCGATGCGTGATCCCTAAGCGCTGCGCGTACTGCAGTGCGCGCGTGCACTTGAAGATCACCTCGACCAGGGTTTCCACCGGCATCAGATGCTCGGGGCTGCAGAAGGCCTCCAGCGTGCCGCCCGCAACATACTCCATGACGATGTAGCTCTGCTCCTCGTCGCTGAGCACCGCTTCGTGGATCTGCACGATGCTCGGGTGGTCGAGCTTGCCGGCCAGCGAAGCCTCGTTCATCAGCAGGTGGCGGTACATCAGGCCGCGCTCGCGGTCCTTGAGCACATGCGGGTAGATGACCTTGATGGCCACTTCGCGATCCTTCTCCGGATCGTAGCCAAGGTAAACAATGCTGGTCGCACCTTCGCCCAGCTTGCCCCTGACTTCGTAGCGGCCGATTTTTTCCATGCTCAGATGTCTCGTCGACGACGGGCAATCGCGGCGCGCACCTGCGCGGGTGCGGTGCCGCCGATATGGTTGCGGGAAGCGAGGGAGCCTTCGACGGTCAGTACCGCAAACACGTCGTCGGCCACCAGCGGCGAGAAGGCCTGCAGCTCGGCCAACGACAGATCCGACACATCGCAGCCCTTCAGTTCGGCGGCGCGTACCGCGCGCGCCACAGCTTCGTGGGCATCACGGAAAGGCAGGCCCTTCTTGACCAGATAGTCGGCCAGATCGGTTGCCGTGGCAAAGCCCTGATTGAGTGCTGCGCGCATGTTGTCGGCCTTGACCGTGATGCCCGGCACCATGTCGGCGAAGATGCGCAGCGTGTCGATCACCGTATCGGCAGTGTCGAACAGCGGCTCCTTGTCTTCCTGATTGTCCTTGTTGTAGGCCAGCGGCTGGCCCTTCATCAGAGTCAGCAGGCCCATGAGATGCCCGTACACGCGGCCGGTCTTGCCGCGCGCCAGTTCGGGCACGTCCGGATTCTTCTTCTGCGGCATGATCGAGGAACCGGTGCAGAAACGGTCGGCGATGTCGATGAAGCCTACGCGCGGGCTCATCCACAGGATCAGCTCCTCGGAGAAGCGCGAGATGTGCAGCATGATCATCGAAGCCACGGCGGTAAACTCAATCGCGAAGTCGCGATCCGACACCGCATCCAGCGAGTTCTCGCAGACCCCATCGAAGCCCAGTTCCTGCGCCACGAATTCACGATCGATCGGATAGCTGGTACCGGCCAGTGCAGCCGCGCCCAGCGGCAGGCGGTTCATGCGCGCACGCGCATCACGCAGGCGCTCGCGGTCGCGGCGCGCCATCTCGACATAGGCGAGCAGGTGGTGGCCGAAGGTCACCGGCTGGGCTACCTGCAGATGCGTGAAGCCGGGCATGGGCGTGTCCGCATGCTGCTCGGCCAGATCCAGCAGCGAGGTCTGATAGTTGCGCAGCAGGCCGTCCATGGCATCCATGGTGTCACGCAGCCACAGGCGGATATCGGTCGCCACCTGGTCATTGCGCGAGCGCCCGGTGTGCAGGCGCTTGCCGGCATCGCCGATCAGCGCGGTGAGGCGCTTCTCGATGTTGAGATGCACATCCTCGTCATCGAGACTCCACTGGAACTCGCCGCGCTCGATCTCGCTGCGGACCTGCGCCAGCCCCTTCTGGATGGCGGCCAGGTCGTCGGCGCCAATGATGTTCTGCTTCGCCAGCATGGCTGCATGTGCGAGCGAGCCGCGGATATCCTGCAGCGCCATGCGCTGGTCGAAGAACACCGAAGCGGTATAGCGCTTGACGAGGTCGGAGACGGGTTCGGAAAAACGGCCGGACCACGCCTTGTTGTCAGCAGCGCTCTTGGATTGATCTGTCATAATGAAAATTCTTGTAAAGCAGCGGGTTGCAGCGAATAATTAAGTGATTTTCTTACATTTCGCCCATGGCTCCAAGTATACGGCATAAGCCCCTCTCCGCCGCCCTGCCGGATTTCCGCAATCTGGGCGTATGGCTGCGCATCCTGATCGGCATCAATCTGCTCGGCCTGCTCTGGGTACTGGCGCGCAACAGCGACTGGCGCCTGCTCTCGGACGAGTTCATCGACGCTGCGCTCTGGCTGGAGCCGCCCCTGTTCGTGCTGCTCCCCCTGTTCCACCTCCTCAACGACCGCCTCGCGGCCCTGCCACAGCGCAGCGGCCGCGTCGTCGTGACAGTCATGGTCATGCTTGTTGCCGCAGCACAACACCTGCTGTTTGCCAGCCTGCTGAATGGTCCGAGCGCCGGCACCGGGCTGTTGCATGCCGTGTTCTGGGCCGGCCTTAGCAGCGTCTTCATGCTCGCCTATTTTTCCTGGCGCAACGCCCTCTACTCGCCGGCACTCGCCGAAGCCCGCCTGCTTGCACTGACGGCACGCATACGGCCGCACTTCCTCTACAACAGCCTCAACGCCGTACTCGGCGTGATCCGCCACGATCCCAGACGTGCCGAAGCCGCGCTGGAAGAGCTGTCCGATCTGTTTCGCGTGCTGATGAAGGAAAACCGCGAACTCGTGCTGCTCTCGGATGAAATCGGCCTGGCGCGCCAGTACCTCGAACTCGAACGCCTGCGTCTCGGCGAACGCCTGCGTGTGGACTGGCAGATCGACGCCTGCCCGCCCGACACGCTGATGCCGCCGCTGATGCTGCAACCCCTGCTGGAGAACGCGGTTTATCACGGGATCGAACCCGCGGAAACGCCGGCCACGATCACCGTCAATATCAGCGTACAAGGCAAGCGCATACGCATTGCCATCGCCAACCCCACAGAGAGCGGCGCCAACCCAAAGCATACCGGCATGCAGGGTCACGGCAACCAGATGGCGCTCGCCAATATCCGGGAACGGCTGATGCTGTTCTTTGATCTCGAGGCGGAGCTCAAGGTTGTCGATCGCGAAGGCTGCTATACCGTGACGATAGAACTGCCCTTGCGCCGACAGGAAAATGCATGAAAGCACTCCGCATCCTGATAGTCGATGACGAAGCGCCGGCGCGCACGCGTCTGCGCGACCTGCTGGCGGATCTTGCCGCCACATTGCCGCACCAGATCGTCGCCGAAGCCGCCGACGGCCTCGCCGCGCTCGAGACCTGCACCGAACAGCACCCCGATGTGGTGATTACCGACATCCGCATGCCGCGCATGGATGGCCTGGAGCTGGCCCAGCATCTCGGTCGTCTCACCCCGCCGCCTGCACTGATCTTTGCCACCGCCTACGATCAGTATGCCGTGCAGGCCTTCGAGCTGGCCGCGGTGGACTATCTGCTCAAGCCCATACGCGCCACGCGTCTCGCCGCGGCACTGGAAAAGGCGCGCAGCTCGGCCCTGCATCAGGATCAGTTGCAGATACTCGCGCCCCAAGGACGCAAGCTCCTGCGCAGCACCGAGCGCGGCCGCAGCCTGCTGATCGCCGTCACCGACATCCGCTTCCTGCGCGCCGAGCAGAAGTACGTCACCGCCCATACACATGACCGTGAGTACCTCCTGGAAGAGTCACTCAACCAGCTCGAGCAGGAATTCGGCGAACTCTTCGTGCGCGTGCACCGCAACTGCCTGGTCGCCCGCAAGGCCATCGCCGGCTACGAGCGCGGACAGCATGGTGATGGCAATGAAGA
>JAIEOJ010000312.1 GCA_019750575.1 Rhodocyclaceae bacterium | reverse complement strand
AGGTTGAAGCCTCTCAGGTCGAAGCCGCACCGATCGAAAGCATTGCACCCGCTGCACCCGCAGTCGCAGCGCCGGAAGTTGCAGTCCCGGTCGCAGCACCTGTCGTGGAAACGCCGGCAGCACCGGCCGCCGCAGTAAAACCGGCCACGCCCGAACCGACTGCCCAGCCGGTTGATCTCGCGAGCGCGGGTCTGGTCATGATCGAAACCGCGGTCAGCGCACCGACACCGGTCACGCCCGAACCCCCGGTCCAGCTCGGCCGCAAACCGCGTCCGGCACCGGTGATTGCCGATGAACCGCTGCAGATGGTTGAAACCCGCCAGCCCTGAGAACGGTTCAGTACGCCAACACACAAACGGCCAGCCTAGTGCTGGCCGTTTGTCATTGGTGCGCACGATATTTCTTTCATAATTCGCGCATAAATCTTTACACTATTATGTAAATGCGATACATTCTCATCTAACACATCAAAAGCACTCTACTGTGCGATTTATGGCAATGGGCTGGCGTATACCTGCGCTTCAGCCCAGAATGAAGACAGGCCTGAATCGACGGTTCAATGAGAATGTCGCAAAGCGCACGATGAAAACTGCTGCATACAACTCGGGCAATGCCAACGCACCGGTACGCACTGCTGCCGCCGGCCCGGATGCCATGCACGCATCGGACCTGCCCCTGATCGACCTCAGCTCCGCCACCTGGCGCAGCATGTCGCGCTGGCTGCTGGTCGCGCTGGCCGCGCACCTGCTCATGCTAGCCAGCGCCTGGCTGCTCTACCAGACCCCGCCCCAGGCCCCCGAGATCTTCAGCGTCACCATGCTGCCCATGGCACCGTCCTCGCCCGAGGCCCCCGCCCCGGCACCTGCACCCAAACCACAGCCCGTGGTCAAGCGGCAGGAGCCCAAACCGCAACCCCTGCCCAAGCCCGCACCGGTCGACAGCAAGACGGCCATCAGCCGTGAACAGCCTGCTGCCGCCCCCGCGCCCGCCGAGGTTCAGAGCACTGCGCCGCCCAGCGGGGCCGACAAGCCGAATCCGAGCCAGACCGTTTCGCAACCGCAATTCGAGGCCGCGTACCTGAACAATCCGCGCCCTGCCTATCCGGCCATGTCGCGCCGTCTCGGCGAGGAAGGTCGCGTCGAGGTTGAGGTGCAGGTTCAGGCCGACGGCCTGCCGAGCAAGGTGTCGCTGCGCCGCTCCTCCGGCTATTCGCGCCTCGACGACGCCGCTCTTGAAGCCATCAAGCGCTGGAAATTCATTCCGGCCAAGCGCGCCGGCGAGCCTGTGGCCGCCAGCGTGATCGTTCCCATGCCCTTTGTACTGGAGAAATAAGATGTCCGAATCCTTCAACCTCAGCGCCTACTGGGCCCAGGGCGACTTCGTCTCCCACGCCGTGGCCGTCATCCTGATCGTGCTGTCGATTGCCAGCTGGGCGGTCATCGGTGCCAAGAGCCTGCAGATCTATCGCCTGCGCCGCCAGGCCACGCAACTGGTGGAAAGCTTCTGGCAGGCCTCGAATTTCGAGGACGGCCTGATCCGCATCGCGCCGGCCGAGCCCTTCGCCTTCGTCGCCCAGCGTGCTTCGCAAGCCGTGCGTCACTTCAATGACCACAGCACCGACCACCCCCACCTCGACGCCCACCTGTCGCTGGGCGAACTGGTCACCCGCGCGCTGCGCCAGGGGATTGCCCGCGCCAACAGCCACCTGGAAAACGGCCTCACCTTCCTCGCCTCCATCGGTTCGACCGCGCCCTTCATCGGCCTGTTCGGTACCGTCTGGGGTATCTATCATGCCCTCGCCACCATCGGCATGACCGGCCAGGCCAGTCTCGACAAGGTCGCCGGCCCGGTGGGCGAAGCGCTGATCATGACCGCAGCCGGTCTCTTCGTCGCAATTCCCGCGGTGCTCGCCTACAACGCGCTGAGCCGCGGCCTGCGCGTGGTCAATGCCGAGCTCGACGCCTTTGCCACCGATCTGCATACCTACTTCACCACCGGCCGCGCCATTGCCAATACCCAGGGCAAGAACCAGCGCCTGACGGGAGTCAAGTAATGGCTTTCGGCGGAGGCGACTTCAGCTCGGGCAACAATCAGCCCATGTCGGAAATCAACATGACGCCGCTGGTCGACGTCATGCTGGTGCTGCTCATCATTTTCATCGTGACTGCGCCGCTGATGACGCAAGCCATCAAGGTGGACCTGCCCCAGGTCAATGCAGCCGCACTCGACCAGAAGCCGGAAACCATACGGCTGTCGGTCAAGGCCAACGGTGAAATCTACTGGAACGACGCGGTCATCAGCGCAGACCAGCTCAAGGGACGCATGGAAGCAGCCGCCAAGGTCGAGCCGCAGCCGGAGGTGCACATGTCGGCGGACAAGGCGGCCAAATACGAGACGATCGCCGAGGTCATGGGCGCCGCCCGCGAGGCCGGCCTCGCCAAGTTCGGTTTCGTCACCAGCCCCAGCAGCAAGCGTTAAGCCGGCGCCGTCAGATCAAAGGGAAGATCATGGAAGGCGAACACGCGCACCCCGTCATCACGCTGGTCCCGGGAGAAAACGGCGAACCGCCCCTGGTGAGCACCCAGCAGCTGTTCCAGGATCAGAACATCCTGCGCATCGCCCATGAAGGCACGCTCTACCTGCTGCGCATCACGCGCGAGAACAAGCTGATCCTGACCAAATAGCGCTAAGGGCGCTGCCGGATTTCCTGCAGCAGCCCCTCCACTGCCTGCTCCAGCAGATCCAGCACCAGCTCGAAGCCATCCGCCGGCCCGTAATAGGGATCGGGCACTTCGCGGTGCGCCGCATCAGGCGCAAACTGCATCATGCCGCGCAGCTTGTGCTGATGTGCCGGCGGGCAGGCACGCTGCATCAGTCGCATGTGTTCATCATCCAGCGCGACGACAAAATCAAAGCGCTCGAAGTCATCGTTTGAAAGCTTGCGGCCCTTCAAGCGGCTGATGTCATAGCCGCGCTTTGCTGCCGCACGGATCGAACGCGGATCCGGCGCATCGCCCACGTGATAGCCATGCGTACCGGCGGAATCGACCACCACCTCGAGGCCCAGCTCCTCGACGCGCTTGCGCAGGATGCCCTCGGCTGTTGGCGAGCGACAGATGTTGCCGGTGCAGACAAACAGGACGCTGGGCTTGCGATCTTCGCTCATGCGCCCGGCTCCAGCGGCGCGTCGTGCGCCTCGCCACCGAAGGCCAGCGCCTTGAGCTTGATCAGTTCGTCGCGCGCGGCGGCGGCCTCCTCGAATTCCAGATTCCTGGCATGTTCCTGCATGGCTTTTTCCAGGCGCTTGATTTCCTTGGCCAGCGCCTTCTCGCTCATCGCCTCGTAACGCGCGGCCGCTTCGGCCACCTTGAGTTCGCGCTGGCCATCCTCTTCCGCGTAGACGCCGTCGATGATGTCCTTGATGCGCTTGTGCACGCTCTTGGGCACGATGCCGTTGGCCTCGTTGAAGGCAATCTGCTTGGCCCGCCGCCGCTCGGTCTCGTCGATGGCACGGCGCATCGAATCGGTGATGCGGTCCGCATACAGGATGGCAGTGCCGTTGAGGTGACGCGCCGCACGACCGATGGTCTGGATCAGGGAGCGCGTCGAACGCAGGAAGCCCTCCTTGTCGGCATCCAGAATCGCGACCAGAGAAACTTCGGGAATATCCAGGCCCTCGCGCAGCAGGTTGATGCCGATGAGCACATCGAATTCACCCAGACGCAGGTCGCGCAGGATTTCCACGCGCTCCACCGTGTCGATATCGGAGTGCAGGTAACGCACCTTGATGCCGTTGTCGGCCAGGTATTCGGTCAGTTGCTCGGAGAGCTTCTTGGTCAGCGTGGTCACCAGCACACGCTCGTTCTTGGCGATGCGCAGCTTGAGTTCGCCGAGCAGATCATCGACCTGCGTGATGGCCGGGCGCACGATGACCACAGGGTCTACCAGACCGGTCGGGCGCACCACCTGCTCCACCACCTGGCCCTGATGCTGGGTTTCGTAATCCGCCGGCGTGGCCGAGACAAACACGGTCTGCGGCATCAGCTTCTCGAATTCGTCGAACTTGAGCGGCCGGTTGTCCAGCGCCGAGGGCAGGCGGAAACCGTAATTGACGAGGTTTTCCTTGCGCGAGCGGTCACCCTTGTACATGCCGCCGACCTGCGACACGGTGACATGCGACTCGTCGATGAAAAGCAGCGAATCGGGCGGCAGGTAGTCGATCAGCGTCGGCGGCGCCTCGCCGGCCTTGCGGCCCGACAGATGCCGCGAGTAGTTCTCGATGCCCTTGCAGAAACCGAGTTGATCGAGCATTTCCAGATCGAAGCGGGTGCGCTGCTCGATGCGCTGGCACTCGACGAACTTCTGTTCCTTTGTATAGAACTCGACGCGCTCGCGCAGCTCCTGCTTGATCGCCTCGATGGCGCGCACCACGGTGCTGCGCGGCGTCACATAGTGGCTGGACGGATAGACAGTAAAGCGGCCGATCTTCTGCTTGATGTGGCCGGTGAGCGGATCAAACAGCGCCAGCGACTCCAGTTCGTCGTCAAACAGGGTCACACGCAAGGCGTTCTCGGCGTTTTCCGCCGGGAAGATATCGATCACATCGCCACGCACGCGATAGGTGCCGCGGCTGAACTCGATGTCGTTGCGCTCGTACTGCATCTCGCTGAGACGGCGAATGATGTCGCGCTGGCCCAGTTTCTCGCCCTGGCGCAGGTGCAGCACCATGCTGTGATAGTCGACCGGGTCGCCAATACCGTAAATGGTCGAGACCGAGCCGACGATGATCACATCGCGGCGCTCCATCAGGCTCTTGGTGGCCGACAGGCGCATCTGCTCGATATGCTCGTTGATCGCCGAGTCCTTCTCGATGAAAAGGTCGCGCGACGGCACATAGGCCTCGGGCTGGTAGTAATCGTAGTAGGAGACGAAATACTCGACCGCGTTCTCGGGAAAGAACTCGCGGAACTCCGAATAAAGCTGCGCCGCCAGCGTCTTGTTCGGCGCCAGCACCAGGGCCGGCCGGCCGAGCCGGGCGATGGTGTTGGCCATGGTGAAGGTCTTGCCCGAACCGGTCACCCCGAGCAGGGTCTGGTACATCAGGCCATCCTCGATGCCCTCAACCAGTTGGGCAATCGCAGTGGGCTGGTCGCCGGCCGGCGGAAAGGGCTGGAACAACTTGTAAGGACTATTGGGAAACTCGACGATCACGGGTAAAATCTTCGGCTGTTTCAACCCTTTATTCTATCTGACTCCCCCCTTAGGAAACCGTTCATGTCCTCCCTGTTCGCCAATGTAGAAATGGCCCCGCGCGACCCCATTCTCGGCCTGACCGAAGCGTTCAACGCCGATACCCGCGCCACCAAGGTCAACCTCGGCGTTGGGGTCTATCAGGATGCAAACGGCAAACTTCCGCTGCTGGGGGCAGTCAAGACCGCCGAAAAGGCCCGAGTCGAAAGCGCACCGGCGCGCGGCTACCAGCCCATCGAAGGCGCTGCCGCCTACAACCAGGCAGTGCAGAAACTGCTCTTCGGTGAAGGCTCGGCCATCATCGCCGAAGGTCGCTGCATCACCTTCGAATGCCTGGGCGGCACCGGCGCCCTGAAGATCGGCGCCGACTACCTGCGCCGCCTGCTGCCGCAGGCCCAGCTCCACATCAGCGACCCGAGCTGGGAAAACCATCGTGCCGTGTTCGAAACCGCCGGCTTCACGGTCGGTGCCTATCCCTACTACGATCCGGAAACCAAGGGCGTCGCCTTCGACAGGATGAAGGCCTACCTCAACGGCCTGGATGCCAACAGCATCGTCCTGCTGCACGCCTGCTGCCACAACCCGACCGGCGCCGACCTCAGCGTTGCACAGTGGCAGGAAATCGTCGCCATCTGCAAGGCCAAGTCCCTCGTGCCTTTCCTCGACATGGCCTATCAGGGCTTCGCCGAAGGCATCGAAGAGGATGCCATTGCTGTCAGGCTGTTCGCCGAATCCGGCCTGCCCTTCCTGATCGCCAGCTCCTTCTCCAAGTCCTTCTCGCTCTACGGCGAACGTGTCGGCTCGCTGACCATCGTCACCGGCAGCAAGGACGAATCGGCGCGCGTACTCTCCCAGGTCAAGCGCACCGTCCGCACCAATTACTCCAACCCGCCCACGCATGGCGGTGCCCTCGTCGCCGCCATTCTGGCCAGCCCCGAACTGCGCCAGCAATGGGAAGCCGAGCTCGCCGAAATGCGCGACCGCATCCGCGCCATGCGTACCGCCCTGGTCGAAAAGCTCAAGGCCGCGGGCATCAAGCGCGACTACAGCTTCGTCATCCAGCAGCGCGGCATGTTCAGCTACACCGGCCTGTCCGCCGCCCAGGTAGACCGCCTGCGCGAAGAGTTCGGCATCTACGCCGTCGGCACCGGCCGCATCTGTCTGGCAGCGCTCAACGACAAGAACATCGACTACGTTGCCAAAGCCATTGCCGCCGTCGAATCTTAATTTTTTCGCGCAAAACTCTTGCGCGAAACGAGTTCATTGCCTATAATCTTTCCTCTCTAGTTCCTCGATAGCTCAGTCGGTAGAGCGCCGGACTGTTAATCCGTAGGTCCCTGGTTCGAGCCCAGGTCGGGGAGCC
>JAIEOJ010000013.1 GCA_019750575.1 Rhodocyclaceae bacterium | reverse complement strand
TGTATGCGCCCTACGCGCGGCCGACACATTGCCCGGCATGCGGTTCCGAGGTCGAGAAGCCCGAGGGCGAGGCGGTGGCACGTTGTACCGGCGGCCTGTTCTGCCCTGCGCAGCGCAAGCAGGCCATCATTCATTTTGCTTCGCGCAAGGCACTGGATATCGAAGGGCTGGGCGAGAAATTGGTCGAGCAGATGGTGGACAACGCCATCCTGCGCACGCCGGCCGATATCTATAAGCTCGGCGTGCTGGCGCTGGCCAATCTGGAACGCATGGCGGAAAAGTCCGCCGCCAACGTGCTGGAGGCGATTGCACGCAGCCGCAACACCACGCTGGCACGCTTCATCTATGCGCTCGGCATCCGCAATGTCGGCGAAGCGACAGCGCGCGATCTGGCACAGCACTTCGGCAATCTGGATGCGCTGATTGCGGCGGACGAAGCGGCGCTGCAGGAAGTGCCGGATGTCGGCCCTGTGGTGGCTGCCTCGATCCGCCATTTCTTCGACCAGCCGCACAATGTCGAAGTGATCGAGCAATTGCGCGCGAGTGGCGTCAGCTGGCCGGAAGGCGCGCCGGTGCAGCGCGAGGCCCTGCCATTCAATGGCAAGACCTTCGTCCTGACCGGCACCTTGCCGACGCTGAGCCGCGACCAAGCCAGGGCCATGGTCGAGGCGCAGGGCGGCAAGGTGGCCGGCTCGGTGTCGAAGAAGACCGACTATGTGGTGGCCGGCGCCGAGGCAGGCAGCAAGCTGGTGAAGGCGCAGGAGCTCGGCCTTGTTATCATCGATGAAATTCAATTACTGGAATTGCTGAAGACATGAAACCCGTACGCAAGGCTGTATTCCCCGTCGCCGGCATGGGCACGCGCTTTCTGCCTGCCACCAAGGCCAGTCCCAAGGAAATGATGCCGGTGGTCGACAAGCCGCTGATCCAGTATGCGGTGGAGGAGGCGCTGGCCGCCGGTATCACCGATCTGGTCTTCGTCACCGGGCGCAGCAAACGTGCCATCGAGGATCATTTCGATAAGGCGGCCGAGCTGGAGGCGGAGCTGGAGCGCAAGCAGAAGACCGCGCTTCTGGATGTCGTGCGCAACATCCTGCCCAGCCATGTCAATTGCATCTACATCCGCCAGGCCGAGCCGCTGGGTCTGGGGCATGCCGTGCTGTGCGCCAAGCCGGTGATCGGCGATGAACCTTTTGCGGTGCTGCTGGCCGACGATCTGCTCGATGGTGAAGTGCCCGTCGTGAAGCAGATGGTCGAACAGTACGACTATTACCGGTGCTCGGTGCTCGGGGTGCAGGACGTGCCGCGCGAGGATACCCGCAGCTATGGCATTGTCGCCACCCGCCCCCTGAGTGAGCGGCTGGAGGCCATGACCGCCATCGTGGAAAAGCCCAAGCCCGAAGACGCGCCTTCGACGCTGGCGGTGGTCGGGCGTTATGTGCTGACGCCGCGCATCTTCCACTATCTCGAACATGCCAAGCCCGGCGCCGGCGGTGAGATCCAGCTCACCGACGGCATCGCGGCCTTGCTCAAGGAAGAACAGGTGCTGGCCTATCGTTATGAAGGCGTGCGCTATGATTGCGGCTCGAAACTCGGTTATCTGCAGGCAACAATCGAGTTTGGCAGGCGGCATCCGGAAGTCGGCGCCGAGTTTTCAGCTTGGCTGGAGGCGCAATCAAAATGAGCCCGCAGGAAGCGGAAAGCCTGCTCGCCGGTGCCGACCTGATCTGTTCAGCCGAACAGGTGAATCAGGCGGTGTCTCGACTCGCGGATGAACTGAATGGCGCCATGCGCGGCCGCAATCCGCTGGTGGTATCGGTGATGGGCGGTGCGGTGGTTTTTACCGGCCAGCTACTGCCCAAACTGAATTTCCCGCTGGATTTCGATTATGTGCATGCCACCCGCTATGGCGATGTCACTTCGGGCGGCGCGCTCAAGTGGGTCGTGGAGCCGCGCATCTCCGTGGTCGGTCGCACCATCCTGCTGCTAGATGACATCCTCGATGAGGGCATCACGCTCGCGGCCATTCGTCAGCATCTGCTCGATGCCGGCGCGGCCGAGTGCATTACCGCGGTGTTTGCCGACAAGGATATCGGCCGAAGCAAACCGCTCTACGCCGATTACGTCGGCCTGACCCTGCCCAACCGCTTTGTGTTCGGCTACGGCATGGACGTGCGCGGTGCCTGGCGCAACCTGCCCGCGATTTATGCGCTGAAGGAGTAAAGGGAGATCCTGCTCAAGGGAGCGACTCCTGATGTATTATTGCATTCCAAATGCAGCTTTATACGAAAGGAGGACGGACCCATGTCCGAACCTCTCATTAGCCGCGAATGGCTACGCAGCTTCTTCCCCTACCAGCCCATGGCCGACCGCTTCGAGCGCATGCGCAGTTGCGCCGGCGCCTTGTTCGGCATTGCGCTGACCGGGGTCATTACCTATGCGATTATCGGTGACGCGGGCGCGACGGCCTGGCTGATTGCGCCCATGGGCGCATCTGCCGTGCTGCTGTTCGCGGTGCCTTCCAGTCCGCTGGCCCAGCCCTGGTCGGTGATGGGCGGCAATTTCTGTGCGGCGCTGATCGGCGTCACCTGCACCAAGTTGTTCTTTGCGGGCGCGCCCGTCGTCGCAGCGTCGCTGGCGGTGTCGCTGTCGATTGCAGCCATGTTCATGCTGCGCTGCATACACCCGCCCAGCGGGGCCGTGGCGCTGACCATGGTGATGGGCGGTCCGGCCGTGCATGCCGCGGGTTACGGTTTTGTGCTGGTGCCCGTGATGCTCAACTCCTTCGTCATCACGCTGCTGGCGGTGCTGTACAACAACGCGGTGGGGCGGAGATATCCGCATTCGCCGCAGCTTGTGCCGCCGACGCCGGCAAGCAAGGCGGGTGAGGCACCGCGCACGACCAGCCTGGGTTTCTCGGCACAGGAACTGGATGCGGTACTCAAGAACTACAACCGCCTGCTCGACATCAGTCGCGAGGACCTGGAGCAGATCTTCATCCAGGTCGAGGCCCTGGCCTACAAGCGTCGTTTTGGCGAAATGACCTGCGGCGACATCATGCGCACCGACGTGATCAGCGTCGAGTTCGGTACCTACCTCGACGAGGCGTGGCGGCTCCTGCACACGCACAGGCTCAAGGCGCTGCCGGTACTGGACCGCGGCCGCCGCGTGATCGGCATCGTCACGCCGATCGACTTCATGGAGCACGCCGGTGTCGAAACCTATGTGGGCTTCAAGGGCAAGATTCGTCATCTCCTGCGCCGCAGTGGCAAGGTGCATGATGACAAGCCCGAAGTGGTTGGACAGATCATGACCGACAAGGTCATGACGGTGAATCTCGATCAGTCCATCGTCGATCTGGTCCCGCTGATTTCCGAGCACGGCCTGCGCCATGTGCCGGTGATTGATGAAGACCGCAAGCTGGCCGGCATGCTGACCCAGGCCGACATGATCAACGCGCTGTACGGACACAAGCTGATCAGCGGCTGAGCGTCGGGGCGGGTTTTGAGCTTCGGTATCCGATCAGGTTGAACCCGGCATTCTGACTACTTCGTCGTCAGCCCGGAAACAAAAAAGCCTCGCATATAGCGAGGCTTTTTTTCGGGCTGAAACCTGATCAGGCTTCGGCACGGGCGGCGCGCTTGCGCTCGTGTTCGAGCAGGTGACGCTTGCGGATACGAATGCTGGTCGGCGTGATTTCGACCAGTTCGTCGTCGTCGATGAATTCAACGGCGGATTCCAGGGTCAGCTTGATCGGCGGGGTCAGGCGCACGGCTTCGTCGGTGCCGGAGGCACGCACGTTGGTCAGTTGCTTGCCCTTGATCGGGTTCACGACCAGATCGTTGTCGCGGCTGTGAATGCCGATGACCATGCCTTCGTACAGCTTGTCGCCGGGGCTGACAAACATGCGACCGCGATCATCCAGCTTCCACAGCGCATAAGCCACGGCTTCGCCGTTGTCCTGCGAGATCAGCACGCCGTTGTGACGGCCGGGCAGGTCGGCCTTGACCGGTGCGTAGTCGTCGAACACGTGGCTGATCAGGCCGGTGCCGCGCGTCATGGTCATGAAGTCGGACTGGAAGCCGATCAGGCCGCGGGCGGGGATGTGGTACTCAAGACGGGTACGGCCGCGACCGTCCGATTCCATATTGGTCAGTTCGCCGCGGCGACGACCGATTTCTTCCATGACTGCGCCCTGGTGTGCATCTTCCAGGTCGATGGTCAGGTTTTCGTAGGGCTCGCACTTCTCGCCGTTGATTTCCTTGTACACCACACGCGGCTTGGCGACGGCGATTTCAAAGCCTTCGCGACGCATGTTTTCGAGCAGGATGGTCAGGTGCAGTTCGCCACGGCCGGAGACGCGGAAGATGTCCGAGTCGGCGGTGTCTTCAACGCGCAGGGCAACGTTGGTCAGCAGTTCCTTGGTCAGGCGGTCGCGGATCTGGCGCGAGGTCACGAACTTGCCTTCGGTGCCGGCCAGCGGCGAAGAGTTCACCATGAAGTCCATGGTCAGGGTCGGCTCATCGACGCCAACCACCGGCAGACCGATGGGATTGTCCTTGTCGCAGATGGTGACGCCGATACCGATGTCGTCGAGACCGGAGATGATGATGATGTCGCCGGCTTCGGCGGAATCAACCGGCACGCGCTCCAGGCCCTTGAAGCCCAGCACCTGGTTGATGCGGCCGCTGGCAACCTGCTCGTCGTGATTCATGACGACAACGTTCTGACCCGGCTTGATGCGGCCGTTGATGACCTTGCCGACGCCGAGACGGCCGGTGTAGGTGGAGTAGTCCAGTGCGGCCAGCTGCATTTGCAGCGGCGCATCGGGGTCGCCCGGCGGGGTCGGCACGTGCGAGAGAATGGTGTCGAACAGCGGACGCATATTGTCCGATTCGTCGGTCAGGTTGAGCTTGGCGAAACCGTTCAGGCCGGATGCATAGATGATGGGAAAGTCGAGCTGGTCATCGTTGGCGCCGAGCTTGTCGAACAGGTCGAAGGTCTGATCCACAACCCAGTCAGGACGCGCACCCGGACGGTCAACCTTGTTGATCACGACGATGGGGCGCAGGCCGAGGGCGAGGGCCTTCTTGGTCACGAAGCGGGTTTGCGGCATCGGGCCTTCAACCGCATCGACCAACAGCACGACGCCGTCAACCATGCCCAGCACGCGTTCGACTTCGCCGCCGAAGTCGGCGTGACCCGGGGTGTCGACGATGTTGATGTGGGTGCCTTCGTATTCGATGGCGGTGTTCTTGGCCAGAATCGTGATGCCACGTTCCTTTTCGATGTCACCGCTGTCCATGACGCGCTCGTCCACTTGCTGGTGAGCGGCGAAGGTGCCTGACTGGCGCAGGAGTTGGTCGACGAGAGTGGTCTTGCCGTGGTCGACGTGGGCAATGATGGCTATGTTGCGAAGGGCGCGTGACATGATGGGAATCCGGTGAGGCCTGGCAGGGCGAATGAGATGCTGCAGTGAGAGTGTTGCTGAGGCGGGGTACCACTGAAGGGCGCATATTCTAGCACGGGAGCCTATCTCCCCCGTGTTAGACTTTCATGAAATCAACAACTAGCAACCATAAACTCACTCCATGCTGGCAATCATCGGTGGTAGTGGCCTGACGCAACTGGCCAATCTCGACATTTCGCGCCGTGAAGTCGTGCGCACGCCTTTCGGCGAACCCTCGGCGCCGCTGACTTTCGGCACCCTGGGCGGCAAGCCGGTGGTCTTTCTGGCCCGTCATGGTCACGGCCACTCGATTCCGCCGCACATGGTCAATTACCGCGCCAATATCTGGGCGCTGAAGAATGCGGCGGGCGCCGACCGCGTCATTTCGGTCGCATCGGTGGGGGCAATTCGCAATGACCTGCCGCCGGGCACGCTGATCGTGCCGCACCAGATCATCGACTACACCTGGGGGCGTTCCTCCACTTTCTTTGACGGGCATGACCGGCGTGTCCTGCATGTCGACTTCACCGAGCCCTATGACGGACCCCTGCGCAGCGGCATCATCGAAGCCTTTCATGCGGCTGCCGAGCAGGTGGTGAATGGCGGTGTCTATGCAGCGACCCAAGGGCCGCGTCTCGAAACCGCAGCCGAGATCAACCGCATCGAGCGTGATGGTGGCGATATCGTCGGCATGACCGGCATGCCCGAGGCGGTACTGGCACGCGAGATCGATCTGGCCTATGCCGCCATCTGCCTGTCGGTCAACTGGGCCGCCGGCCGTGGCGACTCCGAGCGCGGCATCCATTTCGAGGATATCGAGACGGTGCAGCGCATCTGGCTGGCCCGTGTGCGTCGCGTCATCGAGCACTATGTGACCAGCGCTCCCGCATGAGCGTTTGTCCTGTCCTGCGCATGGGCGATCCACGCCTGCTGCGCATTGCGCGTCCGGTCGAGCAGTTCGACACGCCTGAACTGCATGCATTGATTCGCGACATGGAAGACACCATGGCGCATCTCAACGGCGCCGGGCTGGCAGCGCCGCA
>JAIEOJ010000094.1 GCA_019750575.1 Rhodocyclaceae bacterium | reverse complement strand
GCGAACATCAGCCAGCTCATGGCGAGGACAAAGCCCGCGCTCTGGAACTGGAAGCCCCAGCCGATCTGGGCACCGCCGGCGCGCAGCAAGAGCAGCAGGCCGGCCAGCAGCAGGAAGCTGAGGATGATGCCCGCCGTATAGGCAAGGCCGTGCATGCGCGTGGCGTGGTCGGCATGCGCGCCGTGCCGCACCAGTGCCAGTGCCTTGATCGACAGCACCGGGAAGACGCAGGGCATGAGGTTGAGGATGATGCCGCCGGCCAGCGCCAGCAACATGGCGGTGAGCAATCCGACCGGGCTGCCTGTGGTCGATGCGGTTTCTGCTGCCACGGGTTCGGCGCGCAGATTGAAGCCACGCGTCAGCACGCCGTCGCCGGTTTTCTCGCTGACGGCGAGCAGGCCTTCGAGTACTTCACCCGGCGCCGGCGCCTCGCCCGGCTGCAGCTCAAGCACCAGTTCGTCGCCCTCACGGCTTGCCGCTTGCGGTGCGCCGTGGGCCAGCATGCCCCACTTGAAGGGATAGAACCAGATTTCCTGCAGGCGCGCTGCGGCCAGCTCGGGGCTGGCGATGCGCAGGCTGATCCGCTCGCCGACATGGCTGACGCTGGCCGGCCAGGGTGAGGTTTCGGGCAGGGCGGCACGCGCGCTGCGGATCGCGGCATTAGCCGGCCCGGCCTGTGCGGCGATCTTGAGTGTGAGACTGAGTTCGGCCTGCTGCGGTATGCAGATCTCTTCGCAGACCAGCCAGTTCGCCCTGGCGACCACGGGGAACTCGCTGCCCGGCTTGAGCCCGGGAGGAATCCGGATGGCCGACAGCAGGATCACATGATCTGAATAACCGTAGTTGGTGAGGCTGCCCTGCTTGTGACGGGACGGAATCGGCCACTGGATGGGGCCGGCGCTGGCGCCTGCCGGCAACTGCCAGTCTATGCGGGTAGCGGTGCCGGAATCGCCCGGATTCTGCCAGTAGGTATGCCAGTGAGGAATGATCTTCTGTTCCAGACCGATCAGCACTTCGCTGCCGGCCTCGACCTGTGTGCGTTCGGCAATCAGCCTGACCGTGACCTGCTCGGTGCGCGCGCTGTCCGCGGCCAGTGCCGGCATGGACAGGCCGGCAAGGCTGATCAGCAGTATCAATGGCTGTAACAGGGTGGATAGGCGCATGAAGTGTGACGCGAAAGACGGGGACGGAGATGGCGAATATTACGCTTAGTCCGTCCCGGATCCGCGGGGTTCCATGCCGGGCGCTGCCGTCTGCTGGCCAGGCTGTGCAAGTTACGCCGCTTGATTTTCGATATATATTTATATATATTGTTTAGAAGTATATTGTCTGGGGCAGGTAATGGTGAAAGTCGATGTGACGCGCATGCGTTCGGCAGCAGGTACGGCATGCGCGCGCTTGCGCGCGCTGGCGAATGAAGACCGCCTGATGCTGCTGTGCCAGCTCAGCCAGGGCGAACACGCGGTGGGAGAGCTGGAGAGCCTGCTCGACATCCGCCAGCCCACGCTGTCGCAGCAGCTGGGCGTATTGCGCAACGAGGGCCTGGTGCAGACCCGGCGCGAAGGCAAGTACATCTATTACTCGGTGGCGGAGCCGGATGTGCTGGTGCTGCTGAAAACCCTGTACACCCTGTACTGCCCCAAGGACTGAGGAGAGAGCATGACAATTGACTGGGCAAGTTTCACCCCGCTGACGGCAACTGCCGGTGGGGCGCTGATCGGCGCCGCAGCCGCACTGCTGCTGCTGATGAATGGCCGCATTGCCGGCATCAGCGGCATTCTCGGCACTGCGATGCAGAAAGGCAGCAGGGATCGCGGCTGGCGCATCGCGTTCATCGCCGGTCTCATGCTGGCACCCTGGCTGTGGTCGCTGTTTGCCGCCTTGCCGTCGGCGCTGCTCGAAGCCACGCCGGCATGGCTGGTCATCGCCGGCCTGCTGGTGGGCTTCGGCAGCCGCCTCGGTTCCGGCTGCACCAGCGGTCATGGCGTCTGCGGGATTGCACGCCTGTCGCCGCGCTCGCTGATGGCCACGGCCACCTTCATGGCGACCGGATTTCTGATGGTCTATCTGCTCAAGCATGTGATCGGAGGTGGCGCATGATCCCGACCGCGTTTGCGAGTGGCCTCCTGTTCGGCTTCGGCCTGCTGCTGGCCGGCATGGCCAACCCTGCCAAGGTGCAGGCCTTCCTCGATCTGGCTGGCGCCTGGGATCCTTCCCTGATGCTGGTCATGGGCGGTGCGATTGCCGTTGCGGCACCGGCCTTTGCCTGGGCGAAGCGGCATCAGCGCACGCTGCTGGGCGCCAGCCTGGAGTTGCCTCAGGCACGACACCTTGATCGTCGCCTGTTGCTGGGCGCTGCATTGTTCGGCGCTGGCTGGGGCATGGCCGGGATTTGCCCCGGTCCGGCGCTGGTGCTGCTGGCGCAGGGCAAGGCCTTGATTTTCGTGCTCGCCATGCTGGCCGGCATGGGGCTGCATGCGTTTGTGAACGGCAAGCGCTGAACGGAAGCCGACAAAACAAAACGGGCAGCCGAGGCTGCCCGTTTTTTTAACCCACATGCGGAGCGGACAAAGCCCGCGAACCGCAGTCACACCCTTGCCAGGCAAGGGTGTTGGGGAATATGTATTACTTCACGCGTGCCTTGTATTCGTCGGTACGGGTGTCGATTTCGATCTTGTCGCCGATGTCGACGAAGAGCGGAACCGGCAGTTCGAAACCGGTGGACAACTTGGCCGGCTTCATGACCTTGCCCGAAGTGTCGCCCTTGACGGCCGGTTCGGTGTAGATCACTTCGCGCACGACGCTGTTCGGCAGCTCGACCGAGATGGCCTTGCCTTCGTAGAAAACGACTTCGCAAGCCATGCCGTCTTCGAGGTACTTGAGCGCGTCGGTCATGTTTTCGCCATCGACGTCGTACTGGTTGTACTCGGCATCCATGAAAACGTAGGCGGGGTCGCTGAAGTAGGAGTAGGTCACTTCCTTGCGTTCGAGCTGAACCACTTCAAACTTGTCGTCGGCCTTGTACACGGACTCGCTCGGTGCGCCGGTCAGGAGATTCTTCATCTTCATCTTGACCACGGCGGCATTGCGGCCGGACTTGTTGTACTCGGTTTTTTGCACGACCAACGGGTCGCTGCCGACCATGATGACGTTACCGGCGCGGAGTTCCTGTGCGATTTTCATGATTCGCTTGCTCGAAAGGTGGGTAAAAAGTAAAGCCCGAAATTATAACGGTTTTTTTGCTGAAAAGACCAGACTTGTGGCGGATTTAATTCTTTGGGCCGCGGCAAAAGTGCAGCAGGTTGGCGACTAGATCGCCAACACTCGCCAGCTTGCTTCGCCATTCGCCGGCCTGTATGCCGAGTTCGGGTAGCGCAGCGTCCAGTTGCTGCCATGCACTTGTCAGGGCAGTTGGGGACGGCGGGGCGGCGCTGTTCCACAGGGCATTGAAGTCGGCCAGGGCCGGCGGGACCGCAAAGTGGGCCTGAAAGGCCGCGAGCTTGGCATGGTGCGCTGCATCCTGCTGGGGGTAGGGCTGCCAGACCATGGGGATGCCCGCCCACAGCGCCCGGCAGAAGGAGTCCTCGCCGCGCACGAAGTTGAGGTCGCAGGTCCACAGCAGCTTGTCGAAATCGGTCTGGGGCACGAAAGGCAGGGCATGCAGGTGCAGATTGCCGCGCCGGCTGCCCTGGCCTGCCGGCAGCGCCTGCCCCAGCCATGCGCTGACCTGTGCATTGGCCTTGCCGGCGCTGACCAGGCAGTGAAGTGGCCCGGGGCCGGCAGCCCAGATGTCCAGCAAGAGCGGCAAGGCCGGATTGTCGTAACAGAAGAGGAAGAGCCAGCGTCCGGCAATGTCCCCGGCATGGCTGCGGCGTGCGGATTCGATGTCAAACGCCGATTGGCGATCAAGCAGGTCTGTTTCACGGAGCACGCCGCCCGTACCCGGCAGGAGCCCCGGCACGAAGAAATGCTTGAGCAGCGGCAGGCGCGGGTGCGGCGAAGGCTGCAGGTGAAAGCCGGGGCCCCAGTCCTCCACGCAGAGATATTCGAGATTGAGCCAGACCGGCGGCCGGGGCAGGGCCGTCATTGCGCTGAGATAGTTTTCCGGCAGTTCGCAGGCGAAGGCTTCGATGACCACTTGAGCCGGCGTGACGGCGGGAAAGTCGCTTGTCCATGCACACAGCTCGATGCCTTCGGGAATGGAGCCCTGCGTCAGTTGGCTGCAGGCTGCAAGATCGTCTACCCACAGGCGCAGGCGCCAGCCGTGCTCGGCATTCAACTGTCGCGCAAGGCGCCAGCACACGCCGATGTCGCCGTAGTTGTCGATGACGCGGCAGAAGAGGTCGCAGTCGGGTTGAAGCTTCATGAGGGGTCGGGGTCGCGTGCTAACATCGCCGCCAATGATTCAGATAGCCCAAGGGCCTGAGCAGGCGATTCTATCTGCTTGCCGCCACGGATACGAATGACTGAAAAAACGCCCGCCAAGGCAGCGGAAACCCCGGCCACGGGGTTTGACGCCAAGGCCTTTCTTGCCACGCTGACCGAGGACCCGGGCGTCTATCGCATGTTCGATGCCGACGAGGCGGTGCTCTACGTCGGCAAGGCCAAGAACCTCAAGCGGCGGGTCAGCTCCTATTTCCAGAAGACCGGCCATAGCCCGCGCATCGCCCTGATGCTGCAGCAGGTGGCGAACGTGGTGACGACGGCGACGCGTTCGGAAGCCGAGGCGCTGATTCTTGAAAACACGCTGATCAAGAAGCTTGCGCCCAAGTACAACATCCTCTTCCGCGACGACAAGTCCTATCCCTACATCAGTCTCACAGCGAGCGAGTTTCCGCGCCTCGCCTATCACCGCGGCGGTTTCGACAAGAAGGCCAAATACTTCGGACCTTTCCCCAGCGGCCTGGCGGTGCGCGAGAGCATCCAGCTGATCCAGAAGACCTTTCTGCTGCGCACCTGCGAGGAGGCGGTGTTCCGCAATCGCTCGCGCCCCTGCCTGCTGCACCAGATCAAGCGTTGCAAGGCGCCTTGCGTCGGTTTAATCTCGAAGGCGGATTACGCCCAGGATGTGCGCATGGCCGAGCTCTTCCTGCGTGGCAAGCACGGCGAGGTGATCGAGGATCTGACCGCCAAGATGCAGGCGGCGGCCGAGGCCATGCAGTTCGAGCAGGCGGCGCAGTGGCGCGACCAGATCCGCGCCCTGCAGTCCGTGCTGCACAAGCAGTTCGTCAGCTCGACCGGCGACGAGGATGTTGACATCATTGCCGCCGTGGCCGGCCAGGATGCGCTTTGCATCAACCTCGCCATGGTGCGCGGCGGCCAGCACATGGGCGACCGGGCGCAGTTTCCCAAGGGCGTGTCGTCCGGCCTGAACGGCCATCAGGACGATGTGGACGAAGGCCTGATCGCCTTCATCGAGCAACACTATCTGCTGCATCCGCCGCCGGTGCGGATTCTGGTCGCACACGACATCGGCGAGCAGGTCGCGGCCGTGTTCGAGTCGGCAGGCGGAGATGAGAAAAAGCGGGTGACAGTCAGCCTGCCGCGCAATGAAATGGAGCGCGCCTGGCTCTCCATGGCGGAAAAGAACGCGCAGCTGGCGATCGAGGCGCGGCGTCTGAACGCCGTACGTTCCGGGGCGCGGCTGGAGGCCTTGCGCGAGGCGCTGGATATGTCCGATCCGCCGGCGCGCATCGAGTGCTTCGACATCAGCCATACGCAGGGGGAGGGCACGGTGGCTTCCTGCGTGGTCTGCATCGACGGCGCCATGAAGAACAGCGAATACCGCCGCTTCAACATCAGCGGCATCACGCCGGGCGACGACTATGCGGCCATGCGCCAGGCCTTGACGCGGCGCTACGAGAAAGTGGCAAGCGGCGATGCCGTGGCCCCCGACCTGATCCTCATCGACGGCGGTAAGGGCCAGCACGGCGTGGCGCGCGAAGTGTTTACCGAACTGGGGCTGGAGCATCTGCAAAGCGTGGGCGTGGCCAAGGGCGAGGACAGAAAGCCCGGCCTCGAAACCCTGTTCGTGCACGGCCGCGACGAGCCGCTGCACCTGCCCGTGGATAACGCCGGTTTCCACCTGATCCAGGAGATCCGCGACGAGGCCCACCGTTTCGCCATCGTCGGCCATCGCGCCCGACGCGCCAAGGCGCGCGGCCATTCGCGACTGGAGGATGTGGCCGGAGTCGGGCCCACGCGGCGCAAGAAGCTGCTGGCGCATTTCGGCGGCCTGCAGGGTGTATTGGCGGCGACGGTGGAAGATTTATGCCGCGTGGACGGAATTAGCCGTACACTGGCGGAAGAAATCTATAACGAACTGCACTAGCCAGCCCTGGCTCCCCACAATGTCAGTCAATATCCCCAATCTGCTCACCTGGTTCCGCATGCTGTGCATCCCCGTCATCGTCGGGGTGTTCTATACGCCCAAGGACTGGTTCAGTCCGCAGGAGCAGAACCTGAT
>JAIEOJ010000249.1 GCA_019750575.1 Rhodocyclaceae bacterium | reverse complement strand
AAATGAGCGCCACGCAGCTGGTGACGCGCCTGCGTACGGCCGAAGCCGCGGCCAGGCAGGGGCACCTGCCTGCGGCAGACTGGTTTGCGACCCTGGGGCAGGACCACGCAGCCTTGCTGGCGCAAGTGGCGATCTATCGCAAGGCGGCGCCTGGGGCCTGAGTACGCGCCGCACCACAAAAAAAGGCCGCGCATTGCGCGGCCTTTTTTCATGCGGCGCTTGCCGCTCAGCGTTCGGCGTGGGCAGGCTCCGCCTTTTCCTCGATGCTGAGCTTGATCTTGCCTTCTTCCTCGCTGTCCTGATCGAGGTCGATGGTGACGCGGCCGCCCTGCACCAGCTTGCCGAACAAGAGCTCGTCGGCGAGTGCGGAACGGATGCTGTCCTGGATCAGGCGCGACATCGGACGGGCACCCATGAGCGGATCGAAGCCCTTTTCCGCCAGCCAGGCGCGCAGCGCATCGGTGAAGATGGCCTCGACCTTCTTCTCGTGCAGCTGTGCTTCCAGCTGCATCAGGAACTTGTCGACCACGCGCAGGATGATCTCCGCATTCAGGGCGCCGAAGGAGATGATGGCATCCAGACGGTTGCGGAACTCCGGCGTGAACAGGCGCTTGATGTCGCCCATTTCATCACCGGCCTGCTTGCTGGTGGTGAAGCCGATGCTGGTCTTCTGCAGGGCTTCGGCGCCCGCGTTGGTGGTCATGATGATGACCACATTGCGGAAGTCGGCCTTGCGTCCGTTGTTGTCGGTCAGCGTGCCGTGATCCATCACCTGCAGCAGGATGTTGAAGATGTCCGGATGCGCCTTCTCGATTTCATCGAGCAGCAGCACCGCATGCGGCTTCTTGGTGACGGCCTCGGTGAGCAGGCCGCCCTGGTCGAAACCAACATAGCCCGGCGGCGCGCCGATCAGGCGCGACACGGCGTGACGCTCCATGTATTCCGACATGTCGAAGCGGATCAGCTCGATGCCCATGCAGTAGGCAAGCTGGCGCGCGACTTCGGTCTTGCCGACGCCGGTAGGGCCGGAGAAGAGGAAGGCGCCGATCGGCTTCTGCGGATTGCCGAGGCCGGAGCGCGACATCTTGATCGCCTTGGCCAGCGCGTCGATGGCCTTGTCCTGGCCGAAAACGACGTTCTTGAGGTCGCGGTCGAGATTCTTCAGCGCGCTGCGGTCATCGGCCGAGACATGCTGCGGCGGAATGCGCGCGATCTTGGCGACGATGTCCTCGATCTCGGTCTTGCCGATCACCTTCTTCTGCTTGGATTTCGGCAGGATGCGCTGGGCGGCACCGGCTTCGTCGATCACGTCGATGGCCTTGTCCGGCAGGTGACGGTCGTTGATGTACTTGGCCGACAGCTCGGCGGCGCTGGAGATGGCGGCCGCCGAATACTTGACGCCGTGGTGCTCCTCGAAGCGCGACTTGAGGCCGCGCAGGATGGACACGGTTTCATCCACCGACGGTTCGTTGATGTCCACCTTCTGGAAACGACGCGACAGCGCGTGGTCCTTTTCGAATACGCCGCGGAACTCGTTGTAGGTGGTTGCGCCGATGCACTTGAGCGCACCCGACGACAGCGCGGGCTTCAGCAGGTTGGACGCGTCGAGCGTGCCGCCCGAAGCCGAGCCCGCACCGATCAGGGTGTGGATCTCGTCGATGAAGAGGATGGCATCCGGATTGTCGGCGAGCTGCTTCAGCACGGCCTTGAGGCGCTGCTCGAAATCACCGCGGTACTTGGTGCCGGCGAGCAGGGCGCCCATGTCCAGCGAATAGACGACGGCGTTCTGCAGGATCTCGGGGATCTTGCCTTCGACGATGCGGTGGGCCAGGCCTTCGGCAATGGCGGTCTTGCCCACGCCGGCTTCGCCGACGAGAAGCGGATTGTTCTTGCGGCGGCGGCACAGGGTCTGGATCACGCGCTCCAGCTCCTTGTCGCGGCCGATAAGCGGGTCGATCTTGCCGACCAATACCTGGGCGTTGAGGTTGGTGGTGTAGCTCTCCAGCGCACCGCCCTTTTCGGCCGGTTCGTTCTCGACTTCGGCCGGTTCTTCCTTGCCGGCCGGAGCCGGATTCTTGGTGACGCCGTGCGAGATGAAATTCACCACGTCGAGACGGGTGATGCCCTGGCGCTGCAGGAAGTAGACGGCGTGCGAGTCCTTCTCGCCGAAGATGGCGACCAGCACGTTGGCGCCGGTGACTTCCTTCTTGCCGGAAGACTGGACATGCAGGATGGCGCGCTGGATCACGCGCTGGAAACCCAGCGTGGGCTGGGTTTCGATTTCATCGGTGCCACCCACGGTGGGCGTGTGCTCGCCGATGAAGTCGGTGAGCTCCTTGCGGAGCGCGTCGATGTCGGCGGCGCAGGCGCGCAGTACCTCGGCCGCCGAAGGGTTGTCGATGAGCGTCAGCAGCAGATGCTCCACCGTGATGAATTCGTGGCGCTTCTGGCGGGCCTCGACAAAGGCCATGTGCAAGCTGACTTCAAGTTCCTGCGCAATCATTTCAATTCTCCTCCATGACACACACTAGCGGGTGCTGATGCTGGCGTGCGAAGGTGTTGACCTGGTCCTTCTTGGTTGCTGCCACATCCCGCGGGTAGACCCCGCAGACTCCCTTGCCTTCGCGATGCACCTGCAGCATGACGACTGTGGCGCGTTCGCGATCCAGGTTGAAAAACTTCTGCAGCACCACAACCACGAAATCCATGGGCGTGTAATCGTCGTTCAGCAGCAGAACCTTGTACATCGGGGGCGGTGCCGTGCGAGCTTTGCTGGTCTCGAGCACGACTCCGCTACCGCCCTCTTCTTTGCGTGTAGCCATGATTTGATTCTAATGGGATTTGCCAACTGTGCAACCGGAATACAGGGGCCTTCCCGGCTCATGACAATGCTTTACATCCAGTTGAGGCCTGTATCGGGAAATGCAAGCTGTTGCATTTGTGATCAATTTATTCATTGGCCACATAAAAATCCCTTGACGCACAAAATGGAAGTCGGTAAAAATCACAGCGTGTTTGTTTCAAGTTGCAGCGCAGTGTCGGAATTACGTAGTTCCCTCAAGAACATTTCCCCTGTGGTGTCTGAATGCAAACATGCCCCGGCATGCACCGTTAGCGCGGTGTACCGGTTCGTTCTACATCTTTAGGGAAGACGTGATATGGCAACAGGTACTGTGAAGTGGTTCAATGATTCAAAGGGCTACGGCTTCATCACCCCGGACGATGGCAGCGAAGATCTCTTCGCGCACTTTTCCGCGATCACCATGAGCGGTTTCAAGACTCTCAAGGAAGGTGAGAAGGTTTCCTTCGAGGTGACTCAGGGTCCAAAGGGCAAGCAAGCCTCGAATATCCAAAAACCGGCCTGATCGCTCAGTACCTGATTTCAGGTCTGGATTCGCCCGCCGTGTGGCTCCGTGCCCCGGCGGGCTTTTCTTTGGCCCGGTCCCGTGAGCCCGGCCGCGACGGCTTGAGGCGTGACGGGCATGGCCCGCAAGCCGGGCAAAATTGAGACAATCCGCTTCATGTCGCGGATTCTTCTTCTCAACAAGCCCTACGGCGTCATGACCCAGTTTTCCCCGGTGGAAGGCAAGCAGACGCTCAAGGACTACATTCCCGTCCCCGGCGTGTATGCGGCCGGCCGCCTCGATGCCGACAGCGAAGGCCTGCTGCTGCTTACCGACGATGGCGGACTGCAGGCACGCATTGCGCATCCGAAATTCAAGCAGGAAAAAACCTACTGGGCCCAGGTCGAAGGCGTGCCGACGGCCGAACAACTGGTCCGTCTGCAATCGCCGCTCGATCTCGGCGACTTTGTCACGCAACCGTGTCAGGCAAGGCTTATCGAGGAGCCGGCGGAATTGTGGCCGCGCAATCCGCCGATCCGTTTTCGCCTGTCGGTACCGACCAGTTGGATCGAACTCAGCATACGCGAAGGCAAGAATCGCCAGGTGCGGCGCATGACCGCCAAGGTGGGTCTGCCAACCCTGCGCCTGATACGGGCACGCATCGGCCCGTGGTCGCTTGAGGGCTTGCAGCCGGGTGAGTGGCGCGAGCTTGATGAGATTCCGGCCGAGTTGAAAGCGCCGCCGGCCTTGCGCCCCCAGCCACGCCGCCCCGGGCGGCGCTGAAATCAGCGGCCATTCCGCCGCAACTGCGGGCGCCGATGCATACTAGCGCTTCCTGTCTTGTCCCTGCCTGTCTCATGAACTCCTTCACTGTGCGGAAATTCCTGATCACCTGCCTGTTCCTGCCCTTGCCTGCGCTGGCCGCGGGCATGCTTGAACTGACTGTCGGCATGTATCGCATCCAGGCCGAGGTCGCGCATACCGATCCGCTGCGCCAGCGCGGACTGATGTTCCGCAAGGACATGCCGGAGCAGCAGGGCATGCTGTTTGTGTTTCCCCAGCGGGCGACACACTGCATGTGGATGCGAAACACGCTGTTGCCGCTGTCGGTGGCCTTTCTCGACGAGGATGGGCGCATCATCAATGTCGAGGAGATGGCGCCACAGACGGAGATCAACCATTGCGCCCGCCAGCCCGCACGCTATGCGCTGGAAATGAATCGCAACTGGTTCAAACAGCGTGGTCTGACCGCAGGCATGCAGATTCGCGGCATCGAACGGGCACCGGCGCCACAGTAGGCGCACCCAATGGCATGTGAACTGAATCAACCGGAAAGGATGTATATGCGCGCAAAAACATGGAAGAACTGTCTGCTTGTCGCCGCCGTGGCTTTGGCACAGGGTGCGTGGGCGCTTGATCTTGCCGGCATCAGTCAGGGCGAGGCGAGTGCCGGCCTCAAGGAAACCCTGACGCGCGCCTCCTCTGCCGCGGTGTCGCGACTGGGCGCCACCGACGGTTTCCTCAACAGTCCCAAGGTGCGTATTCCGCTCCCTGACGGTCTCAAGCAGGCCAAGTCGGCGATGAAGCTGATGGGCAAGGGCGACGAGTTCGACAAGCTTGAAGTCAGCATCAATCGTGCCGCAGAAGCGGCCATGCCGGAAGCGAAGCAGCTGCTGGTGGATGCGGTCAGGAACATGTCGGTGCAGGATGCCAAGGGCATACTGAGTGGCGGCGATGATGCGGTGACACAGTTTTTCCGCAACAAGACCGAGGGCTCGCTGAGCAAGAAGTTCCTGCCGGTGGTGAAGAATGCGACCGACCGCGTCGGTCTGGCCCGGCAGTACAACAAGCTTGCCGGTCAGGCAGCCTCCTTCGGCGTCATCAAGGGTGAGGACGACAAGATCGAGAACTATGTCACGCGCAAGGCACTCGACGGTCTCTTCCTGACCCTGGCAGAGGAGGAGCGGGCGATCCGCCAGGATCCGGTCGGTACCGGCTCGGCCCTGCTGAAGAAGGTGTTCGGTGGCTGAACGGCGGAACTTCGCCGTCGCATCCATCTCTCAAGGATTTGATCGTTTATTGAAGGCCGGAACATGAATACGCCCGCAGTCCTGCATTCCCACGGCCAGAGTCTCTGGCTGGACAACATCACGCGCGAGATGCTCGATGACGGCAGCCTCAAACGCTACATCGACACGCTGTCGGTGACCGGGCTGACTTCGAACCCCAGCATTTTCGACAATGCCATCGGCAATACCGCGGCCTATGACGAAGCCATTCTCAGCAAGGCCAAGGCCGGCCTGAGTGGCGAGAGCCTGTTCAACGAACTGGCGCTGGAAGATCTGCGTCGTGCCGCCGACCTGTTCCGCCCCGTCTACGATGCCACCGAGGGCGTAGATGGCTGGGTGTCGATGGAGGTGTCGCCGCTGCTGGCCGCCGATACGCAAGGCACGATTGCCGCTGCCCGGCACATCCACGACCAGGCCATGCGCGTCAATCTGTTCGTCAAGATTCCGGGCACGCCCGAGGGCATCCCGGCGATTGAAGAGGCGATTTTCCACGGCGTGCCCGTGAATGTAACCCTGCTGTTCTCGCGCGAACACTATCTGGCGGCGGCCGAAGCCTATCTGCGCGGCCTTGAACGTCGCCAGGCGGCCGGTCTTTCGCTGGATGTGGCCTCGGTCGCCTCGCTCTTCATCAGCCGCTGGGATGCCGCGGTTGCCGGCAAGGTGCCGGAACGCCTGCTCAACAAGCTGGGCATTGCCGTAGGTGCCCGCACCTATCGCGCCTACCGTACCTTGCTGGCGTCCGAGCGCTGGAAAAAGCTCGAGGCCGCAGGGGCCCGGCCGCAGCGCCTGCTGTGGGCCAGCACCGGGACCAAGGATCCGAATGCCTCGCCGATTCTCTACATCGAGGCGCTGGCTGTCCCCAATACGGTCAACACGATTCCGGAAAAGACGCTGCTGGCACTGGCCGCGCACACGGATGAGCTCAATCACGAAATGGCCACGGCCAGCGCCGCTGGCGAAACCGTGCTGGCCGCCTACGAGGCCGCCGGGGTGAATGTTGATGCGCTGGCTGAGCGCCTGCAGAAGGAAGG
>JAIEOJ010000280.1 GCA_019750575.1 Rhodocyclaceae bacterium | reverse complement strand
GCAGCCAGCTCCTCGGTGCGCAACGCGACGCGGGCCTCCAGACTCGAGTTCAGTGCCTTCAGCTCGTCGTTCTGCTGTTGCGTGAGCCGCTCCAGCGCCTTTTTTTCGGCTTCGAGCTGCTGCCTCTCCGCGACCTGGCGCAGCGTCAGCACCAGCTCGTCGTCGTTCCAGGGTTTCGTGATGTAGCGGTGCAGCCGGCCGCGGTTGATGGCGTCGATCGTCGAGCGCAGATCGGCCTGGCCCGTCAGCAACAGTCGCGCGGCATCCGGCCAGCCCTGAGCGACCCGTTCGAGCAGTTGCACACCGTCCATGCCCGGCATGCGCATGTCCGACAGCACGGCGTTGATGGGTTCCGTGGCGAGCAGCTCCAGCGCCTCGTCGGCGTGCCCGGCAGTCAGGATGCGCCAGCCGGTCGTGCGGAACAGCCGCCGCAACGCTGCGAGGATGTTCGGCTCGTCGTCGACGGCGAGCAACGTCCATGCGGGGAGTGCCGCCGTCATGTCGAAAGACCTTCGGCCCCCGGGCGTCGCACCGGCAACGTGACGCGGAAGCAAGAGCCGCTACCCGGTTCGCTGCGTACTTCGATGCGGCCATGGTGCTTCTGCACGATGCCGTAGGCCAGCGACAGGCCCAGGCCGGTGCCGCGTCCGACCGGCTTGGTGGTGAAGAAGGGGTCGAAGATGCGCGCCAGGTGTTCGGGTGCGATCCCGCTACCATTGTCCTCGACCTCGACCCAGACCTTGTCCCCGGCGTCGCCGCTGCGCACGACGATCAGGCCGCGCTGCGGGCCGATCGCATGGGCCGCGTTGACGAGCAGGTTCAGGAACACCTGGTTCAGCTCCGACGGCAGGCATTCGATGTCGGGCAAGTCGCCATACTCGCGGCGCACGTCGGCCCGGTACTTGATCTCGTTGGCGACGATGTTCAGCGTCGAATCGATGCCCTGGTGCAGCGAGGCCCAGACCCACTCCTGGTGGGTATCGACACGCGAGAAGTCCTTCAGGTCCTGGACGATCTTGCGCACGCGCGAAAGGCCTTCCTTGGACTCGCCCATCAGCATCGGGATGTCCTGCTTCAGGTAGTCGAGTTCGACGCGCGCGCGCATGGCCGCGAGCCGGGTCGCGATGGCGCTGTCGGCCAGCGCCGGTTCGGCCTGCTCGTAGGCTTCGAGCATCTCGAACAGCCGCTCGAGATAGGCTTCCAGCGTGCCGAAATTGGAGAACACATAGCCGATCGGGTTGTTGATCTCATGCGCCACGCCGGCGGCGAGCTGCCCGATCGACGCCAGCCGTTCGGACTGGAGCAACTGGTCCTGGGCGCTGCGCAGGCTTTCGTTCAGCGCGCGCAGTTCCTCGTTGGCGCGCTGCAGCGAGATGAGTTCGGATTCGGACATGGTCTTCACTGGAGCAGCGCTTCGCAGATGGTCTCGAACTGCGCCTCGGTGCGGGCGAAGATCCGCATGCAGGCCGCGTCGTCCAGGCGGCAGGCGGCCCAGACCGGCAGCACCAGCGTCGGCACCGCCTCGTCGGGGTCGCCGGCCAGGCCGAGAGCGTGGGCGATGGCATCGGCCACATGGGCGATGCCCGTCAACGTGACCTCGGCGGCGTCCGGCGGTGCGTGATGCTGGCGGATGGCATCGACGATGGCAGGCGCGAAGTTCCACTGCCGTGCGATCAACCCACCGACCTCGGCGTGATCGATGCCGAGCACGGCACGCTCGGCGTCGCAATCGGGACAATCCTGGTCGCGCCGCCGCTGCTCGACCTCGGCATAGGCCGGTGCAAACGCGCTGGCCAGTGCCAGCCGGCCGATGTCGTGCAGCAGCCCGACCGTGAACGCCAGATCGCCGTCGTCGCGCCGCAGTTCACCGGCCAGCGCCTGCGCACACAGGGCAGTGCCGATCGAATGGCGCCAGAAGGCGTTCTGGTCGAAACCGGGGTGGCGCCGAAAGCTGCCGGCCATTCCGGCGGCCGTGACGACACCGCGCACCGTGCGCAGGCCGAGGACGGGGATCGCCTCGGCGACGGAGCGGACCGCCCTGCCGCGGCCGTAGAACGACGAGTTGGCGAGGCGCAATGTCTTGGCGGCGAGCGCCTGGTCGCGCGAGATCTTGGCCGCGTACTGCGCGGCGCTCAGCTCATCGTGGCCGAGCGACTCGACCAGTTCGAGCACCACCGAAGGCAGCGGGGGCAGGTCGCGCAGCGCGGCTAGCAGCTCGTCACGGGAGATCGGTCGAACAGCCGTCGTCATCGCGGCGACTCCTGGCGATACCGTTGCACGACGTGCAGCAGCGGATGCACCCGCCCGTCGCGCAGGCTATGGCGGAACAGGTGCGTCAGCGGCACCGGCGCCACCGGCGGCTTGTCGGGAATGGCCGGGGCAGTCATTGAAGAGCCCCGGCTTGCGGCAGCAGCACCAACAGCCGACCGCTGGCGTTGCCGCTCAACCGCCGGCTCATCGCCCACCATTGGCGCTCCGCCAGCGTGATCAGCATGGGATCGCTGTCCAGCGCCTGCAGCAAGGTCGGCGGCAGCCGGTCGGCCGCAGGCCCGCCCAGCAGGTCGCCGCCCTGTCCGTCCAGCGCCAGTGCGGGTGCATTGGCGAATACCAGCAGGCCTTCGTCGTCGATGCCGAACACGGGCACCGGCACGGCGTCCAGCAGTTCCTGCACCGCTTCGCGACTGCCGACCTCGCGCTGGTTCTGCTCGCGCTGCGCACTGAGCAGCGCCTGCTGCCGTAGGTTGAGCTCGGCCAGTTCCCGGTTGGCGGTCTGCACTTCCTGGTCGAGGCGGCGATTCTGGTCGGCCATCTCCTTCATCGCGAAGGCCTCGTGCAGGTGAACCCGCAGCTGCACATCGTCCCAGGGCTTGGTGAGAAACTTGTAGATCGCGCCCTCGTTGATCGCGTCGGTGATCGACTGCAGCTCGGTGTAGCCCGACAGCACCAGCCGGATCGTCTCCGGGTACAGCTGCCTGGCCCGGCGCAGCAGCTCGACGCCGGTCATGCCCGGCATGCGCTGGTCGGACAGGATCACATCGACCTCGTGCCGTGCCAGCAGCTGCAGCGCCTGCTCGGCGCTGGTCGCGCTGAGCAGCAGCCAGCCTTCGGCGCGCAGCAGCCGGCGCAGCGCGGCGACGATGTTCTCCTCGTCGTCTACCAGCAGCAAGGTGCGCTGCCGCGAACGCCGCCCAAACAGCTCCGGATCGATCTGCCGGTCTTCTCGAAGCATCGTTTCGACCGCTGCCGCCGGCACTGCGGCGCTGAACCAGTAACCCTGCATCTGGTCGCATTGGTTGGCGGCAAGCAGAGTGGCCTGGCCTTCACTTTCGACACCTTCGGCGATCGCCTTCATCTGCAGTTGGTGCGCCATCGTGATGATGGCGCGCGTGATCGACACATCCTCTGCCGGTGCAGTGACGTCGGGCACCAGCGAGCGGTCGATCTTGACCACGTCGACCGGCAGCCGGCGCAGGTAGCTCAGGCTCGAGTAGCCGGTGCCGAAGTCGTCGAGCGACACCTCGACGCCGAGCGCACGCAGCGCTTGCAGGTGCTGCACTGCCTGATCGAAGTTGGCGATCAGCATGCTTTCGGTAACCTCGACACCGAACAGACGCGGGTCGAGGCCGGTCGCGGCGAGCAGGCCTTCGATGCGCCGCGCGAGGTCCGGCTGCTGCAGCTGGCGCGCCGACAAGTTGACCGCCATGCGCACAGGGGGGAGCCCGGCACGCTGCCAAGCCGCTGCCTGCTCGATGGCGCGGCACAGCACCCAGTCGCCAATGGCAACGATCAGGCCGGTCTCTTCGGCGATCGGGATGAATCGATTCGGGGCGATGTGCCCCAGCGTCGGGTGCTGCCAGCGCAGCAAGGCCTCGACGCCGACGATGCGGCCATGCCCCAGGTCGACCTGCGGCTGGTAGTGCAGTTCGAGCTGCTCGTCGCGCAGCGCATGGCGCAGCGCGGTCTCCAGCGCCAACCGTTCGGGGTCGTCGTCCTGCGGTGCGCCGGCGTAGACGCTGACCTGGTTCCGGCCCAGCACCTTGGCTTGGTGCAGCGCGGTGTTGGCGCGACGCAGCAGTGTTTCGGCGCGGTCGCCGTTGGCAGGCGCCATCGCGATCCCGATGCTGCAGGTCAGGTGGATCTCGTGCCCCTCGATCGTCATGGGTCGGGCGATGGTGTCGAGCAGCGCCTGCGCCGTGTGCATCGCCGCCGCCGCAGGCGCGGGCATCACGATCACGAACTCATCGCCGCCGCGGCGCGACACCAGATCGGTGCTCCGCACGGTGGCGACGATGCGCTGAGCCACTTCGCGCAGCGCTGCGTCGCCGATGTGGGGGCCCAGGCCGTCGTTGATGCGCTTGAACCGGTCGAGCTCCAGCACCAGCACCAATGTTTCGGCGCTGGTCTGCAAGGTCGTGCCCAGACGCTCGAAGAGCAGTCGGCGGTTCGGCAAACCCGTCAGTTCGTCGTACTGCAGCAGTTGCTGGATGCGGTGTTCGGCGGCGCGGCGCTCGCGCAGGTCGTCGACACAGACATGGGCAAACGTCTCGTCGCCACTGGTCACCAGGCTGACGGAGACATCGACCGGAATCTCATGGCCGTCGTGATGGCGCAAGCTGGCCTCGAAGCGCAAGGAACCGCGTTCGCACATCTCGCGCCAGCGCAACGGCCACTGCGCGTTGTCGATCTCGGTATCGATGTCCGGCACGCGCAGCCGCAGCACTTGTTCGCGCGTCAGGCCGAGCAGCCGGCAGGCGGCTCCGTTGGCATCGCGAAAGGCGCCATCCTGCCCGACCTGGAACAGCGCGTGGTGGGCTTGCTCGACCGCATGGCGGGTCAGCAGCAACTGGCGCCGCACCCGCTCGCGCTCAGTCATGTCTCTTCCGACGCCACGATAGCCAAGGAAGCGGTCCGATGTGTCGAACACCGGCTCGCCGCTGGTCTCGACGTGGTGCTCGACGCCGTCGCTTCCGGTAAAGCTGTAGCCGAAATCGTAGAAAGGGCGCCGTTCCTGTATGGCGCGCTCCAGCAGCATCTTCTGCGCCTCGCCGACTCGCGCTCCCGCGATCTCCCAGCGCGTGCGGCCGAGGATGTCGGGTGCGAAGATGCCGGCGCGCTCCAGATTCCGTCCCGAGATTTCGGTAAAGCGGCCGGCCTCGTCCTGCTCCCAGTACCAGTCCGAGGGCGAGAGCTCGGTCAGGCGGCGAAAATGCGCGTCCTGCGCGGAGCGGTCCTGCGCGTCGTTCGCGGCCGGGGACTTCGGGTAGGCGCAGAAAAGAGAGAAGCGCTCGGGGCGGCCCAGCGCATTCGGCAGCTCGTCCAAGCAGATGGCGTGATCGGGTCGCGCCTGCGCGCTCAGCAGCGCGACCATCTCGCCGAAGGCCCGTGCGCCCCGGCCCGCCCGTGTAAGGATGGTCCTCAGGGCATCGTGGAAGCGAGTCCCGTCGGGCTTGTTGAGCGGCAGCAGCGCAAAGTCCATGACCGCCGTGTCGCCGCTGCGGACGTCGAAGCGCGAGGCTTCGCCGCGCGCTGCGCTGACCAGCGCCTGTCGCAGCTTCTGCTGCAACAACTCGCAGCCCTGCCACCAATGGGTGGCCTCGAAGGGCTGGCCGAGCACCTCCTCCGGCGTACTGCCGATGGCCCGCAGCGCGGCCGGATTGGCGTAGCGTAGCGTGCCGTCGGCGTCGAGCAGACCCGCGCAGACAGACGGGCCCAGTCGGTCCAGCACCTCCTGCAGCGCGCGTTCAGGGCCCTGTGGTGCGTAGGTGGCCGCCACCTGCGACAGCGCGGTGCGGTATACCGAGATCAGGTCGGGTATTGACATGCCTGCACTCTGCCCGGCTGCCTGCGCCGGCAGCGTGAGCAGTTGCGGGGCCCGGCGACCGGATCAGATCAATGCCGGCGCAGCGGCGACGGCGCGCGTTGCGTCATCGACCAGCCGTGCCAGCGTGCGCATGGCGCGCTCGTGCGCCTCGTCCCAATGCTCGCCGCAGGTCAGCCGGATGTGGTGCTGGAACTCGCCGCGTGCCGAGAACATCGGCCCCGGAGCCAGGCTGATGTGGTGTGCCAGCGCGGCACGGTGCAAGGCTATCGCATCGACCCCGACGGGCAATTCGACCCACACGAAGTAACCGCCGACCGGCCGCGCCACCCGCGTTCCGTCAGGAAAGAGCCGGTTGACGGCGTCGAACAGGCTGTCGCGCTGCGCCTGGAGAGACGAGCGCAGGTTGCGCAGGTGCAGGTCGTAACCGCCTTCCAGCAGGTACTCGGACAGCGCCGCCTGCACCGGGATCGACCCAGACAGGCTGGTCATCAGCTTCAGCCGCTCGACTTGGCGCGCCAGCCGGCCGGGCGCGGCCCAGCCGACGCGGTAGCCCGGCGCCAGACACTTCGAGAACGACGAGCAGTGCA
>JAIEOJ010000240.1 GCA_019750575.1 Rhodocyclaceae bacterium | reverse complement strand
GCGTAGTCTTCGGCCAGCCGCGTCAGCTCGAAGTAGTGGGTCGAGAACAGGGTGAAGGCGCGGTTCTTTTCGAGCAGATGGCGGGCGATAGAAAAGGCCAGTGCCATGCCGTCGAAGGTCGAGGTGCCGCGCCCGATTTCATCCATCAGTACCAGTGAGCGCTCGGTGGAACCGTTGAGGATGCCCGCGCTTTGTTGCCTGGTCGTGGGTTGGGCTGTTGGTCACGCCGCCATGGCTGGCCAGCAGCTTGGTGCTTGTGATCGGTGTGCAGACCGTGCGCCTGGCCAATGCCAAAGCGGATACGGCTGAACTTAAAGCGGATTGGGCGCTTGAGCGCGCCACTTTGGCATCGGCTGCGCGCAAGGCTGTGCAGGCCTTGGCTGATCAACGTGCTGCGCATGCAGCGCAACAACAGGAGAATGCAGATGCATATGCAAAGCAAGTCGCAGCCCGCAAGGCTGCTGAGGCTGATGCCGTTGCTGCTCGCGGTAGCGTGCGCAACGCCATCACAACCTACCTCGCCGGTGGTGGTCTCGGTGCCGGAGCTGACCCCTCTGCCTGCAGCCGTGATCGAAGCCGATCCGCCGCCCTCGGGGGCTTACTGGACGATGCTGACGAATTGGCGGAAAAACTTGCGGGAGCGGCTGAGCAGCACGCCGACGAAGTGAGGTTGTTGAAACGCCAGATCATGATCGATAGGGCTGGCTGCGCGCCGGTCAGTCCTCCGTCTTGATGAAGTCCTCCATTTCGCACCACCATGCTTGACCGGTGATCTTTACCCTGGATCCCACTTCAATGCGCTGCTTGCCATAGACCATGACCCGGCCACAGTCGTGCGTCTCAATGACAACGTCGTGCATCTCGAAGCCTTCAATTGTTGCCCCGCCGCCAGGTGGTGTCAGTCGCGCGCAGCGCGTGCGGCGGGTATGTCGTTTGCGGACTGCCACAGTCCCATCAAAGACAGTGAGCACGCCCATGGTGGGGCGCATGTGGCCTAGGTTGTGGTGGTGTATCTCATGCCCGTCATCATCGTTGAGGCGGAGCACAGCATAGATGACATTCTTGCCCATAGTGTACGATTGGACACCATGAGCGGCGCGAGGTCAATGTATGGTTTTTGGTATGGTTTCTGTTTTCGTGTCTCTGAAACCATTGGTGTTACTGATTAACACGCCCCTGCATCATGGGCGTATGGGCAGACGTTGTGCCCGCTGTGTTCGACAGCGACATGTAAGGAATGGGGTGCGGACGGCAGGAAGCAGCGATTTTAGCCTGATGCGGGCATGCCCATGTGCCTGGCTTTTTGGCGAGTCTTTGTGGCGTCAAAGGTTTGGAGTATCCTGCATCCAGTTTGCTGCTTATTCAATCTTTCCCATGAAAACAGATCGCCGCATTCCCTACGGCAAGGCCATGGATCTGCTCCTCGATGCGGTCTGCATCGTCGATGCGGAGGGGCGCTATCTGTATGTGAGCGCCGCTTTCGAGACCATCTTCGGCTACACGCCTGACGAGGTCATAGGCCGCCGGATGATCGAGTTCGTGCATCCCGATGATCGCGAGAGCACGCTGAAGACGGCTGAAACCATCATGGCGGGCAATGTCGAGCGCCATTTCGAGAACCGCTACATCCGCAAGGATGGCCGCGTCGTGTACATCATGTGGTCGGCGCGCTGGTCGGAATCGGAGCAGGCGCGTGTTGCGGTAGCCCGCGACATCAGCGAGCGCAAGCGCGACGAATCGATGCGCCATGCGGCCCATCTGATTTCCGACGCCACCCACAAGATCGAGGGCATGGCCGGCCTGCTGCGCGAGATCCATCGAGTCATCAGTGAGGTGCTCCCGGCCGCGAGCTTCTTTGTGGCACTGCATGATGCGCAGAAGGATGAACTGAGTTTTCCCTGTCATGTCGATGAGCGCCGCGAGGCGCCGCCCTTGCAGTCACTGGAGTCGAACTTGCTGTGCGCCGAGGTGATCCGCAGCGGGCGCCCCTTGTGGCTGACACCCGAGCGGCGACCGCCCAGCGTGCTTGATTGCGCGGATGTCGGTACGGATGTGCGCTACTGGCTGGGTGTTCCCCTGCAGGGGCGTGGCGGCATGGTCGGGGCCATGGTCGTGCGCAGCTATTCGGATGCGGTGGCGTATTCCGAGCCGGACATGCGCATGCTGCAATTCCTGTCCATACAGGTGGCGGCCGCGATCGAGCGCAAGCAGATCTTCGAGCGCCTGGAACAGGCGGCGCTCTACGACCCCCTGACCGAGCTGCCGAACCGGCGCCTGTTTCATGATCGCCTGCAAAGTGCGGTGGTGCTGGCGCGCCGCGACCGCACCTGTCTTGCGGTGCTGTTTCTCGACCTGGACCGCTTCAAGGAGGTCAATGACCGCTTCGGTCATGCCGTCGGCGACCAGTTGCTGCAGCAGGTCGCACGGCGCATCCGCGAATGCGTGCGCGAATCGGATACGGTGGGACGCATCGGCGGCGACGAGTTTCTGATCCTGTTGCAGGGCATACAGGTACCGCAGGATGCCCAGGTGGTGGCGGAAACCATACGTGCCCTGCTGGCCACGCCCTTTGTGCTGGATGGACATGAGTTGCAGGTTTTACCCAGCATCGGCATCGCCTTCTATCCCGAGCATGGCGACGATTATCGGCAGCTGATACGCTGTGCCGACGAGGCCATGTATGCGGCCAAGCATGGTGGTGGCAACCGTCTGCAACTGAGTGAGATGCCGGCCGGTGTCGAGCCGCGCAAGCCGACGCTGAACTAGTTGCGTCAAACAAAAAGCTGATTTGGTTCAAATTTTAGTTGGGTCTGCTCGTCGACAAAAACACACGACCGTTCGGGCTGAGCCTGTCGAAGCCCCAATACCCGTGGTGCGCTACAGCCACAGAAGAACCTGTGATGATCACCTTTTGTGCGGCTTCGACAGGCTCAGCTCGAACGGCTTGCTTGATGCGTTTGTCGGTACTTCGTACCTGATCAGCCAACAAAAAAGCCCCGGTGATGCCGGGGCTTTTTGTTGGCGGTGAGAAACGTCAGACGCGGTAGATGCTGACCGCCGACTTGATGGCGAGGGCCATCTCGTCGAGCTGGCGGGCGCCGTCCGCGGTGTTGGCCGACTCGGCCGAATTTTCCTCGGCCATCTGCGCGATGCGTTCGACTTCCTGTGCGATGTGGGTGGAGGCGACGCTCTGTTCCTTGACCGCATCGGTGATCTCGGAAACCATGCCGACCATGTCGTTGGCGCCGCTCTGGATCTTCTCGATGGCGGTGCCGGCGCTGCGCGCCGATTCCACGCCGGCGGTCACTGCAACCACGGCATCGTCCATGCTGCGCGAGGCGTTGATGGCGCCATCCTGCACACGGCCGAGCAGAGAGGCGATTTCCTCCGTGGACTTGGCGGTGCGTTCGGCCAGCTTGCGCACTTCGTCGGCCACGACCGCGAAGCCGCGGCCCTGTTCTCCGGCACGGGCGGCTTCGATGGCGGCATTCAGGGCCAGCAGGTTGGTCTGGTCGGCGACTTCCTTGATCACGGTGACGGTTGAGGAAATGGTTTCGCTCAGCGTCTTCAGATCGGTAATGGCGTCGGCCGAGGTGCGCACGGTATCGGCAATGTGGTTCATGCGGTCGACCGTGGCGAGGATAACGTCCGCGCCCTTTTCGGCTTCCTTGCCCGAGTTGGCGGCATGGTTACCGACTTCGGTGGCGCGGGTGGCGATGTGGTTCACGCTGACGGTCATTTCCTCGATGCTGGCGGCCATGCCGGCGGCGGAATCGCTTTGCGTCATGGAGCTGGTCGAGATCTCGCCGGCAGAACGGGCCATGCCGGCGGCAGCGTTGTAGACACCGTCGATGCGTTCCTGGATTTCGCGGAAGCTCTGCTGCAGCTTGCCGAGCAGGCCTTCGTAGGCCTTGATGGCATCGCCGATTTCGTCGTCGCTGTGGTAGTTGATGCGGTGCGTGAAATCGAGGTCGCGGGTGGTGGCGACCAGCGAGTCGCGCATGGTCGTGATCGGGGTGGTGATGGAACGGCCGATCATGAAGCCGGCGACCGCGACGGCGATGATCATGACGATGGCGAAGCCGATGCTCACGCGCACGGTCTTGGCGAACTCGCTCTCGCTTTCCTCGGCGATCTGTTTGGCCTTGTCCTCGTTACCCTTGATGACCGCTTCCAGTGCATCGGTCAAACCCTTGCGTTTTGCAGTAGCTTCTTTACCCATCAACGACTTGGCTGATGCTTTGTCGTCGTTACGTGAGGCCGTCATAACCTTTTCTGCGAATTGGTTATAAGCCTCGAAGCCGTCACGCACTGCCGTTATGGCAATACGATCGGCCTCGCTGTTAACCAGAGCTTTTTCGTAGTTATCGAGCAGTCCAACCACCTTGTTTTTGAAACCCTTGATGCGCTCGGCTTGCTTGTCCATGTCCTGTGCGTCATCAGAGAGCACGTGGCGGTACACGACTGCGTGCATGACGGTGACTTCCTGCTGGATCTGGGCGGTGGCCTTGAGGCTGGGGACGATGTTCCTGTTCAGTTCCTGCAACATCGTGTTGATGTTCTGCTGGCCGCGCATCGTGATGGCGCCGAGAATGATCAGTGCCGCCACGGGCAGGATGATCATCAAGGCAATTTTCTTCTTGATCAGCATGGTTCTCTCCTGGATTTTGTAATGCCTGCAAGCGGCCGCGCCTGCATTCTCTTGCGCCATGTCGTCAGCATGCGCGATCGCGCCAACTGCGAGCTTGCCTGGGCCGCGGGCCTGCCGTTTTGAGTATAAGTCAGGCTTATCGGTTTGTTATGGGGTATTGCGCATGGCGCGCAGATCAGCGCGTATTTTGTGCGATTACCTGGAGCAACTGCCCGAACAGCTTGGGGTTGCCGGCCAGCATGTCGCCGCTGGCCATGAAGTCCTGTTCGCCCTTGGGGTCGCCGACCAGGCCGCCGGCCTCGGTGATGAGCAGGCTGCCGGCAGCCATGTCCCACGGCGACAGGCCGAACTCCCAGAAACCGTCGAGGCGGCCGCAGGCGACCCAGGCGAGGTCGAGCGAGGCGGCGCCGGGGCGGCGCATGCCGGCGGTCTTTTGCGTCAGCTCCTTGAAGATGGCCAGGTACTGGTCCATCTTGTCGAAGACGCGGTAGGGGAAGCCGGTGCCGATCAGGGCATCGGCCAGCTTGACGCGATTGCCGACGCGGATGCGCTTGTCATTGAGGAAGGCGCCACCGCCCTTGCTGGCGGTGAAGATTTCATTGCGGTTGGGGTCATAGATCACGCCATGCTGCATGACGCCGTTCTGCGCCAGGCCGATGGAGACCGCGTACTGCGGAAAACCGTGGATGAAATTGGTGGTGCCGTCGAGTGGATCGATGATCCACTGGAACTCGGAGTCACCCTCGCTGCCGGTGGAGGCGCCGGACTCCTCTGCTAGAATCGCATACTTCGGATACGCATCGGTCAGCACTTCGATGATGGCGGCTTCGGCGGCCCGGTCAACCTCGGTCACGTAGTCGCTCTGCTGCTTGGTGGCGACCTTGATCTGACTCAGGTCCAGGCTGGCGCGGTTGATGATCTGGCCGGCGCGACGCGCCGCCTTGATGGCGATGTTGAGTGTCGGATGCATGGGATTCTGGATTTTGTGCAGGAACGATGCAACGGCAGGACCTGCCGCGCGAATAGCCGACATTTTAACGTATAAGCCCCATGAACAACGCTCTTTCGCGCATCCGTATAGTCCTCTCGCGCACCAGCCACCCCGGTAACATCGGCGCCGCTGCGCGCGCCATGAAGACCATGGGGCTGACGCGCCTGTATCTGGTTTCCCCAAAGCATCTGCCGGAAGAGCAGGCGATTGCCATGGCGTCCGGCGCCGACGATGTGCTGGCCGCGGCGACGGTGGTGGAAACACTGGAAGAAGCCCTGCACGGCACGGTGCTGGCCGTGGCCATGACCGCACGCCGGCGCGACCTGTCCGCCCCGATTGCCTGGCTGCGTGATGCGGTGCCCGAGGCCCTCACAGCAGCGGGGCAGGGCGAGCTTGCCTTTGTCTTCGGCAACGAGACGGCCGGCCTCACGAATGAGGAAACCGGCCTGTGCCAGCGCCTCGCCATGATTCCGGCCAACAGTGACTACAGCTCCCTCAATCTCGCCGCCGCGGTGCAGGTGGCCTGTTATGAATTGCGTCTGGCCGGGATTGATGTCGGTGCGCCGCCCGCCATCAACGAGGCCGGGTCGCCGGCCTCGCATGAGGAAGTTGAGGGTCTGATCGGCCACATCGAGGCGGCCGCGGTGAAGAGCGGCTTCCTCGATCCGGCCCAGCCCAAGCGGCTGATCCCGCGCCTGCGCCGCCTGTTTGCGCGGGCCCA
>JAIEOJ010000096.1 GCA_019750575.1 Rhodocyclaceae bacterium | reverse complement strand
TCGCCGACCAGCAATGCCAGCTATCAGGTGGGCAATGATTTCAGCGGCTATTTCGGTGCGGATGCTGCGGATATCGGCAAGCTCTACTCGCTCTTCTACACCAGCACGCTGGGCAATAACCTGAATGCCGCCGGCTTCCAGCTGGCGCTGTGGGAACTGATTGCCGACAGCAGCAAGAATCTTGCTGCCGGTCTGGTCAAGAAGACCAGCAGCACCAATGCCAGCATCGTGAGCACGGCGCAGGGCATGCTGGATGCGCTGAGCGGTCCGGCCGGTGCCGACAGTTTCATCTTCACGCTGTACACCAGCGCCAGCAAGCAGGACTACATGGTGGCGACCCTGAATCAGAACCAGGTGCCGGAACCGCACAGCGTTGTGCTGATGGGCCTCGCGCTTGCGCTGCTCGCTCTGAGCTTGCGTCGCCAGCGCTGACAGGCCCTCACGTCGCATACAACCCTGCCCGGGCGGCAGGGTTTTTTTTAGGTAATTTGATCAAACCGATTTATGCATGTATAAACTCGAAGCCAGGATAAAACCAACCTGAATTTTCCGCTGTGGGTAGTTTTTCACCCCGGGGACACCATGAACCAGCTTACTACGCCGCAAGGGTCCATTCCCGATTCGCGTTTTCAGGAGCGTCTGGCCTCGGTTCAACTGCGCCAGATCTTCGAGCATGCGCCCATCGGCATGGCCCTGCTTGATCTGCAGGGCAACTGGCTGGATGTGAATGCGCAGTTCTGCCGCATCGTCGGCTACAGCCGCGACGAGCTGCTGCAACTGGCTTTCCGCGATATCACCGCGAGTGTCGATCTGGAGGGCGACGATGAGCTGCTGAGGCAGTTGCTCAGGGGCGAGATTCCCTCCTACCAGCGCGAAAAGCGCTATCTGCGCAAGGATGGTCAGCCCGTCTGGGTCGAGCTGGCGGTGTCGCTGGCGCGCGATGCGCAGGGCGAGCCCGAGTACCTGATCACGCAGATCGTCGATATCAATGCGCTCAAGCTTGCCTACGACACGCTGCGCGAGCGCGAGCTGACCCTGGAAACCGTACTCGGTGCCTTGCCGGTGGGGGTGCGCCTCGCCGATGCCGACGGGCATGTGGTGTCGGCCAATCTGGCCAGCCTCGAGATCTGGTGCGGCGCCGGCGGCGAAATGCTGCATGAGGGCAGCTATCGTGCCTGGGATGCGGCCACCGGTATCGCGTTCAGTGATGCCGAATGGCCCTTGCAGCGCGCCTGTGCGACGGGGCAGGGCGTGGAGGCGCAACTCATCGACATCCTCTGCTTCGACGATACGCCCAAGACCATACTCTGTTCGGTACTGCCGATTGTCGGCGACGACGGCAGAATGTTTGGCGCCATCGAGGTGATGCAGGACATGACCCGCTGGTTGAAGCTGGAGCAGCAGCTGATGGTGCGCACACGCGAGCTTGAAAGCCGCAACAGGGAACTGGAGCAGTTCGCCTATGTTGCCTCGCATGACCTGCAGGAGCCCTTGCGCAAGGTCAGCAGCTTCGTGCAGCTGTTTGCCAAGCGTTATGCCGGCCAGGTGGATGAGACCGGCCAGTCGTATCTGAATTTCGCCGTGGATGGCGCGCAGCGCATGCAGCTGCTGATCGACGACCTGCTGCATTACTCCCGCGTCAGCCGCGGCGAGGGCGCGCAGACGCCGGTGGACCTGGAACGTGTCTACAGGGCGCTGATGCAGGACCTCAGCCAGGTCATCGCGGATACCGGCGCGACGCTCGAATGCGGGCCGCTGCCCGTCGTGCTGGGGGAGCCCGGACAGATGCGCGCCCTCCTGCAGAACCTGATCGGCAATGCGCTCAAGTACCACAAGCCGGGCAGATCGCCGCACATCAGGATCAGCGCGGAAGTCGATGTGGATGGGGTTGCCACCGTGCATGTGCAGGACAACGGCATCGGCATCGAGCAGCGTTTCTTCGAGCGCATCTTCGTCATCTTCCAGCGCCTGCACAATCGCATCGAGTATCCGGGCAGCGGCATCGGCCTCGCCATCTGCAAGCGAGTCGTCGAGAACCATGGCGGCCGGCTGTGGCTGGAGTCCCTGCCCGGCGAAGGCAGCACTTTCCATTTCACCATCCACACTGCGGGAGTAGAGAATGAAGCCGGTTGAGGTATTGCTGGTCGAGGACGATCCGGGCGATGTCATCCTGACCCAGGAAGGCCTGCGTGCATCCAAGCTGCACATCAATCTGCATGTGGTCGACAACGGCGAAAAGGCGCTGGCCTTTCTGCATCGCGAACCGCCCTACGAAGATGTGCCGCGTCCCGGCCTGATCATCCTCGATCTCAACCTGCCGCGCGTGAACGGCATGGAGGTACTGAAGGAGATCAAGACCAATGAAAGCCTGCAGACGATTCCAACCGTGATCCTGACGACCTCGCGGGCCGAGGAGGATGTGGTGCGCAGTTACAAGCTCGGGGCCAATTGCTACGTATCCAAGCCGCTCAATCTCGACGAATTCGTCAAGGTGGTCGGTTCGATCGAGAGCTTCTGGTTCACTGTCGTCGAGATGGTCGGCTGAGGTCGCCTGCCCATGCGTCTTAAAGTGCTTCTGGTCGAGGATGATTTTGGCGATGCCGCGCTCGTCGAGATTTTCCTGAACGAGGCCTGGGTCAGCAATCCGCCGGAGGTGCGGCATGTGATCTGTGTCTCGGACGCCAAGATGGAGCTGGCGCGGGAGCGTTTCGATATTGTCTTGTGTGACCTGTCCCTGCCGGATGCCGAGGGCGTGGAGACTGTCATCGCGTTGCGCGACTGCAGCCAGGGCGCACCCATCGTCGTGCTGACCGGGCGTGATGATCCGGATTTCTCGCTGAGCCTGATCGAGCGGGGCGCCCAGGATTATCTCAACAAGCGCGAGCTGACCGCCGCCAACCTGATGCGCGCGATCCGCTATGCCATCGAACGCGACCGGCAGGCGGCGCAACTGCGCGTGGCCATGCGTATCGAGCAGTTGCGGCGCGAGATCCTGGTGCGCATTGCCGAGGATAGTTCATTGCGTTCGACGCTGGACGCCATCGGTGCCTTCCTGCTGCAGGAGGCCGGTTGCACGGCCTACCTGTTCAGCATCGACCGGATGGAGGATTTCGAAGGCGCCGAGGCCGGCGATCTGCGCTGGAGCGACGGCGAGCTTGCCGTTGTCGGCGTGCAGGACGCCGCGGCGCGTCTGTATGCGATTGCCACCAGTGGCGGTCAGGTGCTGGGCAGCCTGGCCCTGCGCGTGCCCGAGTATGGCGGCAGCGATGTGCTGCCGGTATGCGTGCAGCATGCGACCGAGCTGGCCGCACTGGCGATCGAGCGCAACCGCATCCATCGCGAGCAGAAGCTTGCCGCCATGGTTTTCCGCGCCGCCGGTCAGGCCATCATCATCACCAATGCGGCGCTGGATGTGGTCAGCGTCAATCCCGCCTTCTGCGAACTGCTCGGCTACTCCGAGCAGGAGGTGCTGGGGCGGCGTCCCTCGCTGTTCGTGCCCGGCGTACATGACGACATGTTCCATGCCGAACTGTGGCGCCGCCTGCAGCATGATGGGCAGTGGGCCGGCGAAATCATGGACCGGCGTTCAACCGGCGAGCTGGTCACCTTCCTGGCCAGCATCAATGCCGTGCCCGGCCAGTTCGGCCAGGTCGAGCGCTATGTCTGCCTGCTGTCCGATATCAGCGATCGCAAGCAGTTCGAGGAGACGATCAGCCGTTATGCCAACTTCGATCCGCTGACCTGCCTGCCCAACCGCCGTCTGTTCATGGATCGCATGGCGCAGGAAATCCTGCGCTCGCGCCGCAGCGGGGCCGGATTCGCGCTGCTCTTCATCGATCTCGACCGCTTCAAGGATGTTAACGATACGCTCGGTCACTACATGGGCGATCTGCTGCTGCAGCAGACCGCCGAGCGCCTGCTCGAATCGGTGCGTGCCACCGATACCGTTGCACGTCTCGGCGGTGACGAGTTCACCATCCTGTTGTCCGGCATCAACGAGCGGCAGGACGTCGAGAAACTCGCACCGACGATACTGGCCGCCCTCAACGAGCCCTTCGACCTGCAGGGCGAGCATGTGCTGGGTGGCGCCAGCATGGGCATCACGCTTTATCCGCATGATGCCGTCAGTGAGGATGTTCTGTTCAAGCATGCCGACCAGGCCATGTATCGGGCCAAGCAGGAGGGCCGCGGCCGCTACTGCTACTTCACCAGCGACATGCAGGAAGCCGCCGAGAGCCGCATGCGCACGCACCAGGACCTGCTGACGGGAGTACGGCAGCAGCAGTTCGAGCTGCACTATCAGCCGATAGTCGACGCTGCCGGCATGGCGACCAAGTTCGAAGGCCTGGTGCGCTGGCGCCATCCCTTGCGCGGCCTCGTGATGCCGGGCCAGTTCATCGGCATGGCCGAGGAACTGGGCCTCATCAAGAAGATCGGTGACTGGGTGCTGCAGACCGCGCTGGTCCAGCTCAAGGCCTGGGATGCCGCCGGGCATGCGGGCATGAAGGTGAGCATCAACAAGTCGCCACGCCAGTTCGGCCAGCGTGCCGACGAGAGCACCGAATGGCTGGCCATGATCCGCGATCACGGCATTGCACCTGAGCGCGTCATCATCGAGATCACCGAAGGCGTGCTGCTCGACGAGCGTCCGCACGTGGGCGAGCAGATCCGTCGCTACCGCGATGCGGGCGTCGGCGTTGCCGTGGATGATTTCGGTACCGGTTATTCCGCCCTCAGCTACCTGAAGCGTTTTCCCATCGACTACGTCAAGATCGACCGCAGCTTCATCGCCGATCTGGTCGACGACAGCAATGATCGCAACCTGGTCGATGCCATCATCATCATGTGCCACAAGCTTGGCATGCAGGTGGTGGCCGAGGGCGTGGAAAGCGCGGTGCAGCGGCGGCTGCTCGAAGAAATGGGCTGTGACTTCATGCAGGGCTATCTGTTCGGCCGGCCGGAGCCGGCCGCGCAGATGTTCGCCAGCGCAGGCCGGGGCATCTCCGGCGAGTCCCTGCGCGGCTGAGTACTAGCGCTTGCGGCGGCCAGCCGGCGTTTTTGCGGTTGGCGCCTTGCCTGCCGGCCGCGGCGGTTCGCCGGTGCGCTGTGTCATGGCGACATTGAAGCGCGGGCCGCCATGCCCGACGCGTCCTGCCCGCTTGCCGGCACCGGTACGACTGCCCGTCGCATCGGATCTGCCCTGACCGGTACCCACCGGCTGGAAGGACGGGATCAGGTGCTTCTTGCCGTTGCCGATCAGGTCGGCACGGCCCATGGCGCGCAGTGCATCGCGCAGGGTGGGCCAGTTCTCCGGATCGTGGTAGCGCAGGAAGGCCTTGTGCAGGCGGCGCTGACGGCCGGAGCGCACAGCGCCGACATGCTCCGAGCTTTCGCTGACCTTCTTGAGCGGATTCTTTTCCGTGTGATACATGGCCGTCGCCAGCGCCAGCGGCGTGGGCAGGAAAGTCTGCACCTGATCGAGACGGAAATTGTGTGCCTTCAGCCACAGCGCGAGATTGAGCATGTCCTCGTCGGTGGTGCCCGGGTGCGCGGCGATGAAGTAGGGGATCAGGTACTGTTCCTTGCCGGCTTCCTTCGAGAACTTCTCGAACATCTGCCGGAATTTCTCGTAGGCGCCCATGCCCGGCTTCATCATCTTCGAGAGCACGTTCTGTTCGGTATGCTCGGGCGCGATCTTGAGGTAGCCGCCGACGTGATGAGTGACCAGTTCCTTCACGTATTCGGGCGAACGCACGGCGAGGTCGTAGCGCAGGCCGGAACCGATCAGGATCTTCTTCACGCCGGGTATGGCGCGCGCCTTGCGGTATAGCCCCACCAGCGCCGAGTGGTCGGTGTTGAGGTTCTCGCAGATGTCGGGATAGACGCAGGACAGCAGGCGGCAGTTGGACTCGATCTTCTTGTCCTTGCAGGCCATGCGGTACATGTTCGCGGTGGGGCCGCCGATGTCGGAGATGATGCCGGTGAAGCCCGGCACCTTGTCGCGGATTTCCTCGATTTCCCTGAGGATGGATTCTTCCGAACGGCTCTGGATGATGCGGCCTTCGTGTTCGGTGATGGAGCAGAAGGTGCAGCCGCCGAAGCAGCCGCGCATGATGTTCACGGAGAAGCGGATCATGTCCCAGGCCGGAATCTTGGCGTCGCCATAGGCCGGGTGCGGGGCACGTGCATACGGCAGGTCATACACGCCGTCCATTTCCGGCGTGGTCAGCGGCAGGGGCGGCGGGTTCAGCCACACATCGCGGCGGCCTGCGCCGCTGCCGTGCGCCTGCACGAGTGCGCGCGCATTGCCCGGATTGGATTCGAGGTGGAAGGTGCGCGAGGCATGGGCGTAGAGAATGTCGT
>JAIEOJ010000011.1 GCA_019750575.1 Rhodocyclaceae bacterium | reverse complement strand
GAGATGGTCATGCCGGGCGACAACGTGTCGATCACCGTCAAGCTGATCTGCCCGATCGCCATGGAAGAAGGTCTGCGCTTCGCCATCCGTGAAGGCGGTCGTACCGTCGGCGCCGGCGTCGTGGCCAAGATCATCGAGTAAGCTCCGCTTCCTCAAAATCTGAAAAGCAATACCTGGGGAGGGCTTGCCCTCCCCTTGAAACCCCTTCCCCGGAAGAAAAGTCGGTTTAGGGGTTTTTGTTTCTGTAGTCTCTGCCGCAGGGGTGTAGCTCAATTGGTAGAGCAACGGTTTCCAAAACCGTAGGTCGGGAGTTCGATTCTCTCCGCCCCTGCCAACAAGGATTCGGGATGCGGCCGTGGTGGCGGCATCCCTGTAAGTGTTTATACCGGGACCTTTCGAGATCATTGATGGCTGACAAGATCAAGTTCGTACTTGCGCTGCTGCTGCTTGCGGCTGGTGTTGCCGGCTTCTATCTGCTGTCCGAGCAGGTGATGGTGGTGCGTGTGCTGTCGGTGCTGGCCGGTATTGGTGCGGGCACGGCGGTGGCGTGGTTCACCGAGCCGGGGCAGCGCTTCTTTGCCTTTGCTGGCGAGGCGCGTGATGAAACCAGGAAGGTTGTCTGGCCGTCGCGCAAGGAAGCGACGCAGATGACTGCAATCGTCTTTGCTTTTGTGCTGGTCATGGCTGTCATGTTGTGGATGACGGACAAGACTCTCGAGTGGGTTGTGTACGATCTGATTCTGGGCTGGAAGTAAACATGACTGCTAAGCGTTGGTACGTCGTTCATGCCTATTCCGGCTTTGAAAAGTCGGTCCAGCGTGCCCTGGTGGAGCGCATCGCGCGCGCCGGCATGCAGGAAAAATTCGGCCAGATTCTGGTTCCGGTCGAAGAGGTCATTGAAATGAAGGGCGGTCAGAAGAGCATTTCTGAGCGCAAGTTCTTCCCGGGCTATGTGCTGGTCGAGATGGACATGGACGATGAGTCCTGGCACCTCGTCAAGAGCACGCCGCGTGTGACCGGTTTTGTGGGCGGTACTGCCACCAAGCCGACGCCGATCACGCAGAGGGAAGTCGACAAGATCATGGCCCAGATGCAGGAAGGGGTTGAAAAGCCCCGTCCCAAGGTGCTGTTCGAAAGCGGCGAAATGGTGCGCGTCAAGGACGGCCCCTTCACCGACTTCAACGGTACGGTCGAAGAGGTCAATTACGAAAAGAGCCGTCTGCGCGTCTCGGTCACGATTTTCGGTCGTGCCACGCCGGTCGAGCTGGAGTTTGCCCAGGTCGAAAAGGCCTGAGCGTTGCTCCGGGCGGGCCTGAGAGGGTCTTCCCGAATCCTTGATTCTGTATTAGAATCTTTAGCTCTTCACCCGTCCGGTTTCGGTCGGGTGTTTGCGTTTAAGGATTTGCGCGGTTGCGGGCGCTGCTTCATCACCGCAACAAGAGGAGCGTGAGTAGCTCGGTCTCCGGATCGGCGAAAGCGCGCTAAGACTCACTTTAAGGAGCCATCATGGCAAAGAAGATTATTGGCTACATCAAGCTGCAAGTGCCAGCTGGTAAGGCCAACCCGTCGCCCCCTATCGGCCCGGCCCTCGGCCAGCGCGGCCTCAACATCATGGAATTCTGCAAGGCGTTCAACGCCCAGACTCAAGGCGTCGAGCCGGGTCTGCCGATTCCTGTGGTGATCACCGCCTTCGCCGACAAGTCTTTCACCTTCATCATGAAGACGCCGCCGGCGACTATCCTGATCAAGAAGGCCGCCGGTCTGACCAAGGGTTCGGCCAAGCCGCACACCGACAAGGTCGGCAAGATCACCAAGGCGCAAGCCGAGGAAATCGCCAAGACCAAGATGAAGGATCTGACCGCTGCCGATCTTGAAGCAGCCGTTCGCACCATCGCTGGCTCCGCGCGCAGCATGGGCATCACCGTGGAGGGTCTGTAATCATGGCTAAGCTTTCCAAGCGTACCCAGGCCGCTCGTGCCACCGTTGATCGCAACAAGCTCTACCCGCTGGCCGATGCGCTGGCGCTGGTCAAGCAAAACGCCACCGCCAAGTTCGATGAGTCCATCGATGTGGCCGTGAACCTCGGCATCGATGCCAAGAAGTCGGACCAGCTGGTGCGTGGCGCCGTTGTGCTGCCGGCCGGTACCGGCAAGTCCGTGCGCGTCGCCGTGTTTGCGCAAGGTCCCAAGGCTGAGGAAGCCAAGGCTGCCGGCGCCGACATCGTCGGTTTCGACGATCTGGCTGCTGCCGTCAAGGGCGGCACCATGGATTTCGACGTGTGTATCGCCACGCCGGATGCCATGAAGGTTGTCGGTGCGCTCGGTCAGGTGCTGGGTCCGCGTGGCCTGATGCCGAACCCCAAGGTTGGCACCGTGACCATGGATGTGACCACCGCCGTCAAGAACGCCAAGGCGGGCCAGGTTCAGTACCGTACCGACAAGGGCGGCATCATTCAATGCACCATCGGTCGTGCCTCGTTCACGCCCGAAGCGCTGCAACAGAATCTGACTGCGCTGATCGATGCGCTGCAGAAGGCCAAGCCTGCTGCAGCCAAGGGTCAGTACCTGAAGAAGATCTCGCTCTCCAGCACCATGGGTGCCGGCGTGCGTGTCGATCAGGCCACCCTGCAGGCTCAGTAATTTGTTTTTCCCCGCGCCGGCAGGATGCCTGCGCGGGGTTTTGAACTTTGGGCCGTTCTGAAGCCTGCGGGTGGATGAGCGGAGTATCAAAGACCGTTGGGGCGAGTGGTGCGGTTGGCTGCGAGCTTAATCGGGAAGCAATTTCCGCCCAGCGCAGATGGTGTTCCCAGCACAGGATTTGCAGTACAGGTTGTACCGGTCTCCCAAGTCCGGAATTGCTTGAAACCCTGAGTGAGGTCGCCATAGGTGGAACGGAATTTTCCGTTCTGTTTATGTGTGTGAAAAGGAGCTGACCTTGAGTCTCAATATCGATGACAAAAAGGCTGTAGTAGCCGAGGTGTCAGCACAAGTAGCAAACGCCCAGACCATCGTGGTCGCCGAGTACCGTGGCATCGAGGTCGCCGACCTCACCGTGCTGCGTGCCAAGGCTCGCGAACAAGGCGTTTACCTGCGCGTGCTGAAGAACACCCTGGCTCGCCGCGCTGTGGCTGGCACTCCGTTCGCTGAACTTGCCGAGCAAATGACCGGCCCGCTGATCTACTCGATCGGCACCGATGCAGTTGCCCCGGCCAAGATCCTGAACGATTTTGCCAAGACCAACGACAAGCTGGTTCTGAAGGCCGGTTCGTACAGCGGCAAGGTGCTGGATCAAGCCGCCGTCAAGGCCCTGGCTTCGATCCCGAGCCGCGAAGAACTGCTGGCCAAGCTGGCTGGCGTCATGCAGGCCCCGCTCGCCGGTTTCGTCGGCGGCATGGCTGCACTGGCCAAGAAGCGCGAAGAAGAAGGCGCTGCCGCTTAATTGCGCGACGTCTTGCAACCCAATATTTAGGAGTTTCAAATCATGGCAATTACCAAAGAAGACATTCTGGAAGCCGTTGGCAACCTGACCGTTCTCGAACTGAATGACCTGGTCAAGGCTTTCGAAGAAAAGTTTGGCGTTTCCGCTGCTTCCTTCGCTGCTCCGGCTGCTGGCGGCGCTGCTGCTGGTGGCGCTGCTGCTGCTGAAGAAAAGACCGACTTCACCGTCGTTCTGGCTGCTGCCGGCGACAAGAAGGTTGAAGTGATCAAGGTTGTCCGCGCCGCTACCGGCCTGGGCCTGAAGGAAGCCAAGGACCTCGTTGATGGCGCTCCGAAGCCCATCAAGGAAGGCATCCCGAAGGCTGACGCAGAAGCCATCAAGAAGCAACTGGAAGACGCAGGCGCCAAGGTCGAACTCAAGTAATCGACCCGGTGTTTGTGGGCTGGAGCGCCCGGGTTTGTATCCCGGGGCGCTCCAGCCCTTTCGTGTTTTAAGCCGCGAGTGTTTTTGCGGTGGCTGTATCGGTAGTTTTTTCGTGTTTCATCACGACAGTTGTCATAAGAGAGCGTTGCGTCGGCCAGGTGCCCGTAATCCTGTCTTCTGACTTTTGACGATTGCTTTCTCACTGGAGCTTTCATGGCCTACTCGTATACCGAGAAGAAGCGCATTCGCAAGAGTTTTGCGAAGCGTGCGTCCGTACTAAACGTCCCCTTCCTGCTGGCAACCCAGCTCGAGTCCTACACCCAGTTCCTGCAGACCGATGTGCCGATCTCGCAACGCCGGGTCCAGGGTCTCGAAGCCGCCTTCAACTCCATCTTCCCCATCGTCGCCCATTCCGGCAATGCGCGCCTGGAGTTTGTCGAATACAAGCTCGGCGAACCTGCCTTCGACGTCAAGGAATGCCAGCAGCGCGGTCTGACCTTCGCCAGCCCGCTGCGCGCCAAGGTGCGCCTGGTCATTCTCGACCGTGAGTCCTCCACCGAGAAGATCAAGGAAGTCAAGGAACAGGAAGTGTACATGGGCGAAATTCCGCTCATGACGACCACGGGCTCCTTCGTCATCAACGGTACCGAGCGCGTCATCGTGTCGCAGCTGCACCGTTCGCCGGGCGTGTTCTTCGAGCACGACCGCGGCAAGACCCACAGCTCGAGCAAGCTGCTGTTCTCCGCCCGCATCATTCCCTACCGCGGCTCCTGGCTGGACTTCGAGTTCGATCCGAAGGACATCCTTTTCTTCCGCGTCGACCGTCGCCGCAAGATGCCGGTCACCATCCTGCTGAAGGCCATCGGCCAGACGCCGGAACAGATTCTCGAAACCTTCTTCGAGTTCGATACCTTCAACCTGTCCAAGAAGGGTGTCCAGTTCGACATCGTTCCCGAGCGCCTGCGCGGCGAAACCGCCCGCTTCGACTTCGTGGACAAGGCCGGTAAGGTCATCATCCCCAAGGACAAGCGCATCACCGCCAAGCACATCCGCGATCTGGGTGAAGCCAGCCTCAAGAAGATCGCCGTGCCGGAAGACTTCCTGATCGGCCGCACCCTGGCGACCAACATCGTCGACAGCTCGACCGGTGAAGTGCTGGCCAATGCCAACGACGAAATCACCGACAGCCTGCTGGAAAAGCTGATCGATGCGGGCGTGGGCGAAATCAAGACGCTGTTCACCAATGATCTGGATCGCGGCGCCTATATCTCCAGCACCCTGCGTGCCGACGAAACTGCCGACCAGTGGGCCGCCCGCGTTGCCATCTACCGCATGATGCGCCCGGGCGAGCCGCCCACCGAGGACGCTGTCGAAGCCCTGTTCAACGGCCTGTTCTACTCGGAAGAGCGCTACGACCTGTCGGCCGTGGGCCGCATGAAGTTCAACCGCCGTGTCGGCCGCGATGAAATCGAAGGTCCGGGCACGCTGTCGAACGACGACATCATCCGCGTCATCGGCATCCTGGTCGAACTGCGCAACGGTCGCGGCGAAATCGACGACATCGATCACCTGGGCAACCGTCGCGTGCGTTCGGTCGGCGAGCTCGCCGAGAACCAGTTCCGCGCCGGCCTCGTCCGCGTCGAGCGCGCCGTCAAGGAGCGTCTGAACCAGGCTGAATCCGACAACCTGATGCCGCATGACCTGATCAACGCCAAGCCGATCAGCGCCGCCATCAAGGAGTTCTTCGGTTCCAGCCAGCTGTCGCAGTTCATGGACCAGACCAACCCGCTCTCGGAAATCACCCACAAGCGCCGCGTCTCGGCCCTTGGCCCGGGCGGTCTGACCCGCGAACGTGCCGGCTTCGAAGTGCGCGACGTGCACCCGACCCACTACGGCCGCGTCTGCCCGATCGAAACCCCGGAAGGTCCGAACATCGGCCTGATCAACTCGCTGGCGCTGTATGCACACACCAACGAGTACGGCTTCATGGAAACCCCGTACCGCCGCGTTGAAAACGGCGTCGTGACCGACCAGATCGACTATCTGTCCGCGATCGAAGAAGGCAAGTACGTGATCGCTCAGGCGAACGCCGAACTCGACAAGAAGGGCAAGCTGACCGACGAGCTCGTGTCCTGCCGTTTCAAGGGTGAATTCGAACTCAAGGAACCGTCCGAAGTGCAGTACATGGACGTGGCCCCGGGCCAGATCGTTTCGGTTGCAGCTTCGCTGATTCCCTTCCTCGAGCACGATGACGCGAACCGCGCACTGATGGGCGCCAACATGCAACGTCAGGCCGTGCCGTGTCTGCGTCCGGAAAAGCCGCTGGTCGGTACCGGTATCGAGCGCACCGTTGCGGTCGACTCGGGTACTGCCGTGCAAGCCCTGCGTGGCGGTGTGGTTGACTACATTGATGCCAACCGTATCGTGGTCCGCGTCAATGACGCCGAGACCGTGCCGGGTGAAGTCGGTGTCGACATCTACAACCT
>JAIEOJ010000148.1 GCA_019750575.1 Rhodocyclaceae bacterium | reverse complement strand
TGCGGATCGAAGATGCAGACATCGGCGGCGGCGCCGACCGCCAGCGTGCCGGCCTTGATGCCGAGGATGCGCGCTGGATCAATGGTGATGCGCGCCAGCGCACTGGCCAGGGGCAGTTTCATCTCCGACGCCCATTTCAGGGTCAGCGGCAGCAGCAGCTCAAGACCGGTCGTACCCGGCTCCGCTTCGCCGAAGGGCACCTGCTTGCCGTCGTCATCCACCGGCGTGTGATCAGAGCACAGTGCATCGATCACGCCGTCGGCGAGGCCCTGGCGCAGTGCATCACGGTCGCGCTGGCTGCGCAGCGGCGGGTCGAGACGTGCATGCGCGTTGAAGAAGCCGATATCGTTTTCGCACAGATGCAGGTGGTGGGCGGACACATCGCAGGTCACCTTGATGCCCTGCTCGCGGCCGATGCGAATCATGTCGAGCGCGGCGGACGAGGACACACGGGTGATGTGCAGGCGCACGCCGGTTTCCTGCGCCAGCAGCAGCAGGGAACCGAGCGCAATGGTTTCCGCTGCGACCGGAATACCCTTGAGGCCGAGGCGTGCGGCCACCTCGCCGTCGTGGGCGACGCCGCCCCGGGCGAGATAGGGGTCCTGTGCCTGCAGCCACACCGGGTAGTCGAAGGTGGCCGCGTACTGCATGGCGCGCAGCATGATCTGGGTGTCGACAATGGCATTGTTGGCCTGGCCGAAGGCCACGCAGCCGGCTTCGGCCAGCTCCGACATCTCGGTGAGGTGCTTGCCGGCCAGCCCTGTAGTCAGTGCGCCGATGGGATAAACATTGGCGAACTCGGGCAGGCGTGCGCGATGCTTGAGCATCTCGACCAGGCCGGGTTCATCCAGCACCGGATCGGTGTCGGGCGGGCAGGCCAGGCTGGTGACGCCGCCGGCGGCAGCGGCGGCCATCTCGGATTCGAGCGTGGCCTTGTATTCGAAACCCGGCTCGCGCAGGCGCGCAGCGAGATCGACGAGGCCGGGCGCGACGATGCAGCCACTGGCGTTGATCGTGGCCAGGGAGGAGGCTCCGCTCTCGAAGTCGGGCGGTGCCGTGCCGATGGCGGCAATGCGGCCGTCGGCGATATACACGTCGGTCTGCTGGTCGAGGCCGCTGGCCGGATCGATGACGCGGCCGTTGCTGATCTTGAGTTTCATGCTGCTGCTCCCTTGCTGCCGCCCGCCAACATGTCCATCACCGCCATGCGCACCGCGATGCCGAAGGTGACCTGCGGCAGGATCACCGCCTGGCCGCTGTCGGCCACGGCCGAGTCGATCTCGACGCCGCGGTTCATCGGACCGGGGTGCATGACGATGGCATCAGGCTTGGCCTGCTGCAGCTTGTCCGGCGTCAGGCCGAAGGATTTGAAGTATTCCTGGCTGCTCGGCAGAAGCGCGCCTTCCATGCGCTCGTTCTGCAGGCGCAGCATCATCACCACATCGACGCCGCGCAGGCCTTCCTTCATGTCGTGGAAGACACGCACGCCGAGGCGTTCCACGCCGGTAGGCAGCAGCGTCTTGGGGGCAATTACGCGAATCTCCGGCACGCCGAGCGTGGACAGGGCGTGTATCTGCGAACGCGCCACGCGCGAATGCAGCACGTCGCCGACGATGGCCACCGTGAGTTGCGTGAAGTCCTTCTTGTAGTGGCGGATCGTGTACATGTCGAGCAGGCCCTGCGTCGGGTGCGCATGCCGTCCGTCACCGGCATTAACGACGTGGATGTGATCCTTGCCGGTGGCATCGAGATGCTGGGCGATCAGGTAGGGCGCGCCCGAGGTGGCGTGACGCACCACGAACATGTCGGCCTGCATGGCGGCGAGATTGTCCACCGTGTCGAGCAGGGTCTCTCCCTTGGAGGCCGAGGAGGTACTGACGTTGAGATTGATGACGTCGGCCGAGAGTCGCTTGGCGGCGATCTCGAAGGTGGTGCGCGTGCGCGTCGAGTTCTCGAAGAACAGGTTGAACACGCTCTTGCCGCGCAGATTGGTCACCTTCTTGACCTCGCGCTCGGCCACTTCGGTGAAGGGCACGGCGGCATCGAGGATGTCGAGAATGATCTGGCGCGGTAGGCCCTCGATGGTCAGCAGGTGCTGCAGGCTGCCATCCCGGTTGAGTTGCGGATTACGCGACATGAAGGTCATCGTTGATCCATCCGTTCATTGGTGTGGGGGGTAAATCTCATGTTGCGTACCCTGGAAGAAACTTTCGAGAATCAGGCGTGCCGCCTCGGCATCGACCACGGCCTTGCGCTCCTGCCAGTTCATGCCGCGCCCGGCCAGCTCTTCCTCGGCGACGACGGAACTGAAGCGTTCGTCGACCAGGGCGACGGGAATGCGGAAGCGGCCGAACAGCTGGTTGGCAAAGCGGCGGCAGCGCGCGCTCATTTCGTGCTCGCTGCCATCGACATTCATGGGCAGACCGACCACCAGCAGGTCCGGATGCCACTCCTCGATCAGCTTCTGGATGGCGGCAAAGCGATGGGCGTTTTCGAGATAGGTCAGCGTCGAGATCGGGCGTGCGGTGCCGAGCATCTCCTGGCCGACAGCCACGCCGATGCGCTTGGTACCGAAGTCAAAGCCGAGGGCGAGTCGGTTGCCGGGCTGGGCGCTGCCCTCAGGCATGACCGGCCACATCGGAGAGATTGGCGAAATCGACGCCAAGGGCGTGCATGGCTGCGACCAGGCGCTCCTCCGGCGGCATGTCGAAGATGATGCGCGGATCGGCGGCGACGGTGAGCCAGGCATTCTGCGCCAGCTCCCATTCGAGCTGGCCTGCGGTCCAGCCGGCATAGCCGAGGCTGATCAGGACTTCATTGGGCTCGCACTGCTCGCTGATGGCCTGCAGGATGTCACGCGAACTGGTCAGACCGATTTCGTGATTCACCACCAGGGTGGCCTGCCAGTTACCCAGCGGACGGTGCAGGACGAAACCGCGTTCGGGCTGAACCGGGCCGCCGTAATAGACGGGCTGACGGGCCAGCAGCGGGTCATCGAGCTGCAGGTCGACGCGCTCGAACAGGTCGGCCAGCATCATTTCGGTGGGACGGTTGATGATGATGCCCAGCGCCCCCTGCTCGTTATGCTCGCAGATATAGGTCAGGGTTTTGGAAAAACTGGGGTCTGCCATGGCGGGCATGGCGATCAGGAACTGATGGGTGAGGTTGACGTCTTCCATTGCGCGCCCGCATTTTAACAGGGGCGGCGGCGTTTGACAGCCGCCCGGCTCAGAACAGCTCTATGTCGTTCGACGCATGTTCCTTGCGGTCGGCAACAAAGACTTGCAAGGCTTCCTGCACGGTCGCGCCGGCCAGCACGGCCTCGAACATGGCGACTTCTTCCACGGTCGAATAGCGCGAGCGTATCGCCTGCTGCAGCGCCTTCCACTCTTCCGGATTGAACAGGCGGCCGCGGTCAGCCACCAGATCGGACAGCTTGGCCAGGGCATGGCCGACATGATCCAGTCGCTGCGACAGCTTGTCATAGAACTGGAAAGCCACGATGGACTGGGCCACCACCGCATTCACCTCACCCGTGGAGCCCTGCAGCTCCTGCTTGAGGATGGCATTCTCGGGCGTATCCGGCAGGGCGTCGAGCGAGGTCTGGATGCGCGCCAGCAAGGAAGCCAGCGAAGTGAAACCATTGGTCAGCACATTGACCGGTTCATTGCTCTCGTGCATGGCCGCGGAAATCTGGCCGGCCGCCAGCTCCAGCATCAGCACCGTCTCGCGCACCTGGCTCCAGTCCAGGTCGGGCGAGTGCACCCGCGTACCACGCATGTTCTGTTCTTCTGCCATGGCCTTCCCCTCTCTTGTCGGCCTATTCTGCTACAAAACCGGCGCCAGCCAGCGTTCTGCCTGCGCCAGCGGCATGCCGCTGCGTTGCGCCCAGTCCTCAAGCTGGTCGCGGCCGATCTTGCTGACGGCGAAATAATGCGCCTCGGGATGGGCGAGGAAGAAACCGGACACGGCGGCGGCCGGCATCATGGCGTAGGACTCGGTGAGCTGCATGCCGATGTTCTCTCCTGCCGCAAGTACGCGGAAGATTTCGCCCTTGGCGGTATGGTCGGGACAGGCGGGGTAGCCCGGGGCCGGACGTATGCCCTGGTATTCCTCCTTGATCAGGGCCTCGTTGCTGAGCGACTCAGCGGCGGCATAACCCCAGTAATCCTTGCGCACGCGCTCGTGCAGCCATTCGGCGCAGGCCTCGGCGAAGCGGTCGGCAATCGCCTTGAGCATGATGGCGTGATAGTCGTCGTGCGCGGCCTCGTAGGCAGCCACGCGCTCGGCAATGCCGTCGGCGCAGACCGCGAACATGCCGGCCCAGTCGGCCCGGCCTTCATTTTCAACTCTGGGAGCGACGAAGTCCGACAGGCATTCGTGCGGCTTGCCGTCCGGACGCTCATGCTGCTGGCGCAGGCCGCGCCAGGCGGCAATTTTCTGCGTGCGGGCTTCGTCCGCATAGAACTCGACATCGTCGCCGACGCGATTGGCCGGATAGAGGCCGAACACTGCCTTGGCGGAAATCCACTTCTCGGCAATCGCCTGCTTGAGCATCTTCTGCGCATCGGCAAACACGGCGCGCGCGGTTTCGCCGACGATCTCGTCGTCGAGGATCTTCGGATAGGGGCCGGCCAGATCCCAGGTCTGGAAGAAGGGACCCCAGTCGATGTACTCGGCCAGCGTGGCGAGATCAACATCTCTGAGCACATGCAGACCGGGCTGCTGCGGCGCGACGGGCGCGTATTCAAGCTTGATGGCATTGGCGCGTGCCTCTTCCAGCTTGACCAGGGTCACGCCCTTCTTGTTGGCATGCTGGACGCGCACCTTTTCGTAGTCGGCAGCGACCTCGGCCTTGTAGCCGGCGGCCTGGTCGATCGACAGCAGCTTGGTCACCACGCCCACGGCGCGCGAAGCGTCCGGCACATAGACCACCGGATGGTCGTAATTCGGTGCGATCTTGATCGCGGTATGCGCACGGCTCGTGGTCGCGCCGCCGATCAGCAGGGGAATCGTGAAGCCCTGGCGCTGCATTTCGCCGGCGACATGACTCATTTCCTCGAGTGAAGGCGTGATCAGGCCGGACAAGCCGATGATGTCGGCCTTGTGCTCCTTGGCGGCAGCGAGGATCTTGTCGGTCGGCACCATCACGCCGAGGTCGACGATGTCATAGCCGTTGCATCCCAGCACCACGCCGACGATGTTCTTGCCGATGTCGTGCACGTCACCCTTGACCGTGGCCATGATGACCTTGCCCTTGGCGGCGGCGCCGGTCTTGGCCTTCTCGGCCTCGATGAAAGGCAGCAGATGCGCGACCGCCTGCTTCATCACGCGCGCCGACTTGACAACCTGCGGCAGGAACATCTTGCCGGCGCCGAAGAGATCGCCAACCGTGTTCATGCCGGCCATCAGCGGGCCCTCGATCACATTCAGGGGCGGCTTGCCGGCAGCCTCGAAGGCGGCACGACACTCCTCGGTATCCTCGACCACGAACTCGGTGATGCCGCGCACCAGCGCATGCGAGAGACGTGCTTCGACGCTCTGCTCGCGCCAGGCCAGATCGACGACCTGCTCCTTGGCGCTGCCCTTGACGCTTTGCGCCAGCTCGACCAGCTTGTCGCCGGCATCGGGAGACAGGTTGAGGACGACCGCCTCGACCGCGTCGCGCAGCTCCTTTGGCACCTCGTCATACACGCCGAGCTGGCCGGCGTTGACGATGCCCATAGTCATGCCGGCCTTGATGGCGTGATACAGGAAGACGGTGTGGATGGCCTCGCGCACCGGATCGTTGCCGCGGAAGCTGAAGGACACGTTCGACACGCCGCCGGAGATCTGCGCATGCGGCAGGTTTTCGCGTATCCAGCGCGTGGCGTTGATGAAGTCCACGGCGTAGTTGTTGTGCTCCTCGATACCCGTCGCAATCGCGAAGATGTTCGGGTCGAAGATGATGTCTTCGGCGGGAAAGCCAATGCTGACGAGCAGATCGTAGGCGCGCTTGCAGATCTCGGTCTTGCGCGCATAGGTGTCGGCCTGGCCGGTCTCGTCGAAGGCCATGACGATGGCGGCGGCGCCGTAGCGCTGAATGAGTTTCGCCTGGGCGATGAACTTCTCCTCGCCTTCCTTGAGCGAGATGGAGTTGACGATGCCCTTGCCCTGCAGGCATTTCAGACCGGCTTCCAGCACCTCCCACTTGGAGGAGTCGAGCATCACCGGCACGCGGGCGATATCCGGCTCGGAGGAAATCAGGTTGACGAAGCGCACCATGGCCGCATGCGAATC
>JAIEOJ010000034.1 GCA_019750575.1 Rhodocyclaceae bacterium | reverse complement strand
GCAGGATCGCCTTCGCTCAAGGCGGCGATCAGTTCGCGGCGCAGGCCCAGCCCCACGCAATGGCCGCGTGGATCGGGTTCGAGGCGTGCCGCCCGGGCTGCATTCAGCATCTCGTATCCGTCAGGAACAATGGCGTTCAAAACGGCGGGGAGCCGCAGCATCCCCGCCCTGCTTGCATGCGTACGGCTTACTTCTTCTTGTCGGCGCCGCACTTGGCCTCGCCGCACTTGCCTTCCTTCTTCTTGTCGCCACCGCACTTGGCTTCCTTGGCCTTGTCGGCGCCGCACTTGGCATCCTTGGCCTTGTCACCACCGCACTTGGCTTCCTTGCCCTTGTCACCGCCGCACTTGGCGTCCATGGTCTTGGTATCGGCCTGGGCCAGCTGATAACCGCCCGCCAGCTTGGCGCCGGAGAAAGGATTGTCGGCGGCATGGGCAAGCGGAGCCAGGGCCGCGCTGGCGACAATGGCGGAACCGGCGGCGAGTGAAACGATGCGCTTCTTCATGATGAAACTCCTCTGCTGGTGAATGAAATGAACAACATGCACTGCGACTACTTGTCGAGACCGCCGATTTGTCGCGCCGCAGACCGCAGGAAGCGGAACTGCTTCTCCGCCCGCCGGCAACCGGCGCACATCAGCAGATGGGCACGCAGACCCAGGCGCTGATACCAGATCAGCGGCTGTTCCATCTGCTGCGACATCAACTCACTTGCCCTGCGGCAACTTCTCGACATTCCGGCCTCCCGTATCGCTTGCTGTCGAATAGACGCACGCCGACAGCATTTCATTTCATTACACGCTTGCACAAATAAACTTCTTCGCGCCCGAGCGCCCATCCTAACGTATGATTTCGGCCACTTTGCACACCGGGGCAACCATGTCCAGCGCCATGTCCAGCGAAACGCAGTTTGCCGAAGCGCTTGCCCCCCTGCGTCGCGACATGCTGCGCTTCGCACGGCTGCAATTGCGCGACGATGCCGCCGCCGAGGATGCCGTCCAGGAAGCCTTGATTGCCGCAGTCGAGAAACGCGCCAGCTACGGCGGCCGGGCCAGCCTGCGCACCTGGGTCTTCGCCATCCTGCGCAACAAGATCATCGACATGCTGCGGGCGCGCAACAGCGGCATCCGCTTCGTCGAGACGGATGCATCAACAGATGCCCACTTCGATGCCGACGGCCACTGGGCCGAGGAATCCTGGCCGGCGGCCTGGGGTGATCCCGAGCAGTCGCTGGAGGCGCAGCAGTTCTGGGCAGTGTTCGAGGCCTGCCTGGAACGCCTGCAGGAGTCGGCCGCCCGCGCCTTCATGCTGCGCGAGATGATGGGCTTCGAGACCGCAGAAATCTGCGCCACCCTGCAGATCAGCACCAGCAACTGCGGCGTGTTGCTGCACCGCGCCCGCATCGCCCTGCGTGCCTGCCTGGAACACACGTGGTTTTTGAACGCCACTCAGGCAAAATAACGCCTTGCCCATCCCGTCACCGGACCCGACATGAAGCTGCCTGCCGAACTCAAATACGCCCCCACCCACGAATGGTCGCGCCGCGAAGCCGACGGCACGCTCACGGTCGGCATCACCGACCATGCCCAATCGACCCTGGGTGACGTGGTCTTCGTGCAGTTGCCGGAGATCGGCCGCAGCGTGAAGGCGGGCGAGGAAATCGCCATGATTGAATCGGTCAAGGCCGCCTCCGGCATCCACGCCCCGGTCGGCGGCAGCATCATCGCCATCAACCAGGCTGTTGTCGATGCGCCGGAAAGCGTCAACGACGATGCCTATGCTGCCTGGATGTTTGTCATCCAGCCCGCCGACCCGGCCGCATACGACGCCCTGCTCGACGCCGCCGCTTACGAGGCCATGGCTGAATAAGCACGGCAACTGTCGGCCAACGGCGACAATTTTACTGCTTTGAAAACAGTCGCTTAACATGCACCCGTGCATGTCTGTCGCAGCCGGGCGACAGGCCGCTTCAGCAAAATATCGCAGTATGCTGATTTAAAAGAAGGTTTTTTCTGGCACGCGGCTTGCGAAGGCTCTGGGGTTTCCACCCCTGAAGGAGTCTCACCATGCTCAAGTCCTCGTCCCCGTTCGGCAAGCGGGAAGAAAACGTCCCCCACTCCATCCTCACTTCCGCTGCCGCGCAAACGCCGGTTGCCCGCCCTGCACCGGTCCAGCCGGCCGCCCAGGCAACCGCGGACAAGGACACCGGTGCCGGCAATCGCCTCATCGTCGGCCCTGATGTACGTCTCAAGGGCGCCGAGATCCTCGACTGCGACACCCTGGTGGTCGAAGGTCATGTCGAGGCAACCATGGACAGTCGCATCATCCGCATCGCCGAAAACGGCGAGTTCAACGGCAAGGTCGGCATCGACATCGCCGAGATCCGCGGCACCTTCACCGGTGAACTGAATGTGCGTGACCAGCTCATCATCCACTCGACCGGCAAGGTCAATGGCACGGTGCGCTACGGCAAGGTGCTGATCGAGGAAGGTGGCCAGCTCTGCGGCGACATCCAGATGATGAGCAAGAGCGAGGCCAAGCCGCTGCTCCAGCCCGCCCGCATCGCACAATCCTGAACCTCGCTGCTGCACTCATGGCCGGCGTGCGCGCCGGCCCCCTCATTTGCCTGACTCATCCATGAAAAAATTTGGCATCTGCCTGGCAGGCCTGTTGCTGACGATGTTTGCGCAAGCCGCTCACGCCGACAATCTTTCCATCCGCATCGGACAACCCGGTTTCTACGGGCACATCGATATCGGAGGCTATCCGCCGCCACGCCTGATCCACAGCCAGCCCGTGTATGTGCAGCCTGCACCCTATGGAGCGGCGCCCATGTACATCCATGCCCATCCCAAGCACGTAAAGCACTGGCACAAGCACTGCCACCGCTACGGTGCCTGCGGCGCGCCCGTGTATTTCGTCCAGGATCGCTGGTACGAACGTGTCTACGTGCCTGAATACCGCCACCGGCACGGACACAGGCATCACCACAAGCACGGCCACGGCAAGCACCGCCACCGTCATCACGACGATTGAGGCTAACGGCGCCTGTCGCAATGGCGGCAAGCAATTTCTGCAACAGACACCCGCCCTGTCAGCTTATTCGGTCGGGTATGCGTTAACTTGGCGTTATCGTCTCGGAAGCCAGCTCGAGACACCTCTCAAGGACACGCCATGAAGCGCCCGTTCGCCGTTTTCTCAACGCTGTTAATCACCGCAGCAGCCCATGCGCAAGGGATGGGGCAGCCCGGTTACTACGGGCGCATCGAGATTGGCTACGCACCGCAGCCCCCGCTGCTGATATCTAATGCTGTCATGGGCAATCCCGGCGTCTACACGGGCGAGCCCATCTACATGCATGTGCCGGCGGCGCACGCCTATGCCTGGAGCCGGCATTGTCAGGGCTACGGCGCATGTGACTGGCTGGTGTACTTTGTCGACAATGACTGGTACGCAAATGTCTATGTGCCGGGCTTCCGCAGTGGCGGCTACGCGCCGCCGGCCTATCGCCCGCCGCCCGTGTATGGGGTGCCTCCCCACTACGGCGCCCCGCACTACCCTGCGCACTACCCTCCGCATTCGCATCCGCCACCACGGCCTGCGCCCGGCAGCCCTCTTCCCCCTGCGGGTGGAGCCTGGGGCTATGGTGTGCCCGTGCCTGCTCAGCCCGGAGTCGGCAGGCCCGGCCAGGAGCCACCGCCGGCGCCCTCGCGTGCCATCGGCAGATAGGCCGCCCAGCGCTAGTTCAGACGGAAAGGATTGAAGTTGGTGCGGCTGTCGTAATAGTCTTCCTGCTCGGCGCGCTTGAGGAAGCCGACGATACGATAGGTCACCGGCGTCATCAGGATTTCCCAGCCGGTTTTCAGTGCGTATTGTGCCAGTGCCACTGCAATGATCTGCTCGTTCGGCCAGGTGCCGTAGAAGGCGATCACATAGAAAAGGCTGGAATCGATCAGCTCGCCTACCATGGTCGAGCCTATGGTGCGCGACCACAGCCAGCGTCCCTGGGTCAGCAGCTTCATCTTGGCCAGCGTGAAGCTGTTGGAGAAACTGCCGCACCAGAAGGCGATCATCGATGCCAGGGCGATGCGCGGCGTGTCACCGAAGACACCCACCAGATGTTCCTGATACTGGCGGGCGTAATCACTGCTGGCCGGTGGCAGGCTGACCACGACAGTCGCCATGAGGCTGGCAAAGGCCAGCGCCGCAAAGCCGGCCCAGACCACGCGCCGGTCGCGGCCATAGCCATACACCTCGGTCAGGACATCACCGAAGATGTAGGAAACGGGAAAGAACAGCACGCCGGCACTGAAGGTCACCGGCCCCAGCAGCGGCACGCTGATCTGCGCCGCCTTGCCTGCACCGATGAGGTTGGAGCACAGCAGCACGCAGACAAAGGCCGCCATCACAAAATCGTAGTATTTGTACTGGCGGTGCATGCGTGTCTCTATTCTCCGTCGCGAACCAGGTTGCGGCCACCCTGCTTGGCCGCATACAGCCCACGGTCGGCGCGATTGAGCAAGCTGTCGGCCGTGTCGTCCTCGCGCATGACGGCAACGCCGATGCTGCAACTCAGGCCGATCTCATGCGTGGCGTAAGTCATCCTCACCGCCGCCAGATGCTGGCGTATCTTTTCCGCGACCAGGGTCGCGGCATTCAGATCGGTACGCTTGAGTATGATCATGAACTCCTCGCCGCCCCAGCGTCCGAGCATGTCGCTGTCGCGCAACTGGCTGCGTATCGCTGCAGCCACAGACTTGAGCACGGCGTCACCGGCAAGATGGCCGTACTTGTCGTTGATGTCCTTGAAATGATCGAGGTCCAGCAGCAGCATGGCCACGCCCATGCCGGAGCGTCTGTGTTCGGCCATGTCACGCTGCAGGACGATATCCAGTGCCTGACGGTTGGCCAGACCGGTCAGCTTGTCGCTCAGGGCGACCGCCTCCAGCCGCTCCTGATAGCGCTTGGTGGCAAGACTGACGAGGAACAGCACCAGCCCCGTCACCGCCAGACTGATCAGCAGGTTCAGGTAGAGCGTGCGGCGTATGCCGCTCAGGGCCTCGTCTTCCTGCTTTTCGACAAACAGGTACCAGTGCAGCTCGGGTATGTAGCGCACATTGAGCAGGTGATTGTTGCCGTCTGCGGTCCGGTACTCGAAGGTACCGCCCATTTCGCTCCCGAGTATGCCTTCGGCATGCGTCCTGAGCCCTTCGACATCCTGGATGCGACTGCCTGGTGCGCGCTTGCCGCCGAACATGGTGAGCCTGCCCTCACGGTCGACGAAATAGATGCTGCGCTGATAGCGGCTCTGGTACTCGTTGATCAGATTACGCACGGAATCCACGGCAAGGCCGACGCCGGTCGCGCCGAGGAAGCTGCCCTTGTAGTCAAGCACCCGGTAATTGACGAAGATGGTGAGCTCGTCCTTGTTGGCCATGTCCGGATCGACATTGATCTCGTAGGGCGTGCTCATGTCGCGCACCCGGTAGTACCAGACATCGCGTTCCGCCTTCGGGTTCACCTGCTTGAGCAGCCCCTCGGCCTGGTAGTAGTTGCGCGTCTGCTCGGACACCAGAAAGCTCGTATGCGCGCCGTAACGCGACTTGACCTCGGCCAGGTAGCGAGAAATCCGGCTCACGTCCGTTTCACCGGCGATCATCCAGTCGCGCAGGAAGGTGTCGCCGGCCATCATCGAAGAAATGAAGATCGGCCTGACCAGATCCTTCTGGATTTCGGAATAGATATTGTCCGAGGTCAGCGGCAGTTCGCTGCCGATGATGGACTCGCGAATCAGATTCCGCGCCGTGACATAGTTCACCAGCGCCGTCACCATGAAGCCAAGGCACAAAAGCACCGTGAGCATGGAAACCAGCTGTCGCCTCCCCAAGGCCATAGTCTTCCTTTTTATTCGGTCCCGATCGATCGTCGCCCATTATCCAGCGAAACCCGCGGGGATACAAAACCTGCGTGCGCCCGACTCAGGTAAGCTTGCGGGTTCGTTGATTGATTCCCGTCCTGCACCATGGCCCAATATGTAATGTCCATGCTCCGCGTGAGCAAAATCGTCCCGCCCAAGCGTCAGATCATCAAGGACATCTCCCTGTCCTTCTTCCCCGGCGCCAAGATCGGCCTGCTCGGCCTCAACGGCTCCGGCAAGTCCACCGTGCTGCGCATCATGGCCGGCGCCGACAAGGAATACGACGGCGAAGTCCAGCATCTGGCCGGCGTCAAGATCGGCTACCTGCCGCAGGAGCCGGAACTCGATGCCGCCAAGAC
>JAIEOJ010000060.1 GCA_019750575.1 Rhodocyclaceae bacterium | reverse complement strand
GCCTCTCGGCGGACGAGTTCATCGGGCAGATTCTGGTCAAGGGTCTGGGTGTGCGCCACCTGCTGATCGGTGATGACTTCCGTTTCGGCAAGGGGCGCAGCGGCGATTTCGCCCTCCTGCAGCAGGCCGGGATTGCCCATCGCTTCGCGGTCGAGTCCATGGATACCATCGCGATGGACGGCGAACGGGTGTCGAGTTCCTCGATACGTGCCGCACTGGCGAGTGGCAACCTCAGTCGTGCCGAGCATTTCCTTGGCCGCCCCTTCTTCATGTCGGGTCGCGTCATGCATGGCGACAAGATCGGTCGTACCCTCGGTTTCCCCACCGCGAATGTGCAGCATGCGCGGGCGCGCCTGCCGCTGTCCGGCATCTATGCCGTGACGGTGGATGGACTCGGCCAGACGCGCTACGGCGCCGCCAGCGTGGGCGTGCGCCCGACCATCGCCGAGGGGCTGAAGCCGGTGCTGGAAGTGCATCTGCTCGATTTTGATCGCAGCATCTACGGCGAGCATGTGCATGTGCATTTCCATCACAAGCTGCGTGACGAAGCCAAGTATGCAAGTCTCGATGCGCTCAAGGCGCAGATCGCGCGCGACGTCGAGGACACCCGGAATTATTTTGCAAATGCTCAAGCTGCCGAGGACTGGCACAAGGAGCTGGACGAGTGAAACAATGAGTGACTATCGCAAGACCCTGAACATGCCGGACACGCCCTTCCCGATGCGGGGCGACCTGGCCAAGCGTGAACCGAATTGGGTGGCCGACTGGCAGCAGCGCCAGCTCTACCAGAAGATCCGTGCCGCCGCCAAGGGGCGCCCGCGCTTCGTGCTGCACGACGGCCCGCCGTACGCCAATGGCGACATCCACATCGGTCATGCGGTGAACAAGATCCTCAAGGACATGATCGTCCGCTCGAAGACCCTGTCCGGTTTCGACGCGCCCTACATTCCGGGTTGGGACTGTCACGGCCTGCCGATCGAGCACCAGATCGAGAAGCAGCACGGCAAGGGCCTGCCCGCCGACAAGGTGCGCGAACTCGCGCGCGCCTATGCGGCCGAGCAGGTGACGCGCCAGAAGAAGGACTTCATCCGGCTCGGCGTGCTGGCCGACTGGGACAATCCCTATCTGACGATGAACTTCCGCAACGAGGCCGACGAGATTCGCGCCCTCGGCAAGATGCTGGAGCGCGGCTACGTCTATCGCGGTCTCAAGCCCGTGAACTGGTGTCTCGATTGCGGCTCGGCGCTGGCCGAGGCCGAAGTCGAATACGAAGACAAGACCTCGGATGCCATCGACGTCGGCTTCAAGGCTGCCGACAATGCCGCCGTGGCCAAGCTCTTTGGCGCAACGGTGAATGCACCGATCCGCGCTGTGATCTGGACCACCACACCGTGGACGCTGCCGGCCAACCAGGCCATCAGCGCGCATCCCGAATTCGACTACGACCTGATCGAGACCGATGTCGGTCCGCTGATCCTCGCCCACGATCTGGCCGAGTCCTGCCTGCAGCGTTATGAAATCGGTTCAAGCCGCGTGCTCGGTTCGGTCAAGGGCGCGGCGCTTGAAGGCCAGCTCTTCGAACATCCCTTCCTCGATCGCCAGGTGCCGTGGATACTCGGCGAACACGTCACTGCTGACGGCGGTACCGGCCTCGTGCACACCGCGCCGGCCCACGGCGTCGACGACTATCAGGTCGGCTTGAAGTACAAGCTGCCGGTGGACAACCCCGTTGCCGACGACGGCAGGTTCATCAGCACGGTGGCGCGCTTTGCCGGCATGACCGTGTGGGAAGCCAACCCGAAGGTCATCGAACTGCTGACCGAAAAGGAGGCGCTGCTCAAGCACGCCAAGCTGCGTCACAGCTATCCGCATTGCTGGCGCCACAAGACGCCGATCATCTTCCGCGCCACCACGCAGTGGTTCGTGCGCATGGATCAGGACGAGAAGAATCCGAGCTCGCCGAACCTGCGCGCCGATGCGCTGAAGGCAATCGCCGAGACCGAGTTCTTCCCCGCATGGGGCGAGGCACGTCTCAACGCCATGATCGCCAATCGCCCTGACTGGTGCATCTCGCGCCAGCGCAACTGGGGCGTGCCGATTCCCTTCTTCCTGCATCGCGAAACCGGCGAGCCGCATCCGAACAGCCCGGCGCTGCTCGAACAGGTAGCGCAACTCGTCGAGAAGGATGGCATCCAGGCCTGGTTCTCGCTCGACCCCAAGACCCTGCTCGGCGACGAGGCATCGCAGTACAGCAAGATGACGGATACGCTCGACGTCTGGTTCGATTCCGGCGTCACGCACTGGTCGGTGCTGCGCGGCAGCCATGCCGATGATTGCGCCTATCCGGCCGATCTTTACCTCGAAGGCTCGGACCAGCATCGCGGCTGGTTCCACTCCTCGCTGCTGACCGGCTGCGCCATCGACGGTCGTGCGCCGTACAAGGCGCTGCTGACGCATGGCTTTGTTGTGGACGGCAAGGGCATGAAGATGTCCAAGTCCAAGGGCAATGTGGTGGCGCCGCAGGAAGTGGCGGACAGCATGGGCGTGGATATCCTGCGCCTGTGGGTGGCTTCGACCGATTACTCGGGCGAGCTGTCCATCTCCAAGGAAATCCTGGCGCGCGTGGTCGAGACCTATCGCCGCCTGCGCAATACGCTGCGCTTCCTGCTGGCCAACACCGTTGATTTCGATCCGGCCAAGGACATGCTGCCGCTCGATCAATGGCTGGAAATCGACCGCTATGCGCTGGCGATGACCCGAGAGCTTCAAGCAAGCGTTCAGGCCGACTACGACAAGTACGAGTTCCACAAGGTGGTGCAGGCGCTGCAAGGCTTCTGCTCGGAAGATCTGGGTGCCTTCTATCTCGACATTCTCAAGGACCGCCTCTACACCAGTGCTGAAAACTCGCGCGCGCGCCGCGCCGCGCAGAGCGCGCTGTGGCACATTCTGCAGAGCATCACGCGCCTGATGGCGCCCATCCTCTCTTTCACTGCCGAGGAAATCTGGACCACCCTCAAGGCTGGCGAGAGTGTGATGCTCACCACCTGGTACGAACTCCCGGAGCAAGGCGGCGAGGCCGAGCTGCTGGCCAAGTGGGCGCTGATTCGCGAAGTGCGTGCCGAGGCCGCCAAGGTGCTGGAAGACCTGCGCACCGAAGGCAAGATCGGTGCCTCGCTACAGGCCGAAGTCGAGATCAGGGTCAGTGGCGACAAGTACGCTGCGCTGGCTTCGCTGGAAGACGATCTGCGTTTCGTCCTGATCACGTCGAAGGCCATCGTGACGCAAGCTGATGACCCCGCAGTGCTTGCGGTGCCGACGACTTACCAGAAGTGCGAACGCTGCTGGCACTGGCGCGCCGATGTCGGTCACGATGCGGCGCATGCGACCCTCTGCGGTCGTTGCACCAGTAATCTGTACGGCAGTGGCGAAAAGCGCGACCATGCCTGACATGTTCCGCACGCGTCCCTCGAAGCGCTGGATGGCCTGGCTGGCACTGGCGCTGTTCGTCATCGTGCTTGACCAGCTTGCCAAGCTCATGGTTGTGGCCAGCTTTGCCTACGGCGAAGGCCTGATCATCACGTCCTTCTTCAATCTCGTGCATGTGCTCAACCACGGCGCCGCCTTCAGCTTTCTGGCCGGCGCCGGCGGGTGGCAGCGCTGGTTCTTCACGATACTGGCGATGGTGATCTCGGTGTGGCTGATCATCATGATCCGCCGCCACCAGGCCGAACGTCTGCAGCCGCTGGCATTCTCACTGATCCTCGGTGGCGCCATCGGCAATGTCATCGACCGTGTACGCATCGGCGCCGTGATCGACTATCTCGATTTCCATGCGGCCGGCTGGCATTTTCCGGCCTTCAATCTGGCCGATAGCGCCATCACGCTGGGCGTGATCCTGATGCTGTTGCAAACCCTGCTGGAGAGTCGCAAGTCGCATGACTGAGCGTGTCGCTGCCGGCAGTCTGGTGACCCTGCGCTATCGCCTGAGCTGCGAGGGGCAGGAGCTGGTCAGCACCATGGACAGCAAGCCGTCGACTTTTCAGCTGGGCACGGGTGAGCTGGCGCCACCGCTGGAAGATTGCCTGATCGGCATGGAGACGCCGGGACAGGGCAGCTTTGATCTGGCACCCACCGCCTTCGGCGCGCATAATGAACAGCTGGTACGCAAGCTGGCGCGCAGCGAGTTTCCGCCGGATGCCCGGCTGGAAGTGGGTGAAGCGGTGACCATGGCGGTTCAGCCGGGACAACAGGCCAGCGGCCTGATCCGTGCCGTGGCGGCAGACTCGGTGCTTGTTGATTTGAATCATCCCCTGGCCGGCAAGATTGTCCGTTTCGAAGTGGATGTCATTGGGGTTATTTAGTACATATAGCGCACCGTTCGTCCTGAGCTTGTCGAAGGACGGTGCTGAGAAAAGTTTTTTACTGTATTCACCCTTCGACAGGCTCAGGGTGAACGGATATAGCGACGGATACGCACATGCAACAGATCATCCTTGCCAACCCCCGCGGTTTCTGTGCCGGTGTCGACCGCGCCATCGCCATCGTCGAGCGCGCGCTCGAGAAGTTCGGCGCACCGATCTATGTGCGCCATGAAGTCGTGCACAACAAATACGTCGTCGATGGCCTCAAGGCCAAGGGCGCGGTTTTTGTCGAGGAGCTCGACGAGGTGCCGACCGGCGCCACCGTGATTTTCAGCGCCCATGGCGTGTCGCTGGCGGTGCGCGCAGAGGCCGAACGGCGTGGCCTCAAGGTCTTCGATGCGACCTGCCCGCTGGTGACCAAGGTGCATGTGGAGGTCAGCAAGATGCACGATCAGGGCCGCGAGATCATCATGATCGGTCACAAGGGCCATCCGGAAGTCGAAGGCACCATGGGGCAGGCGAGCGAGGGCATGCATCTGGTGGAGTCGGTGGAGGACGTCGCCAGACTAGAGGTCCGCGACCCCATGCAACTCGCCTATGTGACCCAGACCACGCTTTCCGTCGACGATGCCGCCGGCATCGTTGCCGCACTCAAGACCCGCTTCCCCTTCATCGTCGGTCCGAAGAAGGACGACATCTGTTACGCCACGCAGAACCGGCAGGATGCGGTGAAAAGCCTGGCGAAGGAGAGCGATGTCGTCATCGTGGTCGGTTCGAAGAACAGCTCCAATTCCAACCGTCTTGCCGAGGTGGCCAAGAATCTTGGCATCCCTGCCTATCTGGTGGATGGCGCCGAGCAGATCGACCCGGCCTGGATTCCCGCCAAGGCCCGCGTCGGCCTGACCGCCGGCGCCTCTGCGCCCGAGGTGCTGGTCGAAGGCGTGATCGAACGCCTCAAGGCCCTGGGCGCTGGCGCGGTTTCACCGCTGCAGGGCATCGAGGAGAATGTCACCTTCCCCTTGCCGAAGGAATTGATTCAGTCTTGAGTCGTTTTTGAGCCATCCCTTTGCCTGCATGGTGATGGCTCAAGGCGGCGGCGCTGCACCATCATCCGGCCATGCGGCCTCGTGCGCTACTGCTCAGGGCGCAGGTGCCATCAGGGTTTGCAGATTGACGCCGTCCGGCGTCCACATATTGGTCTGCACGCTGCCATCGCCGGGGTTGAACGTGACTTCGGCTAGGAGCTGGCTCTTGACCGGAATGTTCGAGATCAGTCCCGGTGCGTACTCCACTGTGGTGAAGGCCTTGATCACGGTTTTCGCAAACGGGGTATCGCTTTCTCCCGTCACGCGATAGCTGTCCACGCTGCCCGTGGCACTGATGAGCATGAGGATGCGCACCGTATGTGTTTCATTGTCGGCCAGCGCGGGATAGTCCGGACGTATGGGGCGAAGCGGCGATGGCCGCCTGTGCAGATATTGCGCAGCGTAGTACCAGGGGCCGACGAACATGCCGTTCACGACCGGCGGCAGATCATGTTTTTGCGGCGGCTGGAAGGCCGGCAAAGGTGAGCTGACGGCCGCACTCTGGTCGGCGCCTGCTGCGCCGGAGGTTTGCGGCGTCCTCTGTCCTGCTTCACCGTCTGCATGTGCCCTGGCCGTGACTTCACCGCGAGAACCCAGCGTGACCTCAAGCACTGCCGGTGTGCGTGCAACGTTTGCCGCCGGTGTTTCCGTGCCGAACTGCATGCCGGGCTTGAGTGTGCTCACAGCGGTGTGCAATACCACCGATGCGAGCACACAGTAGAGCAGTCGCCGCGTTGCCGTATCAAGCGCAGGCGTCGCTGCCATGGCCGTCACTGCACGATTTCCCGCCAGGT
>JAIEOJ010000149.1 GCA_019750575.1 Rhodocyclaceae bacterium | reverse complement strand
GTCAAGCGCGAGATTCTCGAAGGCGAAATCGCCCTGCCGGATGTGCCACCGGATGTGCTGGCGAAATATCCGGGCATCGTCGCCGGCATCCAGGGCCTTGAGGAGCAGGGCTTTCCGGTGCTGGTTAAGGATGCCTCCCTGGGCGGGCAGTATCCGGTGATGTGCGTGACGCTGATGAATCCGCGCACCGGCGGCGTGTTTGCCTCCTTCGGCGCCCACCCCAGTTTCGAGATCGCACTGGAACGCAGTCTGACCGAGTTGCTGCAGGGCCGCAGTTTTGAAGGGCTCAACGATCTGCCGCGGCCGACGTTTGAGAGCAACGCCGTCACCGAACCGAACAACTTCGTCGAACATTTCATCGATTCCAGCGGCGTAGTGTCGTGGCGCTTTTTCAGCGCCAGAGCAGATTACGATTTCGTCGAGTGGGATTTCTCCGCCCGCGGTGAAAATTCGAATGCCGACGAAGCCGCCACCCTGTTCGGCATCCTCGCCGACATGGGCAAGGAAGTGTACGTGGCGGTGTACGACCAGCTTGGTGCCGTCGCCTGCCGCATTCTTGTGCCCGGCTATTCCGAGGTCTATCCGGTCGAAGACCTGATCTGGGACAACACCAACAAGGCCCTCGCCTTCCGCGAAGACATCCTCAACCTGCACCGCCTCGACGACGACGCGCTGGAGGCGCTGCTGGCGCGCCTGGAGGAGAGCGAGCTCGACGACTACACTGACATCATCACCCTGATCGGGGTCGAGTTCGACGAGAACACGGAGTGGGGCCAGCTCACCGTTCTGGAGCTGAAGCTGTTGATCAATCTTGCCTTGAACGAGTTCGAGGCAGCCAAGGAACTGGTCGAGGCCTTCCTGCAGTTCAACGAGAACACGGTCGAGCGCGGCCTGTTCTATCAGGCCCTGAACGTCGTGCTGGAAGTCGAGCTCGACGAGGAGATGGAGCTGGCCGACTACGAGGCAAACTTCCGCCGCATGTTCGGCGACGCCCGCATGGATGCGGTGATCGGCTCGGTCAATGGCAGCGTGCGCTTCCACGGCCTGACGCCGACGAGCATGCGACTGGAAGGGCTGGACCGCCATCAGCGCCTGCTCGACAGCTATCGCAAGCTACACACCGCCCGCGCCAGGGCGGCGGGCCTGAGCGGCTGAACTAGAACGCCAGCCGGAAGGCGTGGAAGGCGCCGGCGATGCCGGCGAAGAACACCAGCAGATGGGCCCAGGCCCACCACTGGTAGCGGCGTGCCAGCTTCTCGGGTTCCATGTTCGAGATCAGGTAGAGCCGCCCGTCCTCCGGATAGTGCATGACATGCAGATCGGGCGCGCTGCGCAGCTCGCGGTGGCGCGCCTCCACCTCGCGGCGCGCGGCATTGCGGGCCAGCTCCCACTCCCTGAGGCTGAGTTCGCCATCGCTGTCGAGATCGAAACGCTTGAGCAGTTGCGGATGGTTACGCTTCCACTCGGCCAGCAGCTCGCCGATGTCGGCATTCCGGTCCAGTTCCAGCACCAGACTGCTGCGCGTGGCGAACTGCCCGAGCACGTAGATTTTTTCCTCCTGCAGCAGCAGCCATTGCGTATAACGCTCATCGCCGCGCTCCCAGCTGTCCTTGCGTAGCGATAGCACCTCGGCGCCTTCCGGATCGACCAGGCACTCGCCGCTGGCATCACGGATGATGAAGGACAGCTCGGAGGTTTCGCTGCGCTGATGCTTCCATCTGCCATCGCCGTCCTTCTCCTCGACGGTGTAGTGGTACCAGAGGCAGGGCAGGCCGGTCAGCGGCGACACCAGCGGCAGGCCTTCCAGCGCCTTGCCGCGCCCGATCAGCTCGACATAGCCCTGGGCCGCGCTGGCGACCTGCGAGGTGGGCGTGTCGCGGATGCTGCGCCAGCGACGCAGCGCGCCCAGCCAGCCGAACACGCTGAGGGCAGCGATGCCGATGGCAATGCCTAGCCAGCCGCGCGGATCCTCAATCTGAAAGCCGATGAACAGCAGGATCAGCTGGCCGCCGGAAACGACAAAGCGGCCGAAGCCGTCGGTCAGCCGCCGGGCGGTACCGCCGCCATGCGCGAACAACATGAATCAGCCGAACAGGGCCTTGACGTCCACATCGGCCTTTTCGACCGTGGCGAATTCGAGCAGCGGCCGCGCGTCAAAGTGGAACAGCCTGGCCACGATGGCATCCGGAAACTGCTCGATGCGCACGTTGTTGATATTGACGCTCTCGTTGTAGAACTCGCGGCGGTCGGCGATGGCATTCTCGAGTTGCGAGATGCGCGTCTGCAGCTGCATGAAGTTCTCGTTGGCGCGCAGTTCCGGATAGGCCTCGGCCACTGCGAAGATGCGGCCCAGCCCCATGCGCAACATGCCCTCGGCCTCGCCCAGCGCCGCGATGTCCTGATGCTCGCGTGCGCTGTGCACCTGCGCGCGCGCCGCGATCACGCGCTCCAGCGTGCTCGACTCGAACTGCTTGTACTGCTTGCAGACCTCGACCAGCTTGGGCAGTTCGTCGTGACGCTGCTTGAGCACGACATCGATGTTGGCCCACGCCTTGGCCACGGCATGCTTGACCCGGACCAGGCTGTTGTAGACGACGATGGCGTAGATCAGAACTACCGCGACCAGGCCGAGAAAAAGCAGGCTACCGAGACCCATGGACGACTCCCTGAAAGTACAGCTTTTTATGAAGAGAAACTGAAGCAGCGCTACGGTCGGGCAGGCCGCAGCGGGGCCTAAGGATAAATGACTTTCACGTTCTCGGGCTTGAGCCATTCACGCAGGCTGACCAGCAATTCATCATCGAGGCGGATGCGCCATGCATCGGACAGGCCAAGCTCGACCTCGGCCTCGTGGTTGCGGTAGGCCACCCGCACCGGGCAGGCACCGTTGCGGTAGGGCGTGAGCAGGGCGCGCAGTTTCTCGGCATAGCGGCCCTCGATGGAATTGCCGTTCATCGACAGTTGCAGGGCACGCGCAAACCGGCTGCGTGCCTCGCCCAGGGTCATCAGGCGTTCCGCGGTTACGCGCAGGCCGCCGGAGAAATCATCGTGGCTGACCTTGCCCTCGATCAGCAGGATTTCATCTTCCCGGATCTTGGCGCGCTCGGCATCCCACAGCTCGTTGAACACCGTCACTTCAAGCTGGGCCGTCGCATCGTCAAGCGTGATCACGGCCATCTTGCCGCGCCGGGTCATCTGCGTGCGCGTGCTCAGCACCACACCCGCCATCAGCACAGGCTCCTTGCCCGGCGTGAGCTGCGCCAGGCCCTTGCGCACGAACGGCGCCAGCTCGCGGCGATAGGCGTTGAAGGGGTGGCCGGAGTAGAAGAAGCCGAGCGCCTGCTTTTCCTCCAGCAACTGCCTGCGCTCGTCCCAGCGCTCGTGCTTGAGCGCGTACTGCGGCGCATGCGCGTCGGCATCGCCGCCCATGTCGAACAGGCCGCTCTGCAAGGCATTGCGCTCGGCCTGGTCGGCGGCCTCGATGGCGATGCCGACCGAGGCAAACAGCTTGGCGCGATCGGGATCGATGGTATCGAAGGCGCCGGCACGGATCAGCGCCTCGACCACGCGACGGTTTGCAACACGCTTGTCCACGCGCCGGCAGAAGTCGAACAGGTCCTTGAAGGGACCGTCCTTCTCGCGTGCGCGAATCAGCGCGGACAAGGCCGCCTCGCCCGTGCCCTTGATGGCGCCCAGACCGTAGCGGATGGTGGCCATGTCGGTCGGCTCGAAGCGGATGCCGCTGGCATTCACATCCGGCGGCAGGAACTTGATGTTGTTGGCGAGGCAGTCCTGGTAGAAGATCTGCACCTTGTCGGTGTCGGCCATTTCGGACGACATCGTCGCCGCCATGAAGGCGGTCGGGTAGTAGTGCTTGAGCCAGCCGGTCTGGAAGGCGACCAGCGCATACGCGGCAGAGTGCGACTTGTTGAAGCCGTACTCGGCGAACTTTTCCATCAGGTCGAACAGCTGGGTTGCAAGCGCCGGCGGCACACCGCGCTTCTCCGCGCCATCTGTAAACAGCTTGCGGTGCTCGGCCATTTCCTCCGGCTTCTTCTTGCCCATGGCGCGGCGCAACATGTCGGCGCCGCCCAGGGTATAGCCGGCCAGGATCTGCGCGACCAGCATCACCTGTTCCTGATAGACGATGACGCCGTAGGTCGACTTGAGGATGGGCTCGAGGTCCTTGTGGAAGTACCAGTCCGGATTGCCGCGACCGCTCTGCACCTGCTGCTTCTTGCGGTTGATGAAGTCATCCACCATGCCCGAACCGAGCGGACCGGGACGGTTCAGCGCCATCAGCGCAATGATGTCTTCAAAGGTATCGCCGCGCAGGCGCTTTTCGAGGTCCTTGGCCGAGCGCGATTCGGACTGGAACACCGCCGTGGTGTTGCCCGAGGCAAACAGATCGTAGGTCGCCTTGTCCGTGAGCGGAATATCTTCCAGACGGAAGTCGGCACGCGACGGGTCCAGCTTCTTCACGAAGGCGAGCGCCTCGTCGAGAATGGTCAGGGTGCGCAGGCCGAGGAAGTCGAACTTGACCAGGCCGACCTTTTCCACATCGTCCTTGTCGAACTGCGACACCACGGAGTCGGTACCCTGTGCCGCATACAGCGGACAGAAGTCGGTCAGCTTGCCCGGCGAGATCAGCACGCCGCCGGCGTGCATGCCGATGTTGCGCGTCATGCCTTCGAGCTTGGTCGCCAGCTCCCAGAGTTCGGCGAGCTCCTCTTCCTGCTCGACACGCGCCTTCATCTGCGGCTCTTTTTCGTAGGCCTCGGCCAGCGAGATGCCGAGCTCGTTCGGAATCAGCTTGGCGAACTGGTCGACGAAGTTGAAGGGCAGGTCGAGCACCCGTCCGCAGTCGCGGATCACGGCCTTGGCCGCCATGGTGCCGAAGGTGGCGATCTGCGACACGGCATGGTGGCCGTACTTGTCCTTCACGTACTGAATGACGCGGTCGCGGCCGTCCTGGCAGAAGTCGATGTCGAAGTCGGGCATGGAAACCCGCTCCGGATTCAGGAAGCGCTCGAACAGCAAGTCGTACTCAAGCGGATCGAGGTCCGTGATACCCAGTGAATACGCCACCAGCGAACCGGCGCCGGAACCGCGACCGGGGCCGACCGGCACGCCGTTGTTCTTGGCCCAGGTAATGAAGTCGGCCACGATCAGGAAGTAGCCGGGGAAGCCCATCTGCTGGATGATGCCGATCTCGAATTCGAGACGCTCGGTGTAGCGCGGGCGCTGGCTGTCGCGCTCGGCAACCTCGGGATAAAGCTGGGCGAGGCGCACCTCCAGCTTTTCATGCGCCTCCTGCGCCAGGAATTCGTCCAGGGTCAGACCGTCCGGCGTGGGAAACAGCGGCAGCTTGGGCTTGCCCAGTTCGATCGAGACGTTGCAGCGCCGCGCAATCTCCAGGCTGTTTTCCAGCGCTTCCGGATAATCGGCAAACAGCTCGGCCATCTCGGCCTGGGTCTTGAAATACTGTTCCTCGTGAAAATTCCTGGGACGGCGCGGATCGGACAGCACATAGCCTTCGGCGATGCAGGTACGCGCCTCGTGCGCCTTGAAGTCCTCGCGGTCCATGAACTGGACCGGATGCGTCGCCACCAGCGGCAGAAACAGCTCGCCCGCCAGCTGCGCGCTGGCCTGAACCAGCATCTCCTGCTGCGGATTGCCGCTCCTGCCTTGCGGACGCTGCACCTCGATATAGAAACTGCCGGGAAACAACGCCGCCCAGTGGCGTGCACGGGCCACGGCATCCGCGCCCTTGCCGGCCACGATGAGCTGGGCGATGTCGCCGAAGGGGCCGCCGGACAATGCGATCAGGTTGCTGTTGTCGCCACTGGCCAGGTCGGCATGGGGGATTTCCGCACGACTGTCCTTGCGGTCGCCGATGTAAGCAGCGGACAGGAGGTCGCACAGGCGCAGGTAACCGGCGCGGTTTCTTGCCAGCAGCAGCAGCCGCGATGCCCGTTCCTCGCCATCGGGATCGCCGACCCAGACATCACAGCCGATCACCGGCTTCAGCCCTGCACCACGCATGCCGGAGTAGAACTTGACCATGCCGAACAGGTTGGACAGATCGGTCAGCGCCATGGCCGGCATGCCATCGGCCTTGGCCCGCGCGATCGCGTCGTCAAGACGGACGATGCCGTCGGTAATCGAGAATTCGCTGTGCAGGCGAAGGTGCACGAAGTGGGCTGAGCTCATGCCCCGATTCTACCGCCGCTCCG
>JAIEOJ010000181.1 GCA_019750575.1 Rhodocyclaceae bacterium | reverse complement strand
GCATTGATGGCGCCGACTGAAATCCTCGCCGAGCAGCACTACATCAAGCTCAGGGACTGGCTGCCGCCGCTGGGTCTGCAGGTGGCCTGGCTGACCGGCAGTCTCAAGAAGAAGGACAAGGACGCCATGCTGGCGGCCGTCGCCGATGGCAGCGCGCAGATCGTGGTCGGCACGCACGCCCTGATCGAGGACAGTGTGAGCTTCGAGCGCCTGGGGCTGGCGGTGGTGGACGAGCAGCACCGCTTCGGCGTGCGCCAGCGCCTCGCCCTGCGGCAGAAGGTGCAGGGCGCCGGTGTCGGCGCGGCGCATCAGCTGATGATGTCGGCCACGCCGATTCCGCGCACGCTGGCCATGAGCTTCTACGCCGACCTGGATGTGTCGGTGATCGACGAGCTGCCGCCGGGCCGCACGCCGGTGCGTACGCGCCTGGTCGCCGCCGGTAAGCGCGAGCAGGTGGTCGCGCGCGTGCATGAGGCCTGCAAGTCGGGACGGCAGGCCTACTGGGTCTGCCCGCTGATCGAGGAAAGCGAGACGCTGGCGGATTTGCAGACCGCGATCGACACCCACGCAGCGCTCAGTGCCGAACTGCCGGACATTCGGGTCGGGCTGGTGCACGGACGCATGAAGCCGGATGAAAAGTCGGCGACAATGGAGGCCTTCGGGCGCAACGAGATCCAGCTGCTGGTGTCGACCACGGTGATCGAGGTGGGCGTGGATGTGCCGAATTCCACCCTGATGGTGATCGAGCACGCCGAACGCTTCGGCCTGTCGCAGCTGCATCAGCTGCGCGGCCGCGTCGGGCGCGGCGCGGCGGAGTCGGAATGCATCCTGCTCTATGCGGCTCCGCTGGGCGAGCTGGCGCGGGCGCGCCTGAAGGTGATTTACGAGAATACGGACGGTTTCGAGATTGCGCGTCAGGATCTGCAGTTGCGCGGCCCCGGCGAATTCATCGGCGCGCGCCAGAGCGGCCTGCCCATGCTCAAGTATGCTGATCTCGAAGACCCGGTACTGATCGAGGCGGCGCGCAGCGCGGCCGAGACGATGTTGAAGGATTATCCGGCCCATGCCGAGCGCCATCTGCAGCGCTGGCTGGCCGGCGCGGAAGAATTTCTGAAGGCATGAGCATCAAGCGTATCAGCAGTCGAAATCTGGATGCCGGCGGCTGGCTGCCGCGCATCCCCCAGTCGTTGCCGCCCGCTTTGCGCGCCTGGCTGGGCGAGACCGGCTCGCTGACCCGACGCGTGCAGTCGGTGTGCACAGCGGAGCAGCCGTTCAGCCTGCAGGTGCTGGCGCGCGGTTTTGCGCCGGCGCACCGTGACGAGCTGCCCTTGCTGGGCCTGCACGACCGCGCGCGTTTTCGCGAGATACTGCTCAAGCGCGGCGACGTGCCGCTGGTGTTTGCGCACTCGGTGATCTCGCACCGCGACCTCAAGGGGGCGTGGGCCATTCTTGACGGCATCGGCGGGCGTTCGCTGGGCAGCATCCTGTTTCATGACCATACGGTCGAGCGCGGCGCACTGCATTTCCGCCGCATCGATGCGCGTCATCCGCTCTTCCGCAAAGCCCTGCCCTGGTGTGGTGGCGCGCATCCGGGCGAGCTGTGGGCGCGCCGCGCCGTGTTTGCCCGCCATGGTCGCCCCCTGATCGTGACCGAAGTCTTTCTCCCCGCAGTGATGACACCATGACCCTGGCCGAACTCAAGCAAAAGCTCGATGCCTACGAACGCCTGATGCGGCTGGACAAGCCCATCGGCATCCTGCTCCTGCTGTGGCCCACCCTGTGGGCGCTGTGGGCGGTGAGCTGGGGACAGCCGCCGCTGCTGGTGGTGTGGATCTTCGTCTTCGGCACGGTGCTGATGCGCTCTGCCGGCTGCGTGATCAACGACTATGCCGATCGCAATTTCGACGGCCATGTGGAGCGCACGAAAAATCGCCCGATGGCGACCGGCGAGGTCGGCAGGAAGGAAGCCCTGCTGCTCGCCGCGGGGCTGTCCGTGATCGCCTTCTGCCTGATCCTGCCGCTGAATCGCACGGTGTGGCTGCTGTCGGTGCCGGCGCTGTTTCTTGCCGCCACCTACCCCTATACCAAGCGCTTCCTCGCGATCCCGCAGGCCTATCTCGGCATTGCCTTCGGCTTCGGCATTCCCATGGCGTATGCCGCTTTCCTCGAGATGGTGCCCTGGGGTGCCTGGTTGCTGCTGCTCGCCAACATCTTCTGGTGCATCGCCTACGATACCGAGTATGCAATGGTGGACCGCGACGACGACCTGAAAATCGGCATCCGTACCTCCGCCATCACCTTCGGTCGTTTCGATGTGGCGGCGGTGATGTTCTGCTATGCGATGGCGATCGTTTTGCTGACCTGGTTCGGCAAGCTGATGCGCTATGGTTATCCCTACTACATCGGTGTGCTCGTGGCGGCCCTGATTGCCTGCTATCACTACACCCTGATCCGCGGCCGCGCGCGCGACAAATGCTTCAAGGCCTTCCTGCACAACAACTGGTTCGGTGGCGCAGTCTTCGCCGGCTTTGTCGTTGAGTTGAACGTCAAATTCTGAACCACAGAGACACAGAGTCACAGAGAAGGACTTTTCGCATGACTTCTCTGTTTTTCTCCGTGTCTCTGTGACTCTGTGGTGAAAGGTTTTATATATGAAATACCGCGACCTGCGCGACTTCATCGCGCAACTCGAGCAGCAGGGTGAACTCAAGCGCGTCGGTATCGAAATCGACACGCATCTGGAAATGACCGAAATCTGCGACCGCACCCTGCGTGCGGGCGGGCCGGCCATCCTGTTCGAGAAGCCCAAGGGCCACAGCATGCCCGTGCTGGGCAACCTGTTCGGCACGCCGAAGCGGGTGGCCATGGGCATGGGCGAGGACGATGTGATGAAGCTGCGCGACATCGGCAAGTTCCTCGCCATGCTCAAGGAGCCGGAGCCGCCCAAGGGCTTCAAGGACGCGTGGGAGAAGCTGCCCATGCTGAAGCAGGTGCTCAACATGGCGCCCAAGGTGCTGTCCTCGGCGCCGTGTCAGGACATCGTGTGGGAAGGCAAGGACGTCGATCTGGCGCGCCTGCCCATCCAGCATTGCTGGCCGGGCGATGCCGCCCCGCTGATCACCTGGGGTCTGACCGTGACGCGCGGGCCGAACAAGACGCGCCAGAATCTCGGCATCTATCGTCAACAGGTGTTGACCCCACTGAGCGGCCCCAACAATAAGCTAATAATGCGCTGGCTGGCGCATCGCGGCGGCGCGCTGGACTTTCGTGACCACTGTGAAAAGAACCCGGGCCAGCCGTATCCGGTTGCGGTCGTGCTGGGCTGTGATCCGGCTACGATTCTGGGTGCGGTGACGCCGGTGCCGGATACGCTCTCCGAATACCAGTTCGCCGGGCTGCTGCGCGGCAGCAAGACCGAGCTGGTCAAGTGCATCGGTTCCGATCTGCAGGTACCGGCCTACGCCGAGATCGTTCTGGAAGGCGTGATTCACCCGGGTGAGACCGCCCCGGAGGGTCCTTACGGCGATCACACCGGCTACTACAACGAGGTGGCCGAGTTCCCGGTGTTCACGGTCGAGCGCATCACCATGCGCAAGAACGCGATCTACCACTCCACCTATACCGGCAAGCCGCCGGACGAGCCGGCCATGCTCGGCGTGGCGCTCAATGAAGTGTTTGTGCCGCTGCTGCAGAAGCAGTTTCCGGAGATCACCGATTTCTATCTGCCGCCCGAGGGCTGCTCCTACCGCATGGCGGTGGTGAGCATGAAGAAACAGTACCCGGGCCACGCCAAGCGGGTGATGTTCGGCATCTGGAGTTTCCTGCGCCAGTTCATGTACACCAAGTTCATCATCGTCACCGACGACGATGTCGATGTGCGCGACTGGAAGGAAGTGATGTGGGCGCTGACCACGCGCGTCGATGCGGCGCGGGATACGCTGATCGTCGAGCACACGCCGATCGACTACCTCGACTTCGCTTCACCCGTGTCCGGCCTCGGCAGCAAGATGGGCATAGACGCCACCAACAAGTGGCCGGGCGAAACCACGCGCGAATGGGGCCGCCCCATCGTCATGGACGAAGCCGTCAAGCAGCGCGTCGATGCGCTGTGGGATCAGCTCGGGCTCTAGTTCGCCTCAGCCTTACCCCAGCAGCCGCTGCGCGAGCGCCACATACAGCTGGATGCCGAACAGGATGTTGAAGGGGAAGGTCAGCCCCAGCGAGAGCCCGAAGTAGAGCGAGGGGCTGGCCTCCGGAATCGCATAGCGCAGCACCGCCGGCACCGCGATGTAGGAGGCGCTGGCGGCGAGCACCATGAGCAGGGCGCCGTCGCCGACGGGCAGGCCAGCCAGCCAGGCGAGTCCGGCGGCGAGTCCGGCATGCAGGAGCGGGCCGAGCAGGCCGTAGCCAATCAGCAGCGGCGAGCGTCCGCGCAGGCTGCCGATATTGCGTGCCGCCATCAGGCCCATGTCGAGCAGGAACAGGCACAGCATGCCCTTGAACAGATCGCCGGAGAAAGGCTTCAGCGCGGCCTGTCCGGCCTCGCCCGTGAGCAGGCCCACCAGCATGGCGCCGAGCAGCAGCAATTGCGCGCCGTCGGTAAAGGATTCATGCAGGATCTTGCCGAGCGGCACGTGGCAGGCCTCCGGATTGTCGCCTTGCTGCAGGCAGCGCAGGTGATTGGCAAACACCACGGCAATGATGATGGCCGGTGACTCCATCAGCGCCATCGCCGCCGCCATGTGGCCGCCGAAGGGGATGCCGCGGTTCTCCAGAAACTGCACTGCGGTGATGAAGGTCACGGCGCTGACCGAGCCGTAGGTCGCCGCGACAGCGGCGGCATCGAAGGGCGAGAGGAGGCGGCTCAGAATGCGGTAGCCGAGCAGCGGCACCACGACCGCCAGCAGGATCGCGCAGCCCAGGCTCAGTGCAATCTCCATGTTCATGCCGGATTTCGCCAGCGAGAAACCGCCCTTGAGGCCGAGCGCCATCAGCAGATAGAGCGAGAGGAAGCGCGAGATCTGCGGCGGAATTTCCAGATTGGAGCGGGCGAAGCCGGCAAACAGGGCGAAGATGAAGAAGAGGATGGCGGGATCGAGCAGGGCGTGCATGAGGCGGTCCAGAGGTCAAAACGCCCGCCATGCTAGGGATTTGAAGTGATCGAGTAAAATAGATAATAAATATTTAATCCATCGATGAATATCTATGTATTACACGCGCCGCCAGTTGCAGCTCTTTCTTGCCGTTGCCGAGCATGGCGGTGTGTCCGCCGCTGCGCGGGCCTGCCATGTGACGCAGCCGACCGTATCCATGCAGCTGCGCGAACTGGCCGATGCGGTCGGGCTGCCGCTGTACGAGCAGATCGGACGCCAGCTGCATCTCACGCCCGCCGGCGAGGCGCTGGTGGCCACTGCGCGCGCAATGAACGACGAGTGGAGCGCCTTCGAACAGCGGATTGCCGCACTCAAGGGCTTGACCGAAGGGCGGCTGCGCGTGGCGGTGGTGAGCACGGCGAAGTACTTCATTCCGCGCATGCTGGGACAGTTCTGCAAGCAGCATCCGGGCATCGACGTGGCGCTGGCGGTGGAGAACCGCGATGGCGTGGTGGCGCGCCTGCGCGGCAATGCCGATGATCTCTATATCATGTCGCAGCCGCCGGCCGATATCGAGGTCGAGCGCCACACCTTCCTGCCCAATCCGCTGGTGGTAATCGCGCCGCGCACGCACTCGCTCGCCAGCCGCAAGCGGATTGCACTCGAGCGTCTGGCCGGTGAGCCCTTCGTGATGCGCGAGCCGGGTTCGGGCACACGCCTCGCCTGCGAGGCGCATTTTGCCGCGGCCGGTTTTGCGCCGCGCGTGCGTCTCGAGCTTGGCAGCAACGAGGCGATTCGTCAGGCGGTGGAGGGCGAGCTGGGGCTCGGTATTGTCTCCATGCACGCGCTGGCCGGCGTGGCGCCGGGCGAGCGCCCGGTGGTGCTGCCGGTCAGCGGCTTTCCGATCCGTTCCAGCTGGTCCATCCTCTATCCGCGCGGCAAGCGGCTCTCGCCGATTGCCAGCGTCTTTCTGGATTACCTGAAGGCAACCGCCGGCGAGCTGGCCGACGAGCTGGTCTTGCATGCATAGTCTGCACGCAGCCGGCCGGCGGCGGCCACCATGTTGCGCAGCGCCGCTTCGGTTTCCGGCCAGCC
>JAIEOJ010000021.1 GCA_019750575.1 Rhodocyclaceae bacterium | reverse complement strand
CGCGCCGCACCTTCCACCACAGCATCGGCACCAGCACCATCAGCACATACGCAATCATGCGGTGGTCGAACTGGACGGTGCTGATGTTGCTGAAGAAGTTGAGCCACCAGGGCGTCATCGCCAGCAGGTCGGGCGGGACGAGATGCCCGTTCATCAGGGGGAAGGTGTTGTAGGCGAGGCCGGCGCGCAGGCCGGCGACGAAACCGCCGGACAACACCATCAGGCTGACCACGCCCAGCACCAGCAGGGCGAAGCGGCGCACGGCGGCCGGCGTATGGAAATAGGCGCTGCGTTCGCGCAGCAGGCCCAGCGCGGTCCACAGCATCAGGCCGAAGACGAGGAAGGCCAGCCCCAGGTGAGCGGTCAGGCGATACTGGCTGACGCGCACGTCCTCGACCAGACCGCTCTTGACCATGTACCAGCCCATGGCGCCCTGCAGGCCGCCGAGGATGAGGAAGCCGACCAGTTTCCACTTGTAGCCGCGGGGAATGCGGCCGCGCACCCAGAACCACACCAGCGGAATGAAGAACACGATGCCGATGACGCGGCCGATCTGGCGATGCGCCCACTCCCACCAGAAGATGTACTGGAAGCCGTCCAGGGTCATGTCGTGATTGACCTGGCTGAACTGGGGAATCTGCTTGTACTTCTCGAAGGCCAGCAACCAGTCCTCATGCGTGAGCGGGGGAATCGCGCCAAGCAGGGGTTGCCATTCGACGATCGAAAGCCCGGAATCGGTCAGTCGGGTCACCCCGCCGACGACGAGCGTACAGAAGACCATCGCACAACAGATCAGCAACCAGATCGCAACCGGCTTGCGGCCGTCGGCGGCCGTCGAGAGGTATAGGGATTTCATGGCGGATGATTATACGTGGCCTCCCGGCGGATACCGGCCGAGAGGCGTACAGCCCGGCGTGGCAAGGATTTGCGCATGATAAAATGCGCGCTTCCGGACACCTCCACGCCAGTCAGTGCGCACCATGGAAACACGCAACCACCCCGACGACCTGCCCTTCTACCAGCCGACCGGCGATGAAATCGAGCTGTTCGAGCGCGCCTGGAAGAATCGTCTGCCGCTGCTGATCAAGGGTCCGACCGGTGTGGGCAAGACGCGTTTCGTCGGCTACATGGCCGCCAGGCTGGGTCTGCCGCTGTACACCGTCGCCTGCCATGACGACCTCACCGCGGCCGACCTGGTCGGCCGCCACCTGATTGGCGACGGCACCACCTACTGGAGCGATGGCCCGCTCACGCGCGCCGTGCGCGAAGGCGGCATCTGCTACCTCGATGAAGTGGTCGAGGCGCGCAAGGACACCACCGTGGTCCTGCACCCGCTCGCCGACGACCGCCGCGTGCTGCCCATCGACCGCACCGGCGAGATCCTGCAGGCGCCGCCCTCCTTCATGCTGGTCGTCTCCTACAACCCCGGCTACCAGAACTTCCTCAAGGGCATGAAGCCCTCGACGCGCCAGCGCTTCGTCTCGCTGCGCTTCGACTTCCCGCCGGCGGCGCAGGAAGAGGCCATCCTCATCGGCGAGACCGGTTGCAGCAAGGAGGTGGCGCACAAGATCGTCGCCATCGGCCAACAACTGCGCGCGCTCAAGGACGTGGATCTGGAAGAAGTCGCCAGCACGCGTCTGCTCGTCTACGCCGCCACCCTGATCAACGACGGCATGGACCCCATCGCCGCCTGCAAGGCTGCCCTGGTCGAGGGCCTCACCGACGACGCCGAGATCGCCGCCGCGCTGCTCGAAGTCATCCACGCCGCCTTCGCCCGCTAAGGTTCACTCATGCAGATCCTCGCCCTCGTCTTCCTGCTGGTTGCCATCACCGCCTGGTTTGCGCCCGCCGTGCGCGCCGCGCGCAACCGCAAGTTCAAGCTCGCCTTCATCTGGCTGTGCAGCGGCCCGCTCGCCATCGGCATGTACATGCTGGACCGCCACCCCAACGTTGCCACGGGCGCCTTTGTCGCTCTCGTGGTGGGCGGCGCCCTCATGTGGCACGCGGCGCGCAAGTAGCCCCACCTTTCATGGCCGGCACCGCGCTATACCCGGAAGCCGTCGTCGCCCTGCGCGATATCGAGCGCACGGCCGGCACGCTGTTCCGCGCCCTCGGCACCGATGCGGAATTGCGCGTGGCCGCGACCGACGTGCAGTACGGCGCGTTTCTGCAGGCAGACACGCTGCGCCTGCCGCAGTGGCTGGCCATCTTTCCCGAAGCCCGCCTCAACCGCGAGTTGTACTACTGGCTGATCGCGCTCGCCGCCAACTTCGACGATGACGAGACGGCTGACTGGGCCGCACGCAATCAGCGCGCCGTCGAGCGCACCCTGCAACGGCACCCGGGGCTGCGCTCGCGCCTGCAGCGCCTGAGTACTGCCGCAGCCGGCATGGAACCCTCGCCCTTGCTGCTGCAAGCGCCGCCGGAATTGAACGCACCAAGCGCACCCGGCAAGGCCGGTGTGCGCACGGCCAGGGAAGCCGCAGACGGCGGCGTGGAACGCGAGCACCGCTCCAGCAAGGGACAGCGCATCGTCCATAGCGAGAAGCTCACCAACCCGACCTCGATTGCCGAGTTCATCAAGGTGCAGACCAACGAGGCGGCCAAGGACAAGAAGCAGCCGGACGCCAATCACGAGCAGCAGGAACGTGTGAACCCGACCGCCATGGGGCGCGACGGCTCCACCGTCGGCGCCCAGGTGCGGCTGGATATCGACACCCCGCCCAGCGGCCATGACGACATCATCGTCGGCCCCGGCATCCCGGTCGATGAATGGGATTACCGCAAGCACATGCTGCTGCCCGACCACTGCCGCGTGCAGGAGCTGATCGGCCGTCACGAAGGCGGCATCCAGCTGCCCGAACATCTGCGCAAGCACGCGGCGCGGCTCAAGCAGCAGTTCAGCGCGCTGGTGCCGCAACGCCACTGGCTCAAGGGCCAGCCCGATGGTTCCGAGCCCGACATCGACGCCTGCGTGCGCCTCTACACCGACCACCTCGCCGCGCGCCTGAGCGGCGGTGGTGCGCATGACATGAAGCAGGATGTCTACCTCGCCCAGCAGCACCGCGAGCGTGACCTGTCCTGTCTGGTGCTGGCCGATCTGTCGTTGTCCACCGATGCCTGGGTATCGCACAACCAGCGCGTGATCGACGTGATTCGCGACAGTCTGATGCTGTTCTCCGAGGCGCTCAGTGCCACCGGCGACAAGTTCGGTCTGTACGGGTTCTCGTCGCAGAAGCGCGAACAGGTGCGCTTCCATCGCATCAAGGAATTCAACGCCCCCTACGACGCGATTGCGCGCGGCCGCATCGCGGGTTTGAAGCCCGGCTTCTACACGCGCATCGGCGCGGCCGTGCGCCACGCCACCCGCATCCTCGAGAAGCAGGACAGCGCGATGCGCGTGCTGCTCGTGCTCACCGACGGCAAGCCCCACGACATCGACTACTACGAGGAACGCTACGGCATCGAGGACACGCGCATGGCGCTGATGGAGGCCAGGAAGAAGCGCATCAAGCCCTTCTGCGTGACCATCGACCGCGAAGGCTCGCACTACCTCCCGCACCTGTTCGGCGTGAACGGCTACACGGTGCTGCGCCGCCCCGAGGAACTCAGCAAGCGCCTGCCCATCCTCTATGCGCAACTGACTGGACAAAGCTAACCCCCCAACCCCCTTCCCGAGGAAGGGGGTGACTGCGGTTCGCGGCTTAGCCGCTCCCCAATTAAGGGGCTCTCCGATTTACAGGTTTGACGGTTTGCGCCATCCGGCGCGTGCCGCTTTTGCTTGAGGCGGCTCTGCGCAAAAGCTACTCAGATGTTTTTCTTCGTAGCTACGGAGAAAAAACTCCGCAGCCTTGGCGCCGGGCCGTCCCAAGCCAAGGCGGAACGTTCGCGGAGCGGACACCCGTACCAACAAACACTACGGAGCTGCCATCAATTTGGGAGCCATGCGCAGCATGGCGAACCGCCGTCACCCCCTTCCTCGGGAAGGGGGCTGGGGGGATGGCTTACATCTCTATCTGCGACCCCAGCTCGACCACGCGATTGGGCGGGATCTTGAAGAAGGCGGTGGCCGGATCGGCGTTGCGGAACATCCACTTGAACAGGGTTTCGCGCCACAGCGACATGCCGCGCGTCTTCTTGCACGGGATGATGGTTTCACGGGCCAGGAAGAAGGACGTCTCCATCGGCGCGTAGTCGAGACCGAAATCCTTGCACATGACCAGTGCAGCCGGCACATCCGGCTCGTCCTTGAAGCCGTAGCGCACGATCAGCAGGTTGAAGCCATGCTTGAGCTTGTGCAACTCGACGCGATCGATCTCCGGTACATGCGGAACGTCCTCCATCTGCACATTGAGCATGACGATGCGCTCGTGCAGCACCTTGTTGTGCAGCAGGTTGTGCAGCATGGCGCGCGGCACGCCGTCCGGGTTCGGCGTCATGTAGATGCCGGTGCCCTCGATGCGATGCGGGCCCCCGTAGTCCAGGCTGTCGAGGAAGGCATTCAGCGGCATGGCATCCTGGCGCAAGCGCTTGAGCAGCAGGGCACGCCCCGCACGCCAGGTGCTCAGCAGCACGAAAACCGAAAGCGCGAGCAGCAGCGTGAACCAGCCACCATCGACAATCTTGGTGCTGCAGGCGGCGAAGAAGGCAACGTCGACGATCAGGAACAGGACCACGAAAACCGCCGCCTGCCACCACTGCCACTTCCACAGGTGGCGCACCACCATGAAGGCCAGCACGGTATCGATCATCATCGCCATGGTCACGGCAATGCCGTACATGGCGGCCAGGTTGGACGAGTTCTGCCCGACCAGCACCAGCAGCATCACGGCGACCATCAGCAGCCAGTTGATGTTGGGAATGTAGATCTGGCCCATCTCGCGCTCGGAGGTGTAGCGAACCTCGATACGCGGACAGTAGCCGAGTTGCATGGCCTGGCTGGTCAGCGAGAAGGCGCCGGAGATCACGGCCTGCGAGGCGATCACGGTGGCGCAGGTGGCGAGCCCGACCAGGGGGAACAGCAGCCATTCCGGCACCAGCATGAAGAAGGGGTTCTTCATCGCCTCCGGATTGTCGAGCAGCAATGCACCCTGCCCCAGATAGTTGAGATACAGCATGGGGAAGACGTAGCACAGCCAGGCGTACTTGATGGGCTGACGACCGAAGTGGCCCATATCGACATACAGCGCCTCGCCACCGGTGATGGTCAGCACCACCGCACTCATGGCGAGAAAGGCGATCATCGGCTCGTTGAGGAAGAAGTGCCAGGCGTACCACGGGTTGAAGGCGGCCAGCACCGACGGGTGATCGATCACGCTGATCAGGCCCAGCACACCCAGGGTAGTGAACCAGAACAGCATGACCGGGCCGAACAAGCGGGCCACGCTGGCCGTGCCGTGACGCTGGATGCAGAACAGCCCGGCGAGTATGCCGATGGTGATGGGCACCACATAGGGCTTGAACATGGGGGTGGCGACTTCCAGACCCTCGATGGCCGAGAGCACCGACATGGCCGGGGTGATGACCGCATCGCCGTAGAACAGGGCGGCACCGAAAATGCCCAGCGCCGCGATGATGCCAGTCAGATAGGGCTTGTCCTGGGCCGTACGCAGGGCCAGCGCGGTCAGGGCCATGATGCCGCCCTCGCCGCGGTTGTCGGCACGCGTGATGAAGACGACATACTTGAGCGAGACGGTGATGGTCATCGCCCAGAACATCATCGAAAGAATGCCAAGGACATTTTCAGGGGTCAGCGGCACCGGATGATGACCGGTGAAGACCTCCTTCATTGCATACAGCGGGCTGGTGCCGATGTCACCGTAGACAACACCCATGGCGGCAACCGCCATGCCGGCCAGACTGGCCTGTTTGCTCGAATCGGAAGACAAGAAACCTCCGCAATCTGCCGCCCGTTCAGGTCGGCGGTTTTCGGCGATGAAGACAAGCCGCATCGCAGTGTGATGCGGCCGGATTATACGGCGATTCGCGCGGCATC
>JAIEOJ010000300.1 GCA_019750575.1 Rhodocyclaceae bacterium | reverse complement strand
AGGCGGATGGTGTCGTCGATATTGACCTTGAGTTTGAGCCCGGCAACTTCGAGCGTCACCGTTGCCGGAAAGCTTTCGTTGCCCTTGATGCTGCCGTCCTTGATGGCCTGGTCGACCGCGCCTTCGATGGCGCGCTGCGAATTGATGCCCACCTTCTTGAGGAAGCTGCGCATGCTGAGGTTGAAGGTTTCTTCGTTCATGGCTGTTCTCCTTGGTGAAAACCGCTGCTTGCTTGCAAGGGGTCGCGTCATGCGTGGCGCAGGGCGGCGATGCAAGCAGGTATCGCCCGGCGCCAGCCGCCTGACCGTGAGCATAACCCGAGCGTGACGCGCATGCTATCGGCAGCGCCGGCGTGCGGCCCAAGGGACTGATCTCAAGTGTGTTTTGGTCGTAACATGCGCTATCAGGGTTCAAGCCCCCGGCCTCAGACTTCAGCGCTTACACGTATTTCGCATGACCCCAGTCATCGCCGGATTTGTCGCAGCGCTGTTGTGGCTGCATCAGCAGGCCGCCCTGCCGGACACCTGGCAGCAAGGTGGCATGCTGCTGCTCGCCCTCGGCATGGCGGGTGGGTATGGCTTGTGGCGACGGCGTCCCTGGCTGCGCATGGTTTGTCTGTGCGTGCTGGCGGCGCTGTGCGGTCTGCTCTGGGGCAGCTGGCGTGCCGAGCTGCGCCTGGCGCAGGCCTTGCCGGCAACGCTGGAAGGCGAAGATGTTGTCGTCTCCGGCACGATTGCCGCCATGCCGCAGCGCACCGAACGCGGCTGGCGTTTCGAGTTTGCGGTCGATGCGCCGGCGACGGTGCCCGGCCGCATTGCGCTGGCCTGGTATGAATCTGCGCCGGCGGCGGATGGCCGCGATCTGCGCGTGCCGCCCCTGCATGCGGGGGACCGCTGGCAATTGACGGTGCGGCTCAAGCAGCCGCACGGCAACCTGAATCCGCACGGGTTCGACTACGAGGGCTGGCTGTTCGAACGGGGCATACGCGCGACCGGCTATGTGCGCCCGCGTGCCGAGCATCAGCTGCTGGAACATGGGGTTGCCGGCCATGCGGTCGAGCGCGCGCGCGAGTCCGTGCGCAGCCGTTTCGAACGCAGCCTCGCCGTGGCGCAGCCGGATGGCGCGCCGTATGCCGGCGTGCTGATTGCGCTGGCGATCGGCGACCAGCAGGCCGTGCCGCGCAGCCAGTGGGACATCTTTGCGCGTACCGGGATCACGCATCTGGTTTCCATTTCCGGTTTGCACATCACCTTGCTGGCCGGCCTCGCCTATGCCGGCATGAGTCTGCTGTGGCGGCGATCCGCGTGGCTGATGCTGCGCCTGCCGGCGCAACGTGCCGCCACGCTGGCGGGTCTGAGTGCCGGGTTTGCCTACTGCCTCCTGGCCGGGTTTGCGGTACCGGCGCAGCGCACTCTGTACATGCTGGCAGTGGTTGCGGTGGCGCTGTGGAGCCGGCGCAATCCGTCCCCGCGCGACGTGCTGGCGCTGGCCCTGCTGGTGGTCGTGCTGATCGATCCCTGGGCGGTCGCGGCGCCCGGTTTCTGGTTGTCCTTCGGGGCCGTGGCGCTGCTCTTCTACGTCGGCAGCGGGCGCGGCGATATGCACTGGCTGCGCCAGTGGGGGCGTGCGCAATGGGCCATGAGTCTCGGCCTGCTGCCCTTGCTGCTGGCCCTGTTCCAGCAGTTTTCGCTGGTGTCGCCGCTGGCGAATGCGCTCGCGATCCCGCTGGTGAGTTTCGTGATCACGCCGCTGGTGCTGCTCGCTGCGGTGCCCGGCCTTGAGTTCCTGCTGCATCCGGCGCATGTCGTGCTGTCCGCCCTGATGTGGCTGATGCACTGGCTGGCGGCCTTGCCCTACGCGGCCTGGCAGCAGGCCGCTGCGCCCTGGTATCTGGTCCTGCTGGCGGCCTCGGGCGCGGTGTGGCTGCTGTTGCCGAGCGGCATGCCCGGCCGCTGGCTGGGCATGCTGCCCCTGCTTGCCCTGCTGTTGTGGACGCCGCCGCGACCGGCCGCGGGGGATCTGCACGTGACCGTGCTGGATGTGGGCCAGGGTCTGGCCGTGCATGTGCAGACCGCGCAGCACGATCTGCTCTTCGATGCCGGTCCGGCCTTCAGCGCGGAGGCTGACAGCGGCAATCGCATCATCCTGCCCTATTTGCGTGCCGCCGGCGTGGGGCAGCTGGATGCGCTGGTGATCACGCATGCCGATGCCGATCATTCGGGCGGAGCCGAATCCGTCGTCGAGGGTGTCGCGGTTGCGCAGATGCTGAGTTCGGTGCCGTTCGAAAATCGCCTCGCGGCCCTGCCGGTGGCCCAGCAGCCCTGCCGCGACGGCCAGCAGTGGGAATGGGATGGCGTACGTTTCGAGTTTCTGCATCCGCAGGCCGCCGATTATGCCAAGGAGGGCGGCAGGAGCAATGACATGAGCTGCGTGCTGAAAGTCGCCAGCGCCAGCGGCAGCATCCTGCTGACCGGCGATATCGAGGCGCGCTCCGAACTTGCCCTGCGTCAGCGCGCTGACGGGCGTCTGCGCGCCGATGTTCTGCTGGTGCCGCATCACGGCAGCCGCACCTCCTCAACGCCCGAGTTTCTGGCGGCGGTGGGCGCACGCCATGCGATCATCCCGGTCGGTTACCGCAACCGCTTCCGGCATCCGCATCCGGCGGTACTGGCGCGCTACGCTGGTGTCGCGCTGCTGCGCACGGATAACGACGGTGCGGTGACAGTGAAGTACAGTGCGGGAAAGATCGGCCTCTCGACCATGAGGGCCGCATATCGCCGCTATTGGCAGCCAGACACACAGGGCAGGGATGGTTGATGGGAAACAGCAAGATGCGTGAAGGCAGTGTCGATTGTGTACATCCGGGCGGCACTCACCGCATGGTATTCACCGAATGGGGCGATGCCGCCAATCCGCGCGTGCTGCTCTGTGTGCATGGCCTGACGCGTTGCGGGCGGGACTTCGACGATCTGGCAGAGGCCATGGCGGATCACTACCGCGTGGTCTGCCCCGATGTGGCGGGGCGTGGCCGCAGCGACTGGCTGCCCGATCCGGGTCTGTATTCGCTGCCGCAATACGGTGCCGACATGCTCACGCTGATTGCCGCGCTGGCACCACAGCAACTTGACTGGGTCGGCACTTCCATGGGCGGACTGATCGGCATGGGCATCGCCGCATCGGCAGCCAGTCCGATCCGCCGGCTGGTCCTGAACGATGTGGGTCCGGTGCTGACCGCGGTATCGCTCAAGCGCATCGGCCAGTACCTCGGCAATGCCCCGCGCTTCGACAGCTATGCGCAGATCGAAGGCTTTGTACGCGCCGTCAGTCCCGGTTTTGGTCCGCTGACCGACGCGCAGTGGCAGCACCTGACCACGCATGTGATTCGCCGCGCCGATGACGGCAGGTTCGAGTTTCTCTACGATCCGGCGATTGCCGTGTCCTATGTGGATGCCCTGATCACCAGCGGCGGCCAGGACATCGACTTCTGGCCGCTCTACGACATGATCGCCTGCCCGACCCTGCTGCTGCGGGGCGCAACGTCGGACCTATTGACACCCGAAACCGCCGCGGCCATGACGCAGCGCGGTCCGCGCGCACAACTCATTGAAATAGCGGGGGTTGGGCATGCGCCGACGCTGATGGCGGCAGATCAGATCGGGTGGGTCCGTAAATTCCTGCTCGACTGAAGGCCGGGCAACGATGGTGCATCTTGTCTCTGATTCATCATCCCAGTCTGTTAGAATTCGGCGTGGCGGGTCTCCCCGCATTGTGGGGTGGTCAACCTGGTCAGGTCCGGAAGGAAGCAGCCACAGCCAATTCCTGCAAGTGCCGGGGGTCAGGCTCGCCACCCTAATGAGTTTTCCCCCGGAAAATTCATTAGGGTGGCCCCGGTGGAAGCACCCCCTCCCATCCTCCCCCGCCGAGCGGGGGAGGCGACTAGTTAGCCGCGTGGTTACGTAAACCCGGGCGACAAAACCGAACGTTTTGCACAGCCGCCCTTCACCGCTAAAATCGCCCCCATGAGCTATCAAGTTTTGGCGCGCAAATGGCGCCCCAAATCGTTTGCCACGCTGGTGGGGCAGGAACATGTGGTCAAGGCGCTCACCCATGCGCTGACCCAGCAGCGTCTCCATCACGCCTATCTCTTCACCGGTACCCGCGGCGTCGGCAAGACGACCATCGCGCGCATCATGGCCAAGGCCCTGAACTGCGAAACCGGGCTGACCGCCACGCCTTGCGGCGTGTGTTCCAGCTGTACCGAGATCGATACCGGCCGTTTCATCGACTACATCGAGCTGGATGCTGCCTCCAATCGCGGCGTCGAGGACATGACCCAGCTGCTCGAGCGCGCCACCTATGCGCCGACGCGCGGCCGCTACAAGGTCTATGTGATCGACGAAGTCCACCAGCTTTCCGGTCATGCCTTCAACGCCATGCTGAAGACGCTGGAAGAGCCGCCCGAGCACGTCAAGTTCATCCTCGCGACCACCGATCCGCAGAAGATTCCGGTGACCGTTCTGTCGCGCTGCCTGCAGTTCAATCTCAAGCAGATGCCGCAGCATCACATCGTCTCGCATCTGAGCAATGTGCTGACGCAGGAGAACATTCCCTTCGAGGAACCGGCGCTACGCCAGCTCGCACGCGCCGCCGGCGGTTCGATGCGCGACTCGCTCTCGCTGCTTGATCAAGCCATTGCCCATGGGGCAGGCGAGGTCAAGGAGGCAGGCGTGCGCGACATGCTGGGCACGGTCGGCGACGACTACCTGTTCGGCCTGCTCGATGGTCTGGCTGCTTTCGATATTCACGCCCTGATCGGCGTGGCCGACCAGATGGCTACGCGCAGCCTGTCCTTCGAGGCGGCGCTGCAGGAGCTGGCGACGCTGTTCCACCGCATCGCCCTGGCGCAGATGGCCCCTGACGCTTTGACAGACCCCGCCGAGAAGGCGCGTCTTGAAAAATATGCCGCGGCCTTTGATCCCGAATTCCTGCAGCTCTGCTATCAGATCGCCATTCACGGCCGCGACGACCTGCGCCTGGCGCCCGATGAGTACGCCGGTTTCACCATGACGCTGATGCGTCTGGTCGCCTTCCGCCCGGAAACCGAAGTGCCCAGGCGCGCCGCGCCGCTGCGCGCGCCCACGCTCGCGCCCTCGGTACGCAAGAGTGCGCCGGTACCCCTTGCTGCGCCGGTTGCTCCGGTGGAAACGGCGCATGCTGAAGTTCGTGCAGCGCTTCAGCCGGAAACCCAGGCAAAGCGCCGCGTCGAAGAACCTGTTGCCTCCTTTTCTGCGCCGCCGGCAGTCCAGAATGACGCTGCGGCGCACGACTGGCATGACATCACGGCTCAGCTCAAGCTTGTCGGCATGGCCCGTCAGCTGGCGCATCACTGTGAACTGGCGGGTCTGGATCAGCATACGATCACCTTGCGTCTGCCGCCGCTGCACAAGCACCTGCTGTCGCCGCCGGCGCAAGCCAAGCTGCAGTCCGAGCTGGAAAACCATTTTGGCCGCAGCTTGCGCCTCACCATTCAGCTGGAACACGCCGCCGGCGAAACCCCGGTGGCGCGCAGCAACAGCATCAAGCGCGAACGGCAGGAGCGTGCCGTCGCGGCAATCGAGGAAGATCCCTTCGTGCGCGAGGTGGTGGAGCTGTTCGATGCCACCATCAACGAAGCATCCATTAAACCCATCGGCGACGCGCATTGAGCGCTGCCGGGAAACCATTGGAGAAAGACAGATGATGAAAGGTGGCATGGGCGGTCTGGGCGGCCTGATGAAGCAGGCGCAGCAGATGCAGGAAAAGATGGCCAAGGCGCAGGAAGAGCTGGCCTCCATCGAAGTCGAGGGCGAGTCCGGCGCCGGCATGGTCAAGATCACCATGACCTGCAAGCACGATGTGCGTCGCGTCAAGATCGATGCGTCCGTCATGGACGACAAGGACATGCTGGAAGACCTGGTTGCCGCGGCCGTCAATGACGCCGTGCGCAAGG
>JAIEOJ010000102.1 GCA_019750575.1 Rhodocyclaceae bacterium | reverse complement strand
CTGCAGCAATCTTGTTTGTCTTCATCGGTATCTCTTTCAGCGAAGTTTGAGGTGCCATGCGGGCGTTGATGCACAGCCTATAAGCATGGCCCGTGCCACCCTGCGGGGCCGTGCTTGCGGTAGCGCTTCAAATCCTTGGCCTGCAAGGATTTTTGTGAAAAATGATAGGCGTTTTTTATTCAGCTTAACTATCATTTTTGCCTGACTGTAAAAACCACCGACTTGCTGCTGTGGCCCATAAGATATAGTTCTGACAAGAAAAACAAGCTTGATGATGGAATGAAACCGTAGTACCTTTTTGGTGCGCAAGACGCTGTTCCCAAGCGGAATGGGTTCTGGCGGATGCGTCGCTGCAAAGGGAGATGAAAAAATGTGTAGTCAATTCCGCAAGCTGGTGTTGTTACTCTGCCTGTGTATGCCCGTCCTGTCCCAGGCTGGCGAGGTGCGCCTGGGCCTGTCCATGAGCCTGACGGGCAAATATGCGGCGCTGGGCGCCATGAACGAGAAGGCCTACCGGCTCTGGGAGGCCGATGTGAATCGCCGCGGCGGCCTGCTCGGCCAGACGGTGAAACTGACCATCGTCGATGACCAGAGCGATCCGCTACGTGCCCGGCAGATCTATGAAGACCTGATTGTGCGCCAGAAGGTCGACCTGGTTCTCGGCCCGTATTCCAGCGAAATCACCGAGGCTGTCTCGAATGTCACCGAGCTGCATCGCTATCCGCTGCTGTCCGCCGGCGGCTCGGCCGACAGCATGTGGCAGAAGGGGCGCAAATACCTGTTCGGTGTCTATATCACCAGCAGCAAGTACGCCATCGGCATGCTGGAGCTGTTTGTGAAGTCGGGCATCGGCAAGGTCGCGATCGTCTCGGCGGATGACAACTTTTCGCGCGCCATCGACGCGGGTGCGCGTGACTGGGCCCGGCGCTTCGAACTCGATGTGATCTCGGCGGGCGTCTTCAAGAAGGGCTCCGACGAAATCGAGCCACATATCCGTGCCGCCCAGGCTGCCGGCGCCGAAGCCCTGCTGATCGCCGGGCATTTCGAGGACGCGGTGAATGCGCGGCGCGCACTCAAGAAGACAGGCTGGAAGCCCAAGGCCTTCTACGCCACGGTCGGGCCGGCGGTACAGAGCTATGCCGATACGCTCAAGGCCGATGCCGACCTCGCTTTTTCCTCCTCGCAGTGGGAGCCCAGCCTGCCGTTCCCGGGCACGCGCGAGTTTGCCCGCACCTTTACCGAGACCTACGGCATCGAACCCTCCTATCATGCCGCCAGCGCCTATGCGGCCGGCCAGATCGTCGAGGCTGCAGTACGCAAGAGCCAGAGCCTGGACCGCGAGAAGATCCGCGATACCCTGTCCTCACTGGATACCATGACGGTCATGGGGCGCTACGGCGTTGACCGCGACGGCAAGCAGGTGCGCCATCTGGCCGTCATTGTGCAATGGCAGGACGGACGCAAGATGGTCGTTGCGCCCTCGGAGCTGGCCACCGCCAAGCCGGTATGGAGATGAGGCAGAAGCCGCCGGAGGTCACCCGCAGCCTTTACTTCCGGATCCTTGCACCGCTCGTCCCCATCGTCATCCTGATGGTGCTGCTGGGCAGCGTGGTGTTTTCGCTGGGCCTGAGCACGGCGCGGCACTATGCCGACGAGCGCATACGCGAGGATATCGGCCGCAATGCGCGCGAAATCTACAACCTGTGCGACGTGGCGCTGCAGGAAAGCCTGCTTGAAGGCGACGCCGCTGCGGCCGTCTCCGGCCTGCGCATCCGCAAGGGGCGCACCCTGGGCAAGATCGAGGAGTATGCCCAGAACAACAACCTGCAACTCCTAGTATACACAGGCAGCGCCGATGACATGCTGCTGGCGCTGAGCCGGCTCGATGCCACCCGTGTGATTGCCGCCGCCCGCGGCGGTGCCGAGATCGAGGAGATCGACGCAGGCGACGAGACATACTATCTGCGCCATTTCGAGTTCGAGCCCTGGGGCTGGAATATCGTGCTGCTCAAGGATGGCAAGGTCTATGCCGACTTCGCCAGCAACATCAAGCAGAGCTACTACGCCATCGTGGCCATCCTGCTGCTCGCGGGTGTGGCGCTTGTCCTGTATTTCCGGCTCATCATCCACAAGCCGGTGCGCACCATCATCGAGTCCATCCAGAGCAACGGCCTGCCGGAATACCGCGGCATCTACGAGTTCGAGTTTCTCAGCGACACCATACGCGAGGCTGCGCAGCAGGAGCAGCAGAAGCAGATCCAAATTTCCTACCAGGCCTCGCACGACGCCCTGACCGGGCTGGTCAACCGCCGCGAGTTCGAGCGCCGCCTTGGCGTGGCGCTGGAGGAGGCGCAGTTCAAGCCGAGCACGCATTCCATGCTCTACCTGGATCTGGACCAGTTCAAGATCGTCAACGACACCTGCGGACACAATGCCGGCGATGCCCTGCTGCAGCAACTGGCGGCGACGCTGCATGCGAAGCTGCGCCAGAACGATGTGCTGGCGCGCCTGGGGGGCGACGAGTTCGGCGTGCTGCTGGAGCATTGCCCGGGTGAGCCGGCCATGCGCATCGCCGAGACGCTGCGCATGGCCGTCGCCAGCTTCCGTTTCGTGTGGATGGACAAGACCTTTTCCGTCGGCGTCAGCATCGGGCTGGCCACCTTCGGCGGCGAGGGCATGTCGGTCGGCGATGTGTTCAGTATTGTCGACGGCGCCTGCTATGTGGCCAAGGATCTGGGCCGCAACCGCATCCATGTCTACAGCCCGGACGATATCGAGCTGGCCGAGCGCACCGGGCAGATGAACTGGGTCGGGCGAATTACGCAGGCACTGGAGGAGAACCGGCTGCGCCTCTACCGGCAGGCCATCGTGCCGCTGCAGGAGGATGCGGGGCAGGCGACCCGGCACTACGAGGTGCTGTTGCGCATGGTGGGTGAGGATGGGCGCGAGATTTCGCCGATGGCCTTCATCCCCGCCGCCGAGCGTTACAACCTGATGCCCACGATCGACTTCTGGGTCATCCGCACGGCGTTCGAACATTATGCCCGTCTCGCGCGCCATCCGCGCGGTTGCCACCTGGCCATCAATCTGTCCGGAGCAACGCTGGGTGATGAACGCCTGCTGCCCTACATTCGTGAGCAGCTCCGCCAGTTCGACGTACCGCCTACCGCCATCTGTTTCGAGATCACGGAAACCGCCGCCATTGCCAAGCTGTGTTCGGCCACCATCCTGATTCAGGAGCTCAAGCGTCTCGGCTGCCGCTTTGCACTCGATGACTTCGGCAGCGGCATGTCCTCGTTCGGCTATCTCAAGAACCTGCCCATCGACTTCATCAAGATCGACGGCGCCTTCGTGCGCAATCTCGACCGCGATCCCATCGATCGCGCCATGGTCGAGGCCATCAACAACATCGGTCATGTCATGGGCATCAAGACCATCGCCGAGTTCGTCGAAAGCGAGGCGGTGGTCGAGGAACTGCGCCGCATGGGCGTTGATCACGCCCAGGGCTACTGGGCAGGGCGCCCGGAAGCGCTGGACAGCGATCCCTGATCAGCGTCGCGCCTTGAGGGCCTGGGCCAGGTCGTGCACCGCCATGGCATAGAAGCTGGAGCGGTTGTAGCGGGTGATGACGTAGAAGTTCTGGTAGCCCAGCCAGTATTCGGTGGCCTGCTCGGGCGTGATCAGGTCGATCAGGGCCGCAGCCTCCTGCGGTGCGTCCGGCCGGGTGACGAGACCAACCATCTCGGATGGCAGCTTCTGCGGCTTGATGCCTAGCGCAATCAGGGCGGCCGCGGCCGTGTCGTCGATCTGCGCGGGCGCGACGATGGGGCCATCCTTGACCCAGCCATGCGCGGCCAGGAAGTTGGCGACACTGCCGATGGCATCGACCGGCGTATTGAGGTCGAGGCGATCATCGCCGTCGAAGTTCACCGCATAGCGGCGGATGCTGCCCGGCAGGAACTGCGGCAGGCCCAGTGCGCCGGCGAAGGAGCCGGCGTAGCTGCGCGGGCTGCGGCCTTCCTCGCGCGCGAGCAGAAACAGTTCCTCCAGCTGGCTGCGGAACAGCGCCGCGCGGGGCGGGTAGTCGAAGGCCAGCGTGGTCAGCGCCGAGAAGGTCTCGAAGTCGCCCATGTGCTTGCCGTAGATGGTCTCGACGCCGATGATGGCGACAATGATTTCCTGCGGTACGCCGTACTCTGCGCTGGCCCGTGCGATGGCCGCCGCGTGCTGCTGCCAGAAGGCGAGGCCGGCGGCGATGCGTTTCGGCTCGACGAAGCGGCTGCGATAGGTTTTCCACGAACGCACCTGCGGGCTGGCCGGTGGCAGGATGTACTTGATGACCGCCGGCTTGAAGTCGGCCTCGTCGAACTGGCGGATCAGCCAGGTTTCCGGGAATTCGTGCTTCTGCCGCATTTCCGCGATGAATTCGCGCACCTCGGCGCGCTCGCTGTAGCGCACGCCCTGGGCGTCGGCGGCGTGTGCGGGAGAAAGAGGAAAAGGTTGAACCACAGAGACACAGAGACACATAGAAAGACGCAACAGGCTGGTTCGATAGGATGTTCTCCGTATCTCTGTGTCTCTGTGGTGCATGATTTTCAGGGCTTGAATGTGAGGATCAGATTGCGCAGCGTATCGACGCGCCGCGCTTCGTTATTGTGTGCATAGCGTAGCGCGACATAGGCTGCCGTGATGGCATGAATTGCCGAGGCATGTTGCGGCATTTGTGCGGCTGCATGGCGGGCCAGCGTGTCCGGCCCCATCCATGGCGCCACCACCACGCCCTTGCGCGCCAGCTTCTTGAGAAAGCCTTGCCAGAGGCGATCCACGGGGTCGGTGCGGGCGCGTTCGCGCAAAGCCGCGAGGCTGAGGCCGAGGATCAGCACACCGCACAGGCCGGCCAGCCAGGCACTCATTTTCTGCCAGTCGGGTTCGGGCATGCCGAGCCGGCTCAGCACTTCGCGCTGGCGTTGCGGGTTGAAGCCCAGCACCGCCTGATTCCAGGCATTCGTCACGGCATCGAGGCGATAACGGACCTCACGCAGCCAGGCATAGTTTTCCCGCATCATCAGCGGCGCCTCCTCGCTGCTGACGGCGGTGCGCAGGCCGCCGTCGAGACGGCGCGGTGCGCTGTCGGCGGTGGGGTCGATGCGTACCCAGCCCTGGCCTTCGATCCAGGCCTCGACCCAGACATGGGCGTCGAACTGGCGCACGGTGAAGTAGCCGTCCACCGGATTGAGCTCGCCGCCCTGGTAGCCGCCGATCACCCGCGCCGGCACGCCGGCGGCGCGCAGGGCGAAGGCGTAGGCGGACGCGAAGTGTTCGCAGAAGCCGCGCTTGTGTTCGAACAGGAAGGCATCGACCGCGTTCTCGCGCATCAGCGGCGGGCTCAGGGTGTAGGCGAGCAGCTGCCGGCCAAAGAATTCGGAGGCGGCGCGCAGTATGTCCGCATCGCGGCTGTACTGCGTGCGCCATTGCTGAGCCAGGGCGCGGGTGCGCGGATTCACCTCGGGCGGCAGGTGCAGCGCGGCGGCAAGAATGCGTGGCGACTCCTCGGGCGGCGGCTGGAAGTCGGGGTAGGCCTGCATGGTGTAGCGCAGGCGATTGCGTACCGGCATATTGGCGAGGATCAGCCCTTCGCCGTTGATGCTGCTCTCGGGCGGCAGGGTGCCGGGCTTTTCGAGTGCCAGCAACCAGCGCTGGTTGTGCGGCTCGAGCGTGATTTCATAGTCGATGACGCTGCCCGTGGCCACATACGGCAGGTCGGCGCGTTCCGGCGTGGGGCGGTAGCGCCAGTTGATGCCGTCGTAGTGGCCGAGGGTGAGTGCACGCCAGTATTGCTGCTGTGGCGGCGGTGGTGCGCCCTTGAAACGCACGCGGAAGGCAATCGCATCGGATTGCGCGACCTGGCTGATGGAGCCCGG
>JAIEOJ010000065.1 GCA_019750575.1 Rhodocyclaceae bacterium | reverse complement strand
CCCACTAAGTCGTTGGTATCCCGTCCACGAGGAATCTCGTTTACCCCAGTCACTGTACGTAACTGGCTGGTTGGCATGATGGTGATTTCTGCATCACCACCTTCCGCAAGTGTGACGCGTTGCTCGTAATAACCAGAAGCAATAACGCGCTTGAGAGGCTTGCCATTTGTATTGATGCGCCACTCGATGGGCTCATAGGAAAGCAGAACTAAGGTGGCGTTGCTGTCATTGACGACGAGCTCGATGCTGCCCTGAGGGTGATTTCCGAAGCCTCTCGATTCCCCGTTGGGCATTCTTGCCTCATAGACCGAGACTACGTGCACTCCGCCATTACTGGCATTGGCCGAGCTTTTGGCCTGCTTATTTCCGCCCCAGAGATACCAGCCTCCGCAGAGGCCGAGCAATATCACCAGCAACGCAGCAATAACTCTCCCCGACTGTTTCATGCTATCCCCTTTGTTTTATAAATTTATCCACCATCCCCCTGCCAAAAATAATGATAATGCAGTTTAAATTTTAACGCCGTGATTTTTTATGCTTTTGTGGTTATGGTAGACGCCGTCTCTCAAATAATTGAGGGTAATAGAATAACTAAAGGGGTCAGCTTCGCTTTGCTTCCTGACCTAGAAGCCACCTTGCACAATATACGTCATTGACGTATATTGATCCCATGTACACGATCATCGAAACGCCGAGTTTCGTGGATGACGCTGATGACTTGTGGAGCGAAGGCGAGCGGCTGGAGTTTTTCTCCTGGCTGGCGGCGAATCCGAAAGTCGGCGATGTGATCCCGGGCAGTGGTGGATGCCGCAAGGTGCGATGGTCGCGGGCGGGTATGGGCAAGCGCGGCGGTACGCGGGTGATCTACTTCACCGTACTGGACGATGGCGAGATATGGTTGTTGGTCGCCTATGCCAAAGCCGTGCGCGGCAATATTCCAGCCCATCTGTTGAAGGCAATCCGCGAGGAGATTGAAAATGGCTGAACGCAAAGCAAGTATGAGCTGCAAGGTGCTGGGTGAAAAACTGCTGCGCTCGGTGCGCGAGATGAAGGCGGGCCAGGCCGCACGCAAGACGGTGGTTGAACCCAATGCGGTTGCTGCTGCACGCCAGGGCACCGGGCTCTCCCAGGCACAGTTTGCCCAGGCCCTGGGTATTTCGCAGCGCACCCTCCAGGAATGGGAACAGGGCCGCCGTGAGCCCTCAGGTGCGGCGCAGTCTCTGATACGCATTGCACAAAAGCATCCGGAAGTCGTGGTTGAATCGCTGACTGCGTGAGGAGAAGGTAGGCGCTGATCAAGCGTCTCGGCACGCCCGAGGAAGTCGCCTCGCGGGTCGCTTACATCGCCAGCCCGCTCGCCTCGGCCACCACGGGCGCTGCGCTGCGTGTGGATGGCGGCACCGCCAAGAATGCATTTTGATCACGACTGATACGGGCGCCAGCGGATAGAATCGCTGGCATCTGCCTTGTGCTTACGCTGCATTCTGAAACCAGCCCGCATGTCCGCCTTTCTTTCTCCCGAGCAGTTGCAACAATTCCGCCGTGACGGCTATCTGGTCCTGCCCGGCATGGTGACCGCCGATGACTGCGCGCGCATGCGCGTGGTGGTGCAGGCGCACTTGCAGAACGCGCGGGCGCCACTCGAATACGAGGCCGAAGTCGGCTATCCGGGTGCGCCCGATTCGCTGGATGCGCCGGGCGGCCGCACGGTGCGTCGCCTGAAGGATGCCTATCATCGTGACACGGTGCTGCGTGCGTGGGCGGAGGATGCGCGCATCGTGACCGGTATGCAGCAACTGCTGGAGGAGCCGGTGATGCTGACGCTGGCGCATCACAACTGTGTGATGACCAAGCACCCGCACTACGGCACGGCGACCGGCTGGCATCGCGACATTCGCTACTGGCGCTTCATGCGCAATGAACTGATTACGGTATGGCTGGCGCTCGGTGACGAGCGTGTCTGCAACGGCGCGCTGCGCGTGATTCCCGGTTCGCACCGCTTCGACATCAAGCCCGAGCAACTCGACGCACTCGACTTCCTGCGCCCGGATGCGGCGGAGAATGCAGCGCTGTTTGCGCAAGGCATTCCCGTCGAGCTGCAGGCCGGCGATGTATTGCTCTTCCACAGCGGTCTGTTCCACGCGGCCGGCCCCAACCAGACCGACGCCGTCAAGATGTCGGTCGCCTTCGCCTATCGCGGTGCGAGCAATCTGCCCTTGCCGGGCAGCCGTTCATCCGTGGGGGGCGATGTGGCGCTTGAGGCGGCTGTTGGCGAGGCCGGGCACGGTGAATAAAACGCCGCCCGATGATGTGGCGGCGCTCTGGCTGGCACTGAGCGCAGCGGAGACGCGCAGAAAAAAAGGGCGGCCATGGCCGCCCTTTTTGATGGCCGTCAGGCGATCAGTGGATGCGACGACGGCGGGCAAAGCCGAGGCCAAACAGGCCGGCGGCCAGCATGACCAGGGTCTCGGGTTCCGGCACCGGCGTCGGGTCGCCATTGGCGGAGGCGGCGGCGATGATGTAGGAGTTGGAGAGTTGCAGCGTCCAGATGTTTGCCGCGGTCAGGGAAATGCCGCGGAACTGGAACTCGTTGAAGCCGCCGGGGGTGGAGACCGGTGCGTCGGTGGCGAGATTGTATTGTTCGAGCACGTTGCCGAACTGGTCGAGTGCGGCGATGATCGGGTCAGGGCCAACGCCCGGCGCGTAATTCACGTACAGGCCGAAGACCGAGACCGGTGCGCTCAGGGCAAAGCGGATCCAGCCCTCGGCGCCATCGAGCCCGGCATAGACAGCGTCGCCGCCAAAACTGCCGTTGCCTGCCAGACCGTAGCCACCCTGGCCGAGCACGCCACCCTGACCGGAATTGCTGGCGGTGGTGGTGTCACGCGTAAAGGTGATGCCGCCGGGCAAGCCCACCGGGCCGAAGGTGAAGTTGTAATTGCCGTTCTGCTGGGCGGTCAGGTCCAGGGTTGGGCCGGTGTAGCCGACATCGCTGGTCAGCAGCGCGGCGCTGGCCGTGCCGGAAAGCGTAAGCGCCGTCAGCAGGGCGGCAACGCTCGCAACTTGTTTCAACATATTCCTATCCTTTCAGGGTTTGAATAACATAAATTGATACAAGAAAGTTGTTAGCATTAAATGTGCCATTTAGGACTGTCGTAGTTTTTTTCTTTAATAATCAATTTATTGTGCGGATTTTTGGGGCGCAAGCGCCAGGGCGCGTCATCGACAGTAAAGTGTGTCGACATGGCTGCCGGCGACAGAGCAAAGGAAAAGCGCCCGCAGGCGCCTTGAAGCGACGGCCGCTCAAGCTGCGAGCAGGGCCGGCCGGCCGACAACAGCACGGGTGTGCTTGAACCGAGCTGGAAAATTTTCCGACACGTGACGGCGTAGGGGGGGCTGATACGGGCGGTGACGCCCCAACGGCATGGGTCGCAGCCGATCCCGGCAAACGCAAACGCCCATGAAAAAAGCCGCTGGAATCCAGCGGCTTTTTGTTTGCTACGACCGACGTATCGGCTTAGTGGTCCTTGGCAGGGTTGTCTGCCATGAACTGGCGCAGCTGGATCAGCGGCAGCACCACGTCGATGGTCGGGGTCGGGACTTCGGCCAGACGGCCCATTTCCTGAACCACGGTGACCAGCGGGTCGATTTCCATCGGACGGCCACGCTCCAGATCCTGCAGCATGGAGGTCTTGTGTGCGCCAACCTTGACGGCGCCGTTGATGCGGCGCTCGACGTCGACGTGGAACTTGACGCCCAGCTTCTCGCCGATGGCCTGGCCTTCCAGCATCATGGCCTTGGACACGGCACGGGTGCCGGGGTTGGTGCCGATGATGTCGAGGGTGGCGTGGGTCAGGGCGCTGATCGGGTTGAAGCACAGGTTGCCCCACAGCTTCAGCCACAGTTCGTCACGGATGGCGACGCCAGCACGCAGCGACGGATCGAGGTCAGCCTTGACGAAGAGCTCCTTCAGCGCCTTCAGACGCGGGGTTTCCTCATCGCTCGGCTCGCCCAGCGGGAACTTGTTGCCGTAGATGTGCTGGATCACGCCCGGCTCGACCACTTCGGCGGCCGGGTAGACGATGCAGCCGATGGCGCGCTCGGGGCCCAGTTCCTTCCACTGACGACCTTCCGGATCGATGGTTTCGAGGATGGTGTTCTCGAGCTTGCCGCCGTGCTTGTAGAAGTACCAGTAGGGAATGCCGTTCACTGCCGGGATGATCATCGTGTCCGGGCCGAGCAGCGGCTTCATGGCATCGATGATGTTGGGAATGGCGTTGCCCTTGAGGGCGATGATGACAACGTCAACAACGCCGACTTCCTTGGGGTCGTTGGTGGCCTTGATCTTGGCGACGCGCTCTTCCTCGACGCCTTCGGCGTTCTTGATGCGCAGCTTGACGCCGTTGGCCTGCATGGCGGCCAGGTGCGGGCCGCGGGCGATGAGGCTGACTTCAGCGCCGGCGAGTGCCAGCTGCACGCCCATATAGCCGCCGATGGCACCGGCGCCGTAAACACATACCTTCATGGGAACTCCTTAAAGTTGGGAAGCCGCGGCCCGGCTTGTGACCGGAAAACGGCAACGGGATTGGCAAAAGGGTTGAAATATTTGGTCCGCTTTTATACCACAGAAGCCCCCCCTTGCCCAGCCCGCCGGCAGGGTCTTTGCCCGGCAAAGCCAGTGATGACAAGTGCTTAAAGGAGTTTGCGGTACCCGCGCAAGCTGCTTAGAATGGCGGCCTTGAGGACAGCGGAAGTGGTGGCAAGACAATGAAACAGGTCGAATACGGCCCTGACGGCAGCCTGGAGAGCCTGCGTATCGGCACTGCCGAGGTGCCGGTGCCCAAGGCGGGCGAAGTCCTCATCGAGGTTCATTACGCAGGCGTGAATGGCCCCGACCTGATACAGCGCAGGGGGCTTTATCCGCCCCCGCCGGATGCCTCGCCCATCCTCGGGCTGGAAGTCTCGGGGCTGGTTTCCGCCGTCGGCGAAGGCGTGAGCGAGTGGTCGGTCGGCGACAAGGTCTGCGCACTGGTGCCGGGTGGTGGCTATGCCGAGTTCTGCACGGTGCCGGCCGGCCATGTCTTGCCGCTGCCGCCCGGCATGCACCTCGCCGATGCGGCCGGCCTGCCTGAAGTCTGGTTCACGGCCTGGGCCAATCTCGTCGGCATGGGCCGCATTCGCACTGGCGATCATGTGCTGATCCACGGCGGCGCCGGCGGCGTCGGCTGCGCAGCGATCCAGCTGGCGCGGCATTGTGGCGCGCGCGTATTCGCCACCGACACCAGTGCGGAAAAACTCGAGATCTGCCGCGAGATGGGCGCCGATGTCGTCATCAACGTCCGCGAGCAGGATTTCAGCGAGGCCATCAAGGCCGAGATCGGCAAGCGCGGCCTCGACATCGTGCTCGACATCATCGGCGGCCCCAGCCTGCACAAGAACCTGCACTTGCTGCGCCGCGAAGGACGGCTGTTGGTCATCGCCTTCAGCCAGGGCGCCAAGGTAGAGATCGACATGATGCCGGTGCTGACGCGCCGCCTCACGATTGCCGGCTCTACGCTGCGCGCACGCTCGGATGCGGAGAAGATGGATATCCGCGACGAACTGCTGCATCAGCTGTGGCCGTCTTTCGCACTCGGCAACCTGCGCACGCATACGCATGCGGTGCTGCCACTGGAACGTGTCGCCGATGCACATCGCATGATGGAAGCGGCGGAGCACGTCGGAAAGATAATCCTCGAAGTCCGGAAATAAAAAAGCCCCGCAATTGCGGGGCTTTTCATTTGCACCCATTCGGTTTTTCCTGCGGCCGTCATGCTCAGGAAGCAAGGCCAGCCGGGGGAGTCCCGAAGGGACGAACTACCGTTACC
>JAIEOJ010000168.1 GCA_019750575.1 Rhodocyclaceae bacterium | reverse complement strand
TGTCAGGGGCTAATCGCCCCGGCGTTCTTTTAGTGGGTTTTGCCGCTAACGCCTTGTTCTTTAAGGAATTGTTGTCATGCAAAGTCAGAAAATCCGTATCCGCCTGAAGGCTTTCGACTATCGTCTGATTGACCAGTCGGCCCTCGAAATCGTGGATACCGCGAAGCGCACCGGTGCTGTTGTTCGTGGCCCGGTTCCCCTGCCTACCCGCATCGAGCGCTTCGACGTGCTGCGTTCCCCGCACGTTAACAAGACCTCGCGCGACCAGTTCGAAATTCGTACCCATCTGCGCCTGATGGACATCATCGATCCGACCGACAAGACGGTTGACGCGCTGATGAAGCTGGACCTGCCGGCTGGCGTGGACGTCGAAATCAAGCTGCAGTAAGAAGAATGTCGGGTGCTCCTCCGGGGCGCCCGTTTGTCGTATCTGTTGTTGTAGTTTTAACTAAGCCGCCCGGCCAATCGTAGCCAGGGCATTTGGAGAAAAAAATGAGTCTAGGCCTTGTCGGACGCAAGGTCGGCATGACCCGCGTGTTCGCGGACGATGGTTCCACCATCCCCGTGACCGTGCTGGACGTGTCGAACAATCGCGTCACACAAATCAAGACGCCTGAAACTGACGGTTATGCCGCGGTTCAGGTGACCTTTGGCAAGCGCCGCGCCAGCCGTGTTAACAAGGCTGCTGCGGGTCACCTCGCCAAGGCCGGCGTCGAAGCCGGTGAAGTCTTTAAGGAATTCCAGGTTGCACAGGATCAGCTCGCCAATTTCAAGGCGGGTGATGTGATCGCTGTGTCCATTTTTGCCGTCGGCCAGAAGGTCGATGTCAGCGGCACGACGATTGGTAAGGGCTTTGCCGGCACCATCAAGCGTCACAATTTCCGCTCGCAGCGCGCTTCGCACGGTAACAGCCGTTCGCACAACGTGCCGGGTTCGATCGGTATGGCGCAGGATCCGGGTCGTGTTTTCCCGGGCAAGCGCATGACCGGTCATATGGGTGACGTTTCTGCCACCACGCAAAATCTCGAAATCGTTCGCATCGACGAAGCCCGCCAGCTGCTGCTGGTCAAGGGTGCCGTGCCGGGTGCCAAGAACGGTGACGTGGTTGTGCGTCCTGCCGTGAAGGGGGCGTAATCCATGGAACTGAAGCTTATCAATGACAAGGGTCAATCGTCGGCGACCGTGAGTGCTTCCGACGCGCTGTTTGCGCGCGAGTACAACGAAGCCCTGATCCATCAGCTGGTTGTTGCCTACCAGGCGAATGCCCGTTCCGGCAACCGCAAGCAGCTGACCCGTGCAGAAGTGCATCACAGCACCAAGAAGCCGTTCAAGCAAAAGGGTACGGGTAACGCCCGTGCCGGTATGACCTCCAGCCCGCTGTGGCGTGGCGGCGGCCGTATCTTCCCGAACACTCCGGAAGAAAACTTCAGCCAGAAGGTTAACCGCAAGATGTATCGCGCCGGTGTTGCTGCCATCCTGTCGCAGCTCGCCCGTGAAGATCGTCTGGCCGTGGTTGACAGCCTGGCGCTCGAAGCACCGAAGACCAAGCTGCTGGCCCAGAAGTTGAAGGGCATGGGTCTGGATTCCGTGCTGTTGGTTACCGATACCCTGGACAGCAATCTTGAGCTGGCCTCGCGCAACCTGCCGAACGTGCTGGTGCTCGAAGCTCATCAAGCTGATCCGGTATCCCTGATCCGTTTCTCCAAGGTGGTGTTCACCAAGGGTGCGGTCAGCAAGATTGAGGAGATCCTGGCATGAGCAAGTTCAATCAAGAACGTCTGCTGCAAGTCCTGGTCGCCCCGCAGATTTCCGAAAAAGCAACCATGATCGCCGACAAGAACGAACAAGTCGTCTTCGAAGTGATTCCGGATGCCACCAAGCCGGAAATTAAGGCTGCCGTCGAACTCCTGTTCAAGGTCAAGGTTGCTTCTGTCCAGACCGCCACCCAAAAGGGCAAGGTCAAGCGCTTCGGTCGTTTCACCGGCAAGCGCAGCGACGTGAAGAAGGCTTTCGTGTGTCTCGAACCGGGTCAGGAAATCAACTTCACTGAAGGGAGCGCTGCATAATGGCACTCGTTAAAGTCAAGCCGACCTCCCCGGGCCGTCGCGGTGTTGTCAAGGTCGTCAATCCCGACCTGTACAAGGGCCGTCCGGTTGCCGCGCTGATCGAAAAGAAGACCAGCAAGGCCGGTCGCAACAACCATGGCCACATCACCACCCGTCACCAGGGCGGTGGCCACAAGCAGCACTACCGTGTTGTCGACTTCCGTCGCAACAAGGACGGTATTGCCGCCAAGGTCGAGCGTCTGGAATACGATCCTAACCGTAGCGCCAATCTGGCACTGCTGCTGTATGTGGACGGCGAGCGTCGCTACATCATCGCGCCGAAGGGCATTACCGTCGGTGCGCCGATCATGAGCGGTGCCGAAGCGCCGATCAAGTCGGGTAACGCACTGCCGATCCGCAACATTCCCGTGGGTTCGACCATTCACTGCATCGAGATGGTGCCTGGCAAGGGTGCGCAGATCGCGCGTTCGGCCGGTACCTCGGCCCAGCTGCTGGCCCGTGAAGGTCTGTACGCCCAGCTGCGTCTGCGCTCCGGTGAAATCCGCCGCGTGCACGTCGATTGCCGCGCCACCATCGGCGAAGTCGGCAACGAAGAGCATTCGCTGCGTTCCATCGGCAAGGCTGGTGCGATGCGTTGGCGCGGTGTTCGTCCGACCGTTCGCGGTGTGGTCATGAACCCGGTCGATCACCCGCACGGCGGTGGTGAAGGCAAGACCGGTGAAGGCCGCGTTCCTGTCAGCCCGTGGGGTACCCCGACCAAGGGTTACCGTACCCGTAGCAACAAGCGCACGAACAACATGATTGTTCAGCGTCGCCACAAGCGTTAAGGATAAGACATGGCACGTTCAATCAAGAAGGGCCCGTTCGTCGACGCCCATTTGCTTAAGAAGGTCGAAGCTGTCCGCGCTTCCGCTGACAAGCGCCCGATCAAGACCTGGTCGCGCCGTTCCACGGTGCTGCCGGACTTTCTCGGTCTGACCATTGCAGTGCACAACGGCAAACAGCACATTCCGGTCTTCATTTCGGAAAACATGGTTGGCCACAAGCTTGGCGAGTTCGCCTTGACCCGTACGTTCAAGGGTCATACCGGCGGCAAGAAGGCCAAGAGGTAAGGAGCGACGATGGAAACCAATGCAACTTTGCGCGGTGTTCACCTCTCTGCCCAGAAGGGTCGCCTTGTGGCTGACCTGATCCGCGGCAAGTCGGTCGAAAACGCACTCAACATCCTCACGTTCAGCCCGAAGCGCGGCGCAGCGATCATCAAGAAGGTGCTCGAATCCGCCATCGCCAACGCCGAGCATAACGACGGTGCAGATATCGATGCCCTCAAGGTGTCGAAGATCTACGTGGAAAAGGGTACTTCGATGAAGCGTTTCACCGCGCGCGCCAAGGGCCGCGGTAATCGCATCCTCAAGCAAACCTGCCACATCTACCTCACGGTCGGCGAATAAGGAAAAGCAATGGGACAGAAAATTCACCCAACCGGTTTTCGCCTGGCGGTAACGCGTAACTGGAACTCCAAGTGGTTCGCCACGAGCAAGAACTTCCCGCAGATGCTGAAGGAAGACATCGATGTTCGTGAGTACCTGAAGAAGAAGCTGGCACACGCTTCCGTTGGTCGCGTTGTCATCGAGCGTCCGGCCAAGAACGCCCGCGTCACCGTTTACAGTGCCCGTCCGGGCGTTGTCATCGGCAAGAAGGGCGAGGACATCGAAACCCTGAAGGCTGATCTGCAGAAGCGCATGGGCGTTCCCGTCCATGTGAACATCGAAGAAATCCGCAAGCCGGAAATCGATGCTCAGCTGATCGCAGACTCGATCGCCCAGCAGCTCGAAAAGCGCATCATGTTCCGCCGCGCCATGAAGCGCGCGATGCAGAACGCCATGCGCCTCGGTGCCCAGGGTATCAAGATCATGTCTTCGGGTCGTCTGAACGGCGCCGAAATCGCGCGTACCGAGTGGTATCGCGAAGGCCGTGTGCCGCTGCACACCCTGCGTGCCGACATCGACTACGCAACGTCGGAAGCCTTGACCACCTACGGCATCATCGGTATCAAGGTGTGGGTCTTCAAGGGCGAAATGCTGGGCAAGAACGAACAGCCCGTTGCAGCCGCTCCGGAAGCCGCTGATGACAAGCGTCCGGCCCGCCGTGCTCCGCGCAAGGCTGCCGATGCCAAGCCGGAAGGCGATGCCAAGGCCCCGGTCAAGCGCGTGCGCAAGGCAGCCCCCAAGGCTGACGGCGCTGCCGAGACGAAGGAGTAATAGAAAATGCTGCAACCTTCACGCAGAAAATATCGCAAGGAACAAAAGGGCCGCAACACGGGTGTCGCCACTCGTGGTGCCAAGGTCAGCTTCGGTGACTTCGGTCTCAAGGCTGTCGGCCGTGGCCGTCTGACCGCGCGTCAGATCGAAGCTGCCCGTCGTGCCATGACCCGTCACATCAAGCGTGGCGGCCGTATCTGGATCCGTGTATTCCCGGACAAGCCGATTTCCAAGAAGCCGGCCGAAGTTCGTATGGGTAACGGCAAGGGTAGCCCGGAGTACTGGGTCGCCGAAATCCAGCCGGGCAAGGTCCTCTATGAAATGGACGGTGTGGACGAAACGCTGGCTCGCGAGGCTTTCCGCCTGGCTGCTGCCAAGCTGCCGATCGAAACCACGTTCGTCACGCGCCAACTGGGGTAAGCCATGAAAGCAAGTGAACTGAAGAGCAAGAGCGACGCCGATCTCCAGAAGGAGCTGCTGGAACTGCGCAAGACGCAATTCTCCCTGCGCATGCAGGGTGCGACCCAGCAACTGACGAATACCAGTCAGATCGGCAAGGTGCGCAAGGACATCGCGCGCATCAAGACCATCCAGCACCAGAAGGCGAGCGGAAAATGAGCGAAGCTAGCGAAAAGATCCACCGTACGCTGGTCGGCCGTGTGGTCAGCGACAAGATGAACAAGACCGTGACTGTCCTGGTCGAACGCCGTGTCAAGCACCCGGTGATCGGCAAGGTCATGATCAAGTCGAAGAAGTACCATGCCCACGTTGAGGGTCTGGAAGCCGGTGCCGGCGATCTCGTGCAGATCGAGGAATGCGCACCGATCTCCAAGACCAAGGCCTGGCGCGTGACCGGTGTGGTCGAAAAGGCCCGCATCGTCTGATTTGCATTTTTCTTGCGGAAAGTGACAAATAGTAGTTGACAGTATCGGGGCGGGGTGTCAGAATCCCGCCTCTTTTCTGTTTCGGTTCGTCCGGTTGGTTTTGTCGGGTGCGCCATTTTTCAACCCGTACGGGTTCCAAGACTGCCTGTCAGGTGCGTGAGTGCCGGGTCGGGAAAAGTTGGAGAGTTAAATTAAATGATTCAAATGCAATCGGTTCTGAGCGTTGCCGATAACACCGGCGCACGTTCGGTGATGTGCATCAAGGTACTGGGCGGCTCCAAGCGTCGCTATGCCGGTATCGGTGATGTCATCAAGGTCAGCATCAAGGATGCTGCACCGCGTGGTCGTGTCAAGAAGGGCGAAGTCTATAGCGCCGTGGTGGTTCGTACCGCCAAGGGTGTGCGTCGCTCGGATGGCTCGCTTGTCAAGTTCGACGGCAATGCTGCCGTTCTGCTTAACAACAAGCTTGAGCCGATTGGCACGCGTATTTTCGGGCCGGTCACCCGTGAGCTTCGTACTGAGAAGTTCATGAAGATCGTGTCGCTGGCACCCGAAGTTCTGTAAGGAG
>JAIEOJ010000164.1 GCA_019750575.1 Rhodocyclaceae bacterium | reverse complement strand
GGCAAAACATCCCCATCTGCGCAGCATCACGTCATCGAGCCCGTCATGCAAATCACCTGCCCGCACTGCGCCCAGCGCAACCGCATCGCCCCTGAAAGCCTCGCTGCCAATGCCATCTGCGGCAAATGCCGCGCACCGCTGCTCGCCGGTCCGCTCGATGTCGATGGTGAAGATCTCGATCAGCTCATCGAGGAAAGCGCCCTGCCCCTGCTGGTCGATTTCTGGGCGCCCTGGTGCGGCCCCTGTCGCGGCTTTGCGCCGACCTTCAAGGCAGCCGCGGCAAAGCACGGCGGCAAGCTGCTGTTCGTGAAGCTGGATACCGAAGCCAACCCGGCCGCCGGCCAGCGCTTCAACATCCGCTCGATTCCGACCCTGGCGGTGTTTCATCGCGGCCAGGAACTCGGCCGCGTCAGCGGCGCACTGCCCGGCCCGCAACTCGAGCAACTGGTCGGCCAGGTGCTCGACCAGGTCGGCGGCTAGGCGAGGAAGAGCTTGTAGACCGGGTTGTCGCTTTCGTCCTGATAGCGGTAACCGAGGGTCTTGAGGAAAGTGTTGAAAGCCTTCTTGTCCTTGGGCGGCACCTGCATGCCGATCAGCACGCGGCCGTAATCGGCGCCGTGGTTGCGGTAGTGGAACAGGGAGATGTTCCAGTCGCCGCGCACCTGCTGCATGTGGTCGAAGAAGTTCATCAACGCGCCCGGACGCTCCGGGAACTCGAAGCGATACAGGATCTCGTGCTGCGCCGCCTGCGGTGCATGACCGCCGACAAGATGGCGGATATGCAGCTTGGCGGTTTCGTTGTCGGTCAGATCCAGCGTGGCGAGACCGTGCTTTTCCAGTGACGCGACCAGCTTGCTGACCTCGTCACGGCTGCCGACCTGCACGCCGACAAAGATGTGCGCGTTCTTCGGATCGGCATAGCGATAGTTGAATTCGGTGATGGCGCGCCGACCCAGCAGCGAGCAGAACTTCTTGAAGCTGCCCGGCTGTTCCGGCAGCGTCACGGCGAGAATCGCCTCGCGCTGTTCGCCGACTTCGGCGCGCTCGGCGACGAAGCGCAGGCGGTCGAAATTCATGTTGGCGCCGGAGGCGGTGACCACCAGGGTCTTGCCCTTGGCCTTGTTCTTTTCCGCCCAGGCCTTGGCGCCGGCCAGTGCCAGCGCGCCCGAGGGTTCAAGGATGGAACGCGTATCCTCGAACACATCCTTGATGGCAGCGCAGATGGCGTCGGTATCGACGCTGATCATCTCGTCCACGTATTCCTGGCAGAGGCGGAAGGTCTCCTCGCCGACCAGCTTGACCGCGGTACCGTCGGCGAAGAGGCCGACGTTGTTGAGCTTGACGCGCTTACCGGCGGCCAGCGACTGGGTCAGGGCGTCGGCATCGAAGGTCTCGACGCCGATGATCTTCGTCTCCGGCCGCAGGCGCTTGATGTAGGCCGCCACACCGGAGATCAAGCCGCCACCGCCGACGCAACAGAACACCGCGTCGATGGGGTCCGGATGCTGGCGCAGGATTTCCATGCCTATGGTGCCCTGACCGGCGATCACTTCCGGATCATCGAAGGGGTGGACGAAGGTCAGGCCCTGCTTCTTTTCCAGTTCGAGGGCGTGCGCATACGCGTCGTCGAAGGAGTCGCCGTGCAGCACCACCTCGCCGCCGCGCGACTTGACTGCATTGATCTTGATCTGCGGCGTAACCGAAGGCATCACGATGACGGCGCGGCAGCCAAGATGCTTAGCCGACAGCGCCACGCCCTGCGCATGATTGCCGGCCGAGGCGCAGATCACGCCGCGCTTCCTTTGCTCGGGCGTGAGGCTGGCGATCTTGTTGTAGGCACCCCGGATCTTGAAGCTGAACACGGGCTGCATGTCCTCGCGCTTGAGGAAGATGCGGTTGCCGCTGCGCTGCGAAATGCCCGGTGCGAAATCCAGCGGCGTCTCCACCGCCACGTCATAGACACGGGCGTTGAGAATCTTCTCGAGATAGTCCGGGGCAGCGGCGCGCTTCTTGGCGGCTGGCTTCTTCTTGGCGGAGGTCATTGTTCAGGCATAGTGCGACAAAGACGCTAGGTTACAGGCCGCCGGGGCTTCGGGCAACCCGCGGTAAGATGCGTCCATGCATGATTTTCTCGGCGCCGACGCAGGACTGGGCGGCCTTTTCCTCGTCAGTTTTCTCGCCGCCACGCTGCTGCCCGGCGGCTCGGAGGCCGCCTTCATTGCCTTCATCGCCACCTGGCCGGCGCAGCAGGACGCGGCTCTGTTCGCGGCGACCGTCGGCAATACCCTGGGCGGCATGAGCAGCTACGCGCTGGCGCGCCTGCTGCCGGCAAAGCCGCTGCAGAAGCTGGGTTTGAAAAGTCTGGTGCTGACGCAGCGCTGGGGTTCGGCCGTCCTGGTGCTGGCCTGGCTGCCGCTGGTCGGTGACCTGCTCTGCGTTGCCGCTGGCTGGCTGCGCCTGCGCTGGCTGCCCTGCCTGCTGTGGATGGCGCTAGGCAAGGGCCTGCGCTATGTCCTTATCGCATCGGGGTGGCAGTGGCTGGCTGGGTGAACCATTCGTGCGCCAGCCCCTGCTGCAGCACCGCGCGCGCATCTGCCTCGGTGAGGGGCTGCGAGAAGTAGAAACCCTGTGCGATGTCGCAACCGCGCGCGCCAAGGAAGTTGAGCTGCTCCACCGTTTCCACGCCCTCGGCAACGACTTCGATACCCAGCCCGCGCGCCAGCGCAATGGTGCCGCTGACGATGGCGGCGTCGTCCGGATCAATCGCAATGTCATGCACGAAGGAGTGGTCGATCTTGAGCTGGCTGATCGGAAAGCGCTTGAGGAAGGACAGCGACGAATACGCAGTGCCGAAGTCATCCACCGAGATGCGCACGCCGAGACCATGCAGGCCGCGCAGCAGGCTGGCGAGATGTTCGACATTGTTCATCGCCGCCGCCTCGGTGAGCTCGATCTTGATCAGGCTGGCGTCGATGCCGGCATAGCGCAAGGCATCGGCGATGACCTTGGTGATGCGGTGATCCAGGCACTGGCGCGCCGAGACATTCACCGCCACCGGCACCAGCGGCAGGCCGGCCTCCTTCCAGCGCTTGAGCTGCTGGGCAACACGATGCAGGGTCCAGACACCGATGTCGATGATGAGGCCGATTTCCTCGGCCACCGGGATGAAGTGGTCGGGCGGCACCAGGCCACGCCCGGGGCGGCTCCAGCGCAGCAGTGCCTCCATGCCGACCAGACGACCGGTTGCAAGCGATATCTGCGGCTGGAAGTAGAGGTCGAACTCGTTCTTCTGCAAGGCCTGGCGCAGCGCGCTTTCGATGTCGATGGCGCTGCCGCGACTCATGGCATGGCTGAAGAAGCGATAGCCGCCGTCGCCATTGCTCTTGCTGCGCGCCATGGCCGCATCGGCCATGGCCAGCAGTTCGTCGATATTGATGCTGTCGGCCGGGGCGAGGCTGATGCCCACGCTGCAATTGATGCGCAGGGAAACGCCGTTGATGTTCATCGCCGCATTGATGGCGGCAATGATCTGCTGGGCAATATCGGTGACCGCATCGCGGCTGGCAGCCGCCTCGACCAGCACCACATACTCGTCGCCGCCCCAGCGCGCCACGCACTCGGGCTGGCCGAGCACATTCTGCAGGCGATGCGCGACCTCGATCAGGATGGCATCGCCGATGTAGTGGCCGAAGCTGTCATTGATGCGGTTGAAGTGGTCGATATCGACAAAGAGCAGCGCGGCGATGCCGTCGTTCTGCATGGCCTGACTGACCGCCTCGGTGATGCGCTTCATCAGCAGGGCGCGGTTGGGCAGGCCGGTCAGCGCATCGTGGGTGGCGTCGTAGTACAGCTTGTCCTGCTCGGCCACGCTGTCGCTGACATCGCTGAGCGCCAGCACCACTTCCTCGACGCGGCCTTCCTTGCTGAAGATGGGACCGGTGGTGGCGCGCATCTGGTGCTTGCCGATGGCCATGGGTTGCGGTGCGCGCACCGTGCGGCCCTGATCCACGCATTGCCGGATGATCTCTTCCAGTTCGCGGATGGTTTTGCCCGGCATGCCCAGGGCCACCCCCACATGCTGACCGATACGCCCGTGGCCGGCACCGACCAGGGCCATGGCGACAGGGTTCATGCCGCGCAGGACAAAGTCGGGACTCACATTGAGGACGCCATCGGCAATCGCATTCAGCGTGGTCTCGGCGTGGCGTTGCGCACGCAGCAGCTTGTACTGGGTTTCACGCAACTGGCGTGCGAAGTGCAAGGAAATGGCGATCCACAAGCCGACCGCCGCGGCAAACGGCGCATAGCCGATGCCGGCAAGCAGGCAAACCGCGCTGATCAGCAGCGGCAGCGCCAGTCCGGCAAGGCAGATGAGGAAGCTGGTACCCGCACCCTGGCGACGGCACAGCGGTTGCGGCAGCCAGACCAGGATCACGCTCAGCGGCAGGGATAGGAACATCGGCAAGGACACGGCGGCGGCCGGGTCCGGCACGGCGAGGCGCTGCTGGAATGCCTCGGTCAGCTGCTGCAGGGCGTAGGGCCGCGCCAGTTCGAACAAGGCGGCGATGGCTGCACCGGCCAGCCATGGCCAGTGCTCGCGCAGCAGGGCGCGCGGTTTGGGTAGCGGGGCGTTCATCAGGTCAGCGCGTGCCTTTCCATGTCATCGTCATGAGCATGATAATTTCGGGGCACTTGCGGGGGGCTGACAAGCGCGGCCGGCAGGTGAAGCCTGCGCAGCTTATTCCCAAATCAGGGCGAAAGGTGCACTTTTCCCCGGCCGGCCGGCGTGGCCGGGCGCGGGGTGAGCAAGCCTAGAAGCCGATGCGGCGGCTCTTGCCGCGGCGCTCGCCGGGAAAATCCTCGGCTGCCAGGGTGTCGCGGCCGGCCAGGCGGGCATTGCCGAAGGCGGACATGAGCTGCTTGCGCATGTCGCGCGGCGGCAGGTCGGCCAGCTTGTCGAGCACGCTTTCGTCGGCCTCGGGTGCGAAGCCCCAGTTGTGTTCGCCGACGATCTCGGTGTACAGGCGAGCAGCGATGGCGCGTGTCTGGTCTGCGTCGGGCCGCGGCACCTCATACACATTCATACGGTTGAGGATGGGCTCGGGCAGGCGGCTCTCGTCATTAGCGGTGGCTACCCAGAGCACGCTAGACGCATCCATGTCGATGTCGATGAATTCGTCGCGGAAGGCTTTCGCCGTATCGTGTTCGAACAGGCTGTAGAGCGCGCCCATGGGATCGTAGCGGCTGTCGCCGCCGGCCTTGTCCACTTCATCCAGCACGATCAGCGGATTGGCATAGTCGCCATCGATCAGGGCCGAGGCGACCTTGCCGGCCTTGGCGTTGTTCCATTGCGAGGACGCGCCCGAAAGTATCCAGCCGGCGGTCAGCGAACTCATGGACACGAACTCGTAGCCGGTGCCGAGCAGCTGGGCGACGCGGCGCGCGAAGTGGGTCTTGCCGATGCCGGGCTCGCCCAGCAGCAGCATGGGCGTGAATTGCACCGGCTCGTTGCCGGACAGGGCTAGGGCCAGCGACTTCTTGAGCTCGTCGATGACTTCGGCGAAGTTGGGGCAGTCGGCGTACAGGGTGTCGAGCGCATCCGGCGAGGACGGCTTGATCACGAAGCGCTCGCCGCCGGCGCGCCGCATCTTCTCGTAGAAGGCGGTCAGCGCCTCGTTGCGGCCGGGCGGGCCGTCCTCCAGCGCGCGCTCCACATCCGCCACCGAATAGACGGAACGGATATCGGCAATCGGAATGTGAACATCGGCATGCACCATG